>NZ_JBEPKB010000006.1:0-222371 GCF_040496055.1 Agromyces zhanjiangensis | reverse complement strand
GGGGCGACCCTGTGGGAGAGTAGGACACCGCCGGACACACATTGACAGAAGAGCCGCCCAACGCCGGGCGGCTCTTCTGCAGTTAACGACACCCACACGCCCGCCGAGCGGATGCGCCTACGCTGGGTCGATGGCGAATCGACTGGCCGACGCGCTGAGTCCGTACCTTCGCGCGCACGCCGACAACCCGGTCGACTGGTATCCGTGGGGCGAGGCCGCTTTCGAGGAGGCCCGTCGTCGCGACGTGCCCATCATGGTGTCGATCGGCTACGCCACCTGCCACTGGTGCCATGTCATGGCACGTGAGAGCTTCAGCGATCCGGCGATCGCCGCGATCCTCGACGCGAATTTCGTCGCCGTCAAGGTCGATCGCGAGGAGCACCCTGAGGTCGACGCGAGCTACCTGGCGGCGGCCTCGGCGTTCACGCGCCAACTCGGGTGGCCACTGACCGTGTTCGCCCGACCCGACGGGCGCGCGTTCTACGCCGGCACCTACTTCCCGCCTCGGGCTCAGCAGGGCATCCCATCCTTCCGCGACGTACTCGACGCCGTCGACGCGGCGTGGCGCGAACGTCGCGACGAACTGGATCGCACGGCGGAGGCGGTCGGTGAGGCCGTCGCCGCGGCATCCGTCGCCCGAACCGACGCGGGACTGCCGAGCCCGGCGGTACTGGAGGACTCGGTCCGACTGCTCGTCGCCGACGAGGACGCCGTGCACGGCGGGTTCGGGTCGGCACCGAAGTTCCCGGTCGCGCCGGTTCTGGGCTTCCTCGCCGCCGTCGGCGACGACGGGCGCGACCTCGCGACGCGCACGCTGCGGAAGATGGGCGCCTCGCCCCTCCGAGACCCGGTGGAGGGGGGATTCTTCCGGTACGCGACGCGCACGGACTGGAGCGAGCCGCACTACGAGCGGATGCTCACCGACAACGCCCAGCTGCTCGAGGTCGCGGCCGAACTCGCGACCGGCGACGAGCGGCCCGCCTTCCTCGACGCCCTGGCCTCGGGCGTCGTCTCGTTCCTCACGGACCGGATGCAGCTGACGGGTGGCGGGTTCGCCGCAGCCCAGGACTCGGAGAGCGTCGTCGACGGCCGCCGCGACGAAGGCGGGTACTACCGGAGGGATGCCAGGGATCGCGCGGACCTCGAACCGCCGGCGCTCGACGCGAAGCTCCTCACCGGGTGGAACGGCCTCGCCATCGGCGCGCTCGCGCGCGCCGGACAGGTGTTCGGCGATGCCGACGCGATCGCGACCGCGCGGCGGGCCGCCGACCGGCTCCTCGCCGACCACGTGCGTGACGGTGGAACGCTCGTACGCGCTTCACTCGACGGCCGGGCCTCGAGCGCGCCCGCCACCCTCGAGGACACCGGGATGCTCGCCGGCGGACTCGTGCGGCTCGCCCTGGCGGCCGGCGAGGTGCGGTACGCGATCGCGGCCCGACGGCTCGTGGACGCCGCGGTCGAGGCGGCGGCCACCGCGTCCGGCCCGGATGCGGCGGTGAGCGCGGGTGGGGCGGTGGTGGCGCACCTGCCGTTCGCCGCACCGGGTGGCGGCGACCCCGTGCTCGCCGCGCGCGGCCTCGGCTTCGCCGACGATCCGGCGGAGGGGGCCGCACCGTCGGGGTTGACGGCGTGTGCCGACGCCGCGTGGCGTCTCGCCGCGATCGGAGCCGGAGACCGGTACCGGGACCTGGCCGAGGCGGCGATGCGCGTGGTCGCCGGCATCGCCCCGACCCGTCCGATCGCGTTCGGCGGAGCACTCGGCGTCATGGCGAGGCTCGCCGCGCCGCTCGTGCAGCTCGTCGTGGTCGTCCCCGACGTGGCCACCGCCGCGCCCGTGGGGCCCGGCCGCGCTGCAGCGGAGCTCCTCGAGGCGGTGCGCCGGCAGGAGGCATCCGTCACCGCCATGGTCACCGAGTCGCAGGCGGCCGCGTTCGCGGACGCCGGCTTCGAGCTGTTCGCTGGCCGAACGCCTCGAGACGACCGGGCCACCGCATACCGGTGCCGGTCGTTCGTGTGCGCACTGCCCGTGACGACGGCGGCCGAACTGCTCGCCGTCGGCTAGGCGGCGCCGGGCGACCTACGATGGTCGCATGCCCGCCCCCGCCTCGCGTCCACCCGTCACGGCGGTCCTCGCCGGCGCGGCCGACGCCGTCCTCGTCGTCGTGTTCGCCGCGATCGGTCGGGCCAGCCATGGCGAGGCGGTCGACGTCGCCGGCGTGTGGGAGACGGCGTGGCCGTTCCTCGTGGGCCTGGCGGTCGGATGGCTCGTGGTGCGAGGGTGGCGGCATCCGCTCGCCATCGTGCCGACCGGGGTCTCGGCGTGGGTCTCGGCCGTGGTCGTCGGCATGCTGCTGCGCCTCATGACCGGGGCCGGCGCGGCGCTCGCGTTCGTGCTCGTCGCCTCGGTGACGCTGGTGCTCTTCCTGCTGGGCTGGCGGGCGGTGGGCGGTCTGATCCGGCGCGCGCAGCGCACCCGGTCGGGAGGGCGCGGCGGTGCGGCGGTCGCGCCGTGAACCCGATCGCGTGGCTGTTCGACGCGCAACTGGTGATCGGCGACCAGGTCATCCTCTGGCGTGAGGTCGTCGGCAACGCGTTCGGGCTCGCGTCGGCGCTCGGCGGACTCCGACGCCGGGTGTGGGCGTGGCCGGTCGGCATCATCGGCAACGCGCTGCTGTTCACGGTCTTCCTCGGCGCCGTGTTCGGCACGCCGAACCCCGTCAACCTGCTCGGCCAGGCCGCTCGCCAGGTGATGTTCATCATCGTGTCGATCTACGGCTGGATCCAGTGGTCGCGCAACCGGCACGGCGACGCGTCGGCACCTGCGGTGACGCCGCGCTGGGCGACGGGCCGGGAGCGGGTGCGCCTCGCCGTGCTCCTCGTCGGCGGGACGCTCGCACTCACCCCGCTCTTCCGGGCGCTCGGGTCGTTCGAGCCCGTCTGGGCCGACGCGTGGATCTTCGTCGGCTCGCTGCTCGCCACCTGGGGCATGGCGCGCGGCTGGACCGAGTTCTGGCTGATCTGGGTCGCGGTCGACATCGTCGGCGTCCCGCTCCTGGTGAGCGCCGGGTACTACGCGTCGGCGCTGATGTACCTGTTCTACGGCGTGTTCACGCTCATCGGGTTCCTCACCTGGATGCGGGTGCAGCGACAGGCGGATGCGGCGAGGGCTCCGGCCGCGACCTGACTCGACGGCGCCGCGTGACGAGTCGGACCGGGTCCGGCGCCGAGGGGTCGAGCGCCGGGCGGTCGGTCACCAGGCGGTCGGGACCCGTCCGAGCATGCTCCACACCGCGGTGCTGAGCTCAGGGTGGTCGATCGCGATGTCGCGCAGGATCTCGAACTCGAAGCGCTCGGCGGCCCCGCGACGCGCGGTCGGGTGGTAAGCGCGCGCACGGGCCGGGCTCCAGCGCTCGGAGTGCAGGCGCTCCTCGCGGAGCGTCGCGACGACCTGCTCGTCGACCGAGGGCAGCTCGGGCAGGAAGGCCCACGGGTCCTCGCCGAGGCGGCACCGCAGTTCGATGAGTGCGGAGAGTTCGTCTCGCGCGTCCTGTCGCAGGCGCTCGAGCGTGGCCGGCTCTGCCATGTGCGACCTCCCCTCGCTCGTCCGATCGTAACCGACGGTACTTGGCGCGTGTGTCGTGCGGGTTACACGCCCCGGCAGGGCATGGACGTGAGGTGACGGGCGGATGACCGACGGGCGACGAGACGTCGACTCGCGGGTGGGTATCTCGTGACGCCCCCTGCGGGGCCCTCGGGCGGTGCGGATCGCGGCCGCGGGGAGCCGCCGCGGTGCGGCTGGTTGAATGACTCCGTGAGCACACACTCCGCCGAGGTCGACGACACGCCCGATCCCGAGTCGATCGACGCGCTCGCGGCCGACCTCGGCGCAGCGGGGTACACGGTCGCGGGGATCGAATCCCTGTGGGAACGCGGCGCCGCCGAGACGTCCACCCACCCGGGTGCCGCGCTCCGCCGCGGCCATCGCGTGCCCGCACTCCGTGCCCTCGCCGAGACGCGGCCCGACGAGCGCCCGCTGGCGACGCTCGTGCGGTGCTTCGTGCTCGGGATGCCCGTGGCATCCGTCGACCTCGCCGCAGCACTGCCCGGGCTCGGCATCGAGCGCGCGGAGGCGCTCGGGCTGGTGCGGCTCGAGGGCGACCGCGCGATGCCGCGGATCGACCTGCGTCCGTACGCCTTCACCGATGCCGTCGGCGGGGAGGAGTGGTGGATCGGGTCCGACCCGGGCGAGCTCGCGACCGGCGGCGCGCTCCCCGAGGAATACGTGCTCGGGGTCGGCGGCGCATCGATGACGCTCAGCGGCCTGCTGCTGCAACGGCCGATCGCGACCTCCTTCGACCTCGGCACCGGCTGCGGCATCCAGGCCATGCACGCGTCGCGGTTCAGCGAACGGGTCATCGCGACCGACATCTCGGCGCGCGCGTTGCGCTTCGCCCGGCTGAACGCGGCGCTCAACGGCATCGACGGCGTCGAGTTCCGGCTCGGCAGCCTCTACGAGCCGCTTGGCGACGAGCGGGTGGACCGCATCGTCTCGAACCCGCCCTTCGTGATCACCCCGCGACGAGACGGCGTCCCCGCCTACGACTACCGCGACGGCGGGATGGTGGGGGACGCGATCGTCGAGGCGGTGGTGACCGGTGCCGCCGCGCACCTCGCCCCCGGCGGGATCGCGCAGCTGCTCGGGAACTGGGAGTACCGGCGCCAGGGCGACGACCTCGCGGACGGGCTCGAACGCGTCGCCGGGTGGGCCGCCGGCGCGGGCCTCGAGTACTGGATCGTCGAGCGCGAGCGGCAGGACCCCAGCGAGTACGCCGAGACCTGGATCCGCGACGGCGGGACGCGGCCGGGCACCCCCGAGTTCGAGGAACTGCACGGCGCCTGGCTCGAGGACTTCGCGGCACGCGCGGTCGAATCGGTCGGCTTCGGGTACGTGCTCCTGCGTCGTCCGGACGAGGGGCGCAGCCCGGTGCTCGCGCGCGCCGAACGGCTGCACGGACCGCTGGGCGACGTCACCGGCGGGCTCGCCGCGCACCTCGAGGCCTGCCTCGCGGCATCCGACCTCGTCGGCGCGCTCGACGACGACGCGCTCCGTGCCTTGCACCTCGCCGTCGCCGAGGACGTGACCGAGGAACGGCACCACTGGCCGGGTGCCGAGCAGCCGACCGTCATCCTGCTGCGCCAGGGCGGCGGCTTCGGCCGGGTCGTCGACGCGGGGACCGGGCTCGCGGCGCTCGTCGGCGCCGCCGACGGGGACCTGCCGCTCGGCGTGCTCGTCGACGCCATCGCCGACCTCCTCGAGGTCGATCGCGCCGAGCTCTGGGACGAGCTCGCGGCCGCGACGCGCGAGCTCGTCGCGGGCGGGATGCTGCGCCCCGTCGTCGGCTGAGGCGGTCTCGGAGGCGCCGCACGGCGAGATCACCGACGGCGACGGTATCCTCGTGGCTGCCACCGAAAGCGAGCCCATGCCCGACTCCCCACTGTCCGATTCGCCCTACGAGGTGCTCGGCGTCTCCTCCGACGCGGATGCCGCGGCGCTGCGCCTCGCGTACCGACGCGCGCTGCGGCACGCGCACCCCGACACGGGTGGGGATGCCACGCGGTTCCACGCCGTGCAGCGGGCATGGGAGCTCGTCGGCACCCCTGAGGCGCGCGCGGCGTTCGATCGCGGCGCGGCCGGCGGCATGGCGGAACCCCAGCACGAGGCGTGGGCGCCCGCGGCACCCCGGCCGCGACGCGATTCGCGGCCGATGGCCCGCGCCTACGGGCACCCGGGAGGGTGGACGCGCGAACGCTACCTCGCCCTCATCCGCGAGTGGGCGGGGCGCGGAGTGACCCTCGACGACCCGTACGACCCGGCGCTCGTGCGCTCGGCACCGCGCGACATCCGTCACGTGCTCGCCGACGCGCTCGCCGAGGAGGAGACCGCCCGCGCCCTCGCGACGCTCGGCATCGCGTACACGGTCTGGCACGACGTCGCGACGGATGCCGCGGGCCCAGGGTTCCCGCCGAAGCTCGACCACCTCGTGCTCGGACCGACCGGGCTCATCGCGATCCAGTCGGAGGACTGGGGTGGACCGGTCGCGTTCAAGCGCGGCGAACTCGTCGGGGAGGCCCTCGCCGGCGAGCGGCCGATCCGGTTGCTCGCGGGGCGCGCGAAGGCCGTCACCCGGCCGGCGCGCGTGAAGCCGACCGCGCTCGTCGTGGTCGTCCCCGACGAGGACGCGGCCCTGCCGCTCGAGGTCGGCGGGTCGCTGCGCGGCGCGGCGGCCGTGCTCGTGCGGCGGTCGCGGCTCGCGAGCGCCATCCGAGAGGGCATTCCCGGCTCGCCCGTGCTCGGCGGCGCGGACGTCATGGAGATCCGCGCGAGGCTGCAGGCGACCATCCGGTTCGCCTGAGCCGCGGTCGCGCGGTGGCCGGGCGGCGGTCCGGGGCGGCCGCCGGGATTTGCGAAGATGGAGGGATGGGCACTCCTGACGTCGACGCGTACATCGAGGACTTCACCGCGTTCGTGACGGCATCGCCGTCGTCGTTCCACGCGGCCGAGGAGGTGGCCCGCCGTCTCGAGGCGGCCGGGTTCGACCGGCTCGACGAACGCGACGCCTGGCCGAGCGGTCCCGGGCGCCGGGTGGTCGTCCGCGACGGCGCCGTGATCGCCTGGGTGCAGCCCGACGGCGCGGAGGCGACGACGCCGTTCCGGATCATCGGCGCGCACACCGACTCGCCGTCGTTCAAGCTCAAGCCGAACCCGTCGAGCGCCGCCGCCGGGCTCTCGCAGGCGAACGTCGAGGTCTACGGCGGTCCGCTCCTGAACTCGTGGCTCGACCGCGAGCTGCGGCTCGCAGGCCGGCTCGCGACCCGAGACGGCGCGACCCACCTCGTCGCGACCGGGCCGCTGCTGCGCATCCCGCAGCTCGCGGTGCACCTCGACCGCGGCGTGAACAACGACGGGCTGACGCTCGACAAGCAGCGCCACGTGCAGCCGATCTGGGGCGTCGAGACGATCGGCGACCCGGCCGACGTCGTCGCCCACCTCGCGTCGCTCGCCGGGGTCGACCCGGAGGAGGTCGTCGGCCACGACGTGCACGTCGTCGACTCCGCAGCGCCAGCACGTTTCGGTCGCGGCGACGTGTTCCTCGCTTCCGGGCGCATGGACAACCTCACGTCGGTGCATGCGGGCCTGACCGCCGTCATCGGCGCACCCGCCGACGCAGGGCACATCAGCGTGCTCGCCGCCTTCGACCACGAGGAGCTCGGCTCCGAGTCGCGCTCGGGCGCGAGCGGGCCCTTCCTCGAGGACGTGCTCGCCCGGATCGGCGCCGGACTCGGCGCGGGCGTCGAGGAGCGCCGCCGCGCCTTCGCGGCGTCGTGGCACGTGTCGAGCGACGCCGGCCACGCCGTCCACCCGAACTACCCCGAGCGGCACGACCCCGTCAACCGCCCCGTGCTCGGCGGCGGGCCGCTGCTGAAGCTCAACGCGAACCAGCGCTACGCCACGGATGCCGCGGGCGCCGCGCTCTGGGCCGCGGCGTGCCGCGACGCGGGCGTGCCGACACAGGAGTTCGTCTCGAACAACGCGATCCCGTGCGGCTCGACCATCGGGCCGCTCACGGCGACCCGGCTGGGGATCCGCACGGTCGACGTCGGACCGCCGCTGCTGTCGATGCATTCGGCCCGGGAGCTCGCGCACGTCGAGGACCTCGCCGCGCTCGGTGCGGCGATCGGCGCGTTCTTCCGCGGCGCCTGACGTCGCCCGCCGGGACCGGGTCGGAGCGGTCTGCCCGTTGCCGCCGGCACGGGACACCCGGCAGGCGCCGGCCCGGTGATCTGGCGGGATGTCGCGCACGGCGGACCGGATTCGCGCCCACGGCCAGGACCTCCGGGTGCGAGCATCGGAGCATGACGAACGCGACTGCTCCCGTGCCCGCCCCTGCCGGGGCATCCGTCGACGGGCTCTTCGCCCACGTCGCCTCGCCCGACGAGGCGGTCCGCCACTTCCGCGCGCGGCTCGGCTTCGAGACCGACGTCTCCGACGTGTCGGCGGCGCTCGCCGTGGCCGACCCGGGCTTCGTGCTCGTGGACACGCGCAGCGAGGCCGCATGGGCGGCCGGGCGCATCCCCGGAGCGGTGCACCTGCCCGGGCGTCGCATCGCGGACGTCGCGCCGGCGCGCCTCGATCCCGGGACGCCCGTCGTCGTCTACTGCTGGGGACCGGGCTGCAACGGTGCGACGCGCGCGGCGCTCGCGTTCGCGACCCTCGGGCACCCGGTGAAGGAGATGCTCGGAGGCTTCGAGTACTGGGTGCGCGAGGGATTCGAGGTCGAGCGCGACGGCGGGCGCGAGCGGCGTGCGGTCGATACGCTGACGAACGTCGAGACCGGTGCTCCGGTCGTCGCGTGCGCGTGTTAGGGGGACACGGGCGCGCGCCGGCGCGACGGGTCGGGGCGCGCCGACGACGGGATGACCCGGTGTCGACGACCGATCAGCGCAGCGGGCCGCGCCGCTGTTCGAGCCAGAGCGTGTGCTCTCGGAGGCCGTTGCGCACCGCCGCCTTGATGATCAGGTAGCCGATCCAGAGGCTCAGCGCGATGCTCGCCAGGTAGATGAGCGAGCCGATGATGAGGGCGGCGACGCCGAAGTTGTTCAGCATGCCGGGGTCGATGTTCGGGTCCACCCGGCTACCTTCCCAGAAGCGCCCGCGCTGACGGAAGCGACCCATACGGGGGACACGGCCCGGTTCAGCACTCGATGACGTTCACTGCGAGACCGCCCTCGCTCGTCTCCTTGTACTTCGACATCATGTCGATCCCGGTCTGGCGCATCGTCTCGATCACGGTGTCGAGCGAGACGATGTGCGTGCCGTCGCCGTGCAGGGCGAGCCGCGCGGCCGAGACCGCGGTCGACGCGGCGATCGCGTTGCGCTCGATGCACGGGACCTGGACGAGCCCGGCGACCGGGTCGCACGTGAGCCCGAGGTGGTGCTCCATCGCGATCTCCGCGGCGTTCTCGATCTGCTGGGGGGTGCCGCCGAGCACGGCGCAGAGCCCACCCGCGGCCATCGCGCACGCCGAGCCCACCTCGGCCTGGCATCCGCCCTCGGCCCCGGAGATCGAGGCGTTCTTCTTCACCAGGCTCGCGATCGCGGACGCGGTGAGCAGGTAGCGGCGGACGCCCTCGCGGTCGGCCTCCGGCACGTACTTCAGGTAGTAGTGGCCGACCGCGGGAATGATGCCGGCGGCCCCGTTCGTCGGCGCGGTGACGACGCGGCCGCCCGAGGCGTTCTCCTCGTTGACGGCCAGCGCGAAGGCGTGCAGCCACTCGGTCGAGGTGTCCCGCACGTGTTCGTCGCGGTCGTACTCCTCGAGGCGGCGGCGCACCTCGGGCGCGCGGCGCTTCACCCGGAGGCCGCCCGGGAGCGTGCCCTCGGTCGCGAGTCCGTGCGCGACGCACTCGGCCATCGCGTCCCAGATCGCGTCGAGGCCGGCGACGATGCCCTCCTCGCCGTGCACGGCGACCTCGTTCCGCCAGGCGACGTCGCACAGGCTCACGTCGTGCTCGTCGCAGAGCGCCAGCAGCTCCGCCGCGGTCGAGTAGGGGAGCGGATGCCGCAGCGCCTCGGCCTGCTCGGGTGCGTCGCCGTCGCGTCGGATGAACCCGCCGCCGACCGAGTAGTACGTCTCCTCGGCGAGGGGCAGCGCGTCGTCGTCGCCCCACGCCTGCAGGGTGAGCGCGTTGGGGTGGCCCGGAAGACGCGTGCGGGGCTCGAGGGAGACGTCGGCCTGGGACATCCGCACGGCGTGACGGCCGGCGAGGAGGACCTCGGCGCCGTCGCCGAGCCGGGTCCAGGCGCTGCGGACGTCGTCGGGGTCGCAGTCGTGCGGGGCGAGCCCGCCGAGTCCGGCGACCACGGCGTCGGGCGTGCCGTGGCCGAGGCCGGTCGCCCCGAGCGATCCGTAGAGGGAGCAGGTGATGCGGCGCACGCGGTCGAGGCGGCCGTCGGCGGCCAGTCCGTCGACGAACATCCGTGCGGCCCGCATGGGTCCGACCGTGTGCGAACTCGAGGGGCCGACGCCGATCGAGAACAGGTCGAGGGCTGAGACGAACGCTGTCACCCCTCAAGGCTACGTCGCAGCACGCGCAGGCATTCGCCGCGGATTCGCAGAATCGTGCGTCGGAGCGGCCGTCGTCCGCCGGAATGCACCGACGGTGCGCACCTGCGCACTTTCATGCCGATCGCGACGAAAGGTGCCAAGTTCATGCGCAGGTAACGACGGAAGGGATTGACATCTGCGTCGAGCGCCGCATAGTGTCGGTCGCGCAATATGTCGGCTGCGGCAACATATGTGATCGCCCAGGCGGCATCGGAACGGTCCACTCGAAGGGGAGAACGACCCATGAAGCAACCTGCCAAGCTCGCCGTCACGGGGCTCTGCGCCGCCGGCCTCACGCTCGGCCTCGGCATCGCCGCGGCGCCCGCCCAGGCGGACGACCACTACGAGGTGCTCGTCGTCGGCGAGACCCTCGGATTCCGCCACTCGCACATCGACGACACCACGAACGCGATCATCGCCCTCGGCCAGGAGCACGGCTTCGACGTCGACGTGTGGGATCCGCCGCAGGGCAGCTCGCCGGGCCAACCCGCGCTGACCCTCCCGAGCTCGCCGTTCACGACCGCCGACGACCTGTCGAAGTACGCGACCATCATCTTCGCCTCACCCGTGGATGCGACCAACAACCTCGACCCGAACCGCCCGCGACTGCTGAACGACACCGAACTGGCGGCCTTCCAGGGGTACATCCGCGGTGGGGGCGGGTACGTCGGGCTGCACGCCGCCACCGACTCCATGCACACCGTGCCCTGGTACAGCGAGCTGACCGGCGGCAGCGCCCGCTTCCGCAACCACCCGGCCCAGCAGACGGCGACGATGCGGGTCGAGAGCCCGACGCACCCGTCGACCGCGATGCTGCCGGCCGAGTGGGTGCGGTTCGACGAGTGGTACAACTTCACGACGAACCCGCGCGACGACGTGCACGTGCTGCTCACGCTCGACGAGTCGACGTACAACCCGGGCTTCGGCGCGATGGGCGCCGATCACCCCATCGCGTGGTGCCACAACTTCGAGGGCGGTCGTTCCTGGTACGAGGGCGCCGGGCACGTGGACGCCGCGTGGTCCGACCCGCTCTTCCTCAACCACATCCTCGGCGGGATCGAGTGGACGGCCGGGGTCGTCGAGGGCGGCGGCGACTGCGTGACGTTCGGCGAGGTCGGCGGCGTCCTCGACGGTCTCGCGGACGGCTCCATGCGCGCGGAGATGCTCGGGAGCGGCGTCGGCGAGTACCTCGCCGAGGCCGAGACGGCCGCGGACGCGGGCGACCACGCGACCGCGGTGGCGATCCTCCGACAGGCCCACGCCAAGGCGCACGGGCTCCAGGACGACGTGCTCGTCGCGAAGATCGGCGACCTCATCGAGTGGCAGGCGGGTCTCACGGGCTGACGCCCGGCACCCGCCGTGGAGGGCCGGGGATCGCCCGATCCCCGGCCCTGCACGTCGCCGTTGCTCGGCTGCGACACAGCCGGCGCCGCGTAGGCTGGTTCGGATGCCCACCACCGACTCCATCCCGACCTTCAGCACGCCCGCCTCCACCACCGGCGGGCTCGTCGTGCGTCGCATGCGCGACGACGAGGCGGCGGTGGCCGGACGCCTCGTCCGCGAGGCGTATGCGGGGGACTACGACCTGACCGACGCCTACCTCGATGAGATCGAGGCCGTCGACGAGCGTGCCCGCGAGCACGAGGTGTGGGTCGCCGTCGACGCCGCCACGGGCGACCTGCTCGGCACGGTGACCACGCCGCGACCCGGCCGGCGCCTGTCCGCCGTCGCGCGGTACGAGGACGAGCTCGACTTCCGGTTCCTGGGCGTCTCGTCCGCGGCGCGCGGCCGGGGCGTCGGCGAGGTCATGGTGCGGCACGTCCTGGCGCTCGCGGCGAGCCGCGGCATCCGTCGTGTCGTGCTGAACACGGGCGAGCAGATGCGACCGGCCCGTCGGCTCTACGAGCGCATGGGGTTCGAGCGCCTCGAGGACCGCGAGTTCACCTTCGAGCGCCCCGACGGCACGTCGGTGCACATCCTCGCGTACGGGATCGACGCGCCCGGTTCCGCCGGCGGTCCGGCCGTCGCCACGGGGCCCGCCGCCTGACCGGCTCTGGCCGTCCGCCGGCGCGGACGTCCTGACGGTGGGGCGGCGTAGCCTCGGTGCGTGGCCACCCTCGACGACCTGCGCCGTGCCGCCGCCGGGCTTCCCGGGAGCGAGGAGCGCGCGATGACGGGCGGCGCCGCGTGGTTCGTCCGACGGAAGCTCTACGCGTGGGAGTGCCATCCGTGGCCCAGCATCCCCGAAGACATGCGGAAGATCATCGCGGCCGAGCTCGTCGTCGGCGTCAAGGTCGCCGATCCGGTGGACGCCCTCGCCCTCGTGCAGATGGCGCCCGAGGTGTTCCTCCGCACGACCACGAGGTGGGGCGAGCCGAAGGTCGCGTTCCGGATGGCCCGGATCGACCGCGAGCACCTCGCCGAGCTCGTCACCGAGCCGTGGCGCGTGCAGGCGCCGAAGTACCTGCGCGCCGAGCACGACTCCGTCATGCGCTGAGCGGGCCGGACCGGGCTGCGCCGTCGCGTCGCCCGCCTCCGCGCCTCAGCGGCCGCCGCGGCGACTCGTGATCTGGCCGGTGTCGAAGCCGAGCAGGTGCAGCCCGCCGTGGAAGCGCGCGTGCTCGACCTTGACGCAGCGGTCCATGACCACCGTCAGCCCCTGCTCCTCGGCGTAGTACGCCGCCTGCTCGTTCCAGATCCCGAGCTGCACCCAGATCGTCTTCGCACCGGCGGCGACGACCTCGTCGACGACGGAGGGGATGTCGCTGCCGCGGCGGAACACCACGACGATGTCGGGCACCTCGGGGAGGTCGGTCAGGCTCGCGTACGCCGGCTCGCCGAGGATCTCGGTCTCGTTCGGGTTCACGAAGTACACGCGGTAGTCGCTCGACTGCTGCAGGTACGTGCCCACGAAGTAGCTCGAGCGCTGCGGCTTCGGGGAGGCGCCGACGATCGCGACCGACTTCGCCGCGTTGAGGATGCGGAGCCGCGCCTTGGCGTCGGGCCCGATCCAGGTGCGCTGCGACTTCAGCAGCTTCGCCAGCGGCGAGCTCGCGGGCAGCTCGCACGAGAGCCCGTTGACGAGGCGCACGGTCTCGACGTCGGCCGCGGCATCCGTCTCGGACGCCTCGGCGACGTGCTCGCCGGTCTCGCTCGCGATGCTCATCGGTCGCCTCCCACGGCGGTCAGGACGCGGTCGCGCGTCGCGGCGGTCAGGGCCTGGTCGAGGTCGGCGATGATGTCCTCGACATCCTCGATGCCGACCGAGAGGCGCACGACGCCGGGCAGGACGCCCGCGTCGACGAGCTGCTGGTCGGTGAGCTGGGCGTGCGTCGTCGATGCGGGGTGGATGATGAGCGTCTTCGCGTCGCCGATGTTCGCGAGGTGGCTCGCCAGGTTCACCGACTCGATGAGCTTCTGGCCGACCTCGCGGCCGCCCTTCACCTCGAAGCTGAAGACCGAGCCCGGCCCCTTCGGCAGGTACTTGCCGGCGCGCTCGAAGTGCGGATGGTCGGGCAGGCCCGCCCAGAACACGCGCTCGATGCGCGGATCGTCGTCGAGCCACTCGGCGACCGCGCGCGCGTTGTCGATGTGCGCCTGGATGCGGTAGGGGAGCGTCTCGACGCCCTGCGCGAGGAGGAACGCGGAGTGCGGCGCGAGCGCCGGGCCGATGTCGCGCAGCTGCTCGGCACGGAGCCGCGTGAGGAACGCGTACTCGCCGAAGTTGCCCGACCACTGCAGTCCGCCGTAGCTCGGCACCGGTTCGCCGAACAGCGGGAACTTCTCGGAGTGCCAGTCGAACCGGCCCGACTCGACGACGACTCCGCCGAGCGTGGTGCCGTGCCCGCCGAGGAACTTCGTCGCCGAGTGCGTCACGAGGTCGGCGCCCCACTCGATCGGGCGGTTCAGGTAGGGGGTCGCGATCGTCGAGTCGACGATGAGCGGGATGCCGTGCGCATGGGCGACGTCGGCGAGGCCCTCGAGGTCGGCGATCTCGCCCGACGGGTTCGCGATCGTCTCGACGAAGATCGCCTTGGTGCGCTCCGTGATCGCGGGCGCGTAGTCGGCGGGGTCGGACGAGCGCACGAACGTCGTCTCGACGCCGAAGCGGCGGAGGGTGACGTCGAGCTGGGTGATCGAGCCGCCGTAGAGGTTGGCCGAGGCGACGATGTGGTCGCCCGTGCCCGCGAGGCTCGCGAACGTGATGTACTGCGCCGACAGCCCGCTCGCGGTCGCGACCGCGCCGAGTCCGCCCTCGAGGCTCGCGACGCGCTCCTCGAACGCCGCGACCGTCGGGTTCGCCAGGCGCGAGTAGATGTTGCCGTACTTCTGCAGCGCGAAGCGCGCCGCGGCATCCGCCGTGTCGTCGAAGACGAACGCGCTCGACTGGTAGATGGGGAGCGCGCGGGCCCCCGCCTCGGCGTCGGGGATGTTGCCCGCGTGGATGGCGCGGGTCTTGAAGCCGTATTCGCGGTCTGCCATGGGGACACGCTAGTCCGGTCGGCCGCGACCTCCGCCAGCGCCCGTAACGCGGGGCAACGGATGCCGCGGCGCGCGCTACCCGCCGAGCACGTCGTCGGTCGCGACGACCCTGGCGAAGCCGCCGCCGTCGAGGTTCACGGCCGTCGCACGCGCGAGCTCGGCCGCGGTGAGGCGGATCCCGCCGGGGCCCGCCATCTCGAACGTGTGGGTCGCGTCGATCGGGAGCACGACGTCGTAGCCGAGGTTGCCGGCCATCCTCGCGGTGGTCTCGACGCACTGGTTCGTCTGGATGCCGCAGACCACGAGCTGCCGGATGCCGCGCTCGCCGAGCCACGCGTGCAGGTCGGGCTCGCCGTAGAACGCCGAGTTCACGTCCTTCGCGACGAACAGGTCGTGCGGCGCGTCGGCGACGACGGGCTTCAGGGCGTTGCCCGGGGTGCCCGCGGCGAGCGGGGAGCCGGGCTCGCGCGAGTCGTGCCGCACGAGCACGATCGGCCGCGAGGCATCCGCCCACGCCCCGACGAGCCGGGCGATGTTCGCCTCGGCGTCGGGGTTGTCGCGCTCGCCCCAGTAGTCGGGGTCGTCGAAGCCCTGCTGCACGTCGATCACGATGAGGGCGGCGGTGTCGTCGAGGTCCATGCGTCCATCGTGCCGTCGCGGTCGCGAGCGGGCGCCGACGCCGACTGCCGATCTTGCGCGAACGACTGCCACGCTCACCCCCGGAGTAGCGTTGGACGCGTGATCCTCGAGCACGCGATCCTGCCCGTCCTCCCCGGCCGCGAGACGGCGTTCGAGGCCGCCTTCGCCGAGGCGCGGGCGATCATCTCGTCGATGCCGGGCTTCATCGACCTCACCCTGTCGCGTTCGATCGAGACGCCGAACGACTACCTCCTCCTCGTGCACTGGGAACGCCTCGAGGACCATGACCCGGGCTTCCGCGGATCGGCCGAGTACGCCCGCTGGCGTGAGCTGCTGCACGGGTACTACGATCCGTTCCCCACGGTCGAGCACTTCCGGGAGGTGCGATGAGCGCGATCACCAACGTCGAGACCGTCGTCGTCGGGGGCGGTGCGATGGGCGCTGCGACGGCGTGGCAGCTCGCCCGCCGCGGGCGCGACGTCGCGCTGCTCGAACGGTACGAGCCGGGGCACCGCAACGGCGCTTCGCACGGCGCCTCGCGGAACTTCAACGTCGGGTACGCCGATCCCGCGTACATCGCGATGCTCGTCGAGGCGCTGCCGCTGTGGCGCGAACTCGAGGCGGAGTCGGGGGCGGCGCTCCTCGAGCTCGTCGGGGTCGCGAACCACGGCCCGGCCGCGCACTTCGACGCCGTCCACGCCGCGCTCACGGCGGCCGGGATACCGGCCGAGTTCCTGCCGGTCGAGGAGGCGTCGCGCCGCTGGCCCGGCATCCGCTTCGACACTCGCGTGCTGTTCAACGAGCAGGCGGGCCGGGTGAACGCGGATGCCACGATCGCGGCGCTGCACGCGACGGCCGCCGCCGCGGGGGCCGACGTCCGGCACCGAACGCGAGCCACGCGGATCGAGCCGCTCGGCGAGGACCGCGCGCGCGTGGCATCCGTCACCGACGCGGGCGTCGAGGAGGTGTTCGTGGCCCGCACGGCCGTCGTCACGCTCGGCGCCTGGACCACGAAGCTCGTCGGCGGGCTCGCGCTGCCGCCGCTCGTCGTCACGCAGGAGGGCCCCGCGCACTTCGCGGTGCGCGACGAGTCGATGCCGTGGCCGAGCTACAACCACTTCCCGGGGGCCGCCGCCGACGGGTACGCCTACTGGCGATCGCCCGTGTACGGCATGCTGACGCCCGGCGAGGGCGTGAAGGCCGGATGGCACGGGGTCGGACCCGTCGTCGACCCCGACACCCGCGACTTCCTGCCCGTGCCCGACCAGCTCGCCGACCTGCAGCGCTACGCGCGCGACTGGCTGCCCGGCGTCGACGCCGACGCGGTGACGCCGATCAGCTGCACCTACACGACCACGCCCGACGAGCACTTCGTGCTCGACCGGATCGGGCCGATCGTCGTCGGCGCGGGCTTCTCCGGCCACGGGTTCAAGTTCACGCCCGTCGTCGGGCGGATCCTCGCCGACCTCGCGGACGGGTCGGGTCCGGCGCCCGAGCGGTTCGCGGCCGGCAGGGCGGCCGAGTCCGGCGGCTCGCCGACGGGGCTCGCCGGGAGCTGACCGACGGACCTCCGCGCGGCGTGAACGATCGCGAGGCGCTTCAGCGGGCGAGCGACGAGCGGACGTAGGTCGCCCGCTCGTCCTCATTCCGCGCCGTGGGCGCCGATGAACTCCGCGACCGCGGGGTCGGCCGGGTCGATCAGGTGGCCGCCGCCGACGTGCGCGATCCGGGCGTTCGGCAGCCGGTTCGCGATCCACTCGGCCGCGCGGTGCAGCGGCTCCGGCGACGCGTCGGCGACGAGGATGAGGGTCGGCGCACGGACGGCGGCGAGCTCGTGCCGCTCGTACGTCCGCGGACGCGCGGAGAGGTCGAGACCGTCGCCCGCGAGTTCGGCGAGCACGCCCCCGTTCGCGGTCGCGAACGCGTCGCGGGCCTCCTCCGGCAGGCCGGTCCAGGCGTCGTCGCCGAGCATGATGCGGAACACGGCCTCGGCCGCGCGGTCGGGCTGGTCGGCGGCCGCGGCGGCGATCCGGCCGCGCGCGTCTGCGGCCCAGGCCCGGGTGGCGGCGTCGGTCGTGAAGAGCGCGGGCTCCAGGAGGACGAGCGCTGAGACGGCCTCGGGATGGCGCCGCGCGAGCTCGAGCGCGATGAGGCCGCCCGTGCTGCGGCCGATGACCGCGGCAGGCGTCGCGTCGACCTGCTCGAGCAGCGCCGCGGCGTCGGCGACGTGGTCGTCGAGGCTCGTCGCGGCATCCGCGTCGGAACCGCCGCTCCGCGCGAAGCCGCGGCGGTCGTATGTGAGGCACCGCCCGTGCTCGGCGAGGCGTTCCGCGGCATCGGCCCAGAGCGCCGCGCAACTCGGCGTCCCGTGGATCCCGAGGATCGGCGCTCCCGCGCCGCGCTCCTCGACGCGGAGGTCGACGCCGTTCACGCGGATGCGCGCCATGCCGCCAGCGTACGACTCGGGCGTGCGCCCTGCACAGGGCCTGATCAGGCGGCGTTGCTAGCCTTCGGACAGGTCGCCGGACGGCGGCCCCGGACGAGGGAACCCAGTACCCGGAACGCGACAAGACTGGCCGAAGGAGCGCCGTCATGTCGTGGATCGTCCTCATCGCCTCAGGTGTGCTCGAGGCCGTCTGGGCCACTGCCCTCGGCAAGTCGGAGGGCTTCACCAAGCTCTGGCCGTCGGTCGTGTTCGGCGTCGCCCTCGTCGTCTCGATGGGCGGCCTCGCGTGGGCGATGCGCGGCATCCCCGTCGGCACCGCGTACGCGGTGTGGGTCGGCATCGGCGCGGCCCTCACGGTGGTCTGGGCCATGGTCACCGGCGAGACGGAGGTCTCGTGGGCGCGACTGGCGCTCATCGCGGGGCTCGTCGGCTGCGTCGTCGGCCTCAAGCTCGTCGGCGGCGCCGACCACTAGCCGCCGCTCCCGGCCGCCGCCTGCCCCCGCTGTCCGCCGCCTGCCCCGCCGTCCGCCGCCTTGCGGCGAGGGTATGCCGAACGCCGCTTCCCGAGTCCGACGACCGTCGTTCGCCACACCCTCGCGGCCGAGGCGCAGCGAGTGGATGCCATCTGCACCGGTGCAGGCGCCCAGCGGTGCGGATGGCATCCACTCGTCGTCGTCGGCGGCGGCGGCGACGGAGGGGGCGGCGGCCGCGCGTCCCGGATGCGCGAGCCGTGCCATCCGCCGTGTCAAGAATGCTTGACATGGTGTCCAGAATGGTTGACACTGACCATGTCAAACATTCTTCACATCGTAGGAAGAGGGAGCGGATGTCGTACGAGGAGAAGGGCACGTGGTCGTTCCTCGTGGTCACGGTCGTGGTCTACGGGGTCTACCTCTGGCTCGTGCTCGCCCAACTCGCCGAGGGGACGCCGGTCGACGAGGTCGACTACGCGATCCCGATGCTCTGGACCATCGGCGGCGCGATCGTCGCCGGCATCGTCGGGCGCATCCTGCTCGAGATCATCACGCCGAGCGAGAGCCACCGCGCCGACGTGCGCGACAAGCAGATCGACCGGGCCGGCGAGCAGGTCGGCAACTCGCTCATCGTCGCGGCCGGGGTGGGCGCGCTCATCCTGTCCATGCTCCAGGTGCACTGGTTCTGGATCGCGAACGCGATCTACCTCGGGTTCGTGCTCGCCGGCATCCTGTCGAGCGTCGCGAAGCTCGTGATGTACCGCCGGGGGGTGCCCGCATGGTGAAGCCGACGCGGGTCACGAACGACATCCGTTCGCTGCGCTTCCGCCACGGCGAGATGACGCAGGCCGAGCTCGCGGAGCGGCTCGGCGTCACCCGCCAGACCGTCATCGCCATCGAGCAGGGGCGCTACTCGCCCTCGCTCGAGATGGCCTTCCAGATCGCTCGGGTGTTCGGGGTGCCGCTCGACGACGTCTTCCAGTACCCCCATGAGGAGGTGTCGGCATCGTGAGGATCGCTGCGTACCACCGGTACGGTGCCCCCGAGGTCGTCGGGGTCGAGGAGCGGGAGCGGCCGGAGCCCGGTCCCGGAGAGGTCCGCGTGCGGGTCCACGCCGCGTCGGTCGGGGCGGCCGATGCCGCGGGGCGGTCGGGTTCGCCGTGGTTCGCGCGGCTCGCCTTCGGGCTGCGCCGCCCGCGCAACGCCGTGCTCGGATCCGACTTCGCGGGCGTCGTCGACGCGGTCGGCGCGGGGGTGACGCGCTTCGCCGTGGGCGACCGAGTGTTCGGTGCGACGGGCGTCGACGGCGGCGCCCACGCCGAGGCGGTCGTCGTCCGCGAGGACGGCGCCGTCGCGCCCCTGCCCGACGGGGTGTCCGTCGAGGCAGCGGTCGCGATCTGCGACGGGGCCATGACCGCACTGCCGTTCCTCCGCGACGGCGGTCGAGTCGGCGCGGGAAGCCGGGTGCTCGTCAACGGGGCATCCGGTGCGGTCGGCGCGGCGGCGGTGCAGCTCGCCGTGCGCCTCGGCGCTGAGGTCACCGCGGTCTGCGGGCCGGCGCACGCCGAGCTCGTGGCCGGCCTCGGGGCTCACCGGGTCGTCGACTACACGCGCGACGATCCGATGCGGCCGGGTGCGCCCGGGGCACCGTTCGACGTCGTCTTCGACGCGGTCGGCAGGTCGACGTTCCGGCGGGCGTGCGCGGTCCTCGCGCCGAGCGGCCGGTACCTGACGACGGTCCCGTCGTGGGCGATCGTGGCCCAGCAGCTCACGTCGCGGCTCGGGCGGCGGCGGGCGATCGTCATGTTCACCGGGCTGCGCTCGGTCGAGGCCAAGCGGCCCGACCTCGAGGAACTCGCGGCGCTCGCCGCATCTGGTGCGTTCACCCCAGTCATCGAACGGGTGGTGCCGCTCGATGCGATCGCCGAGGCCCACCGCCTCGTCGACACCGGACACAAGGCCGGCACGGTCGTCGTCACGCCCGTGCCCGAATACCAGGAGGCATGATGCGAGCACTCGTCCAGAACGGCTACGGCGGTCCCGAGGTGCTGGCCGTCACCGACGTCCCCGACCCCGGCCCGCCCGGTCCGGGTCGGGTTGCGATCGCGGTGCGCGCCGCTGGCGTACACGCCGGCGACGTGTGGATCATGCGCGGCGAGCCGCGCCTCATCCGGTTGGCGTTCGGCGTGAAGCGGCCGAGGCAGCCGATCGTCGGGCGCGACGTCGTCGGCGTCGTCACGGCGGTGGGCGACGGCGTCACGACCCTCGCGGTCGGCGACCGGGTGTTCTCGGAGTCCGACCAGGCCGGGTTCGCCGAGACCGCCGTCGTCGACGCGGGGTTCGTGCGGCGGGCGCCGGCGAACCTCGACGACGTCCACGCCGCCGTCATTCCGGTCTCGGGGACGACCGCCCTCCAGGCCCTCCGGCTCGCTCGCGTCGGCCCCGGTGATCGGGTGCTCGTCATCGGCGCGTCCGGTGGGGTCGGCACCTACGCCGTTCAGCTGGCCGTCGCGCTCGGCGCGACCGTCACGGGCGTCGCGAGCGGTGCGAAGGCCGACCACGTTCGCGCGGCCGGCGCGACCCGCGTGATCGACCACCGCACCGAGGACGTCACGGCCGACGGCGCGACGTACGACGTCGTGATCGACCTCGCGGCCGCGCAGTCGCTCGGCGCCCTCACGCGGATCCTCGCGCCGCGCGGCACGCTCGTGCTGTCGGCCGGCACCGGATCGCGCACGTTCGGGCCGCTTCCGCGCATCGCGGCCGCGGTGCTGCGGTCGTCCTTCACGCGTCGGCGCCTCGTCTCCCTCGCGGCCCGCCGCAACGGCGACGACCTCGACGCGCTGCGAACCTACGCCGAGGCGGGGCAGCTGCGACCCGTCGTCGACGAGGTGTTCCCGTTCGACCGGGCGCCCGAGGCGCTCGCCCGGCTCGCATCCGGCACCGTCCGGGGCAAGGTCGCGATCCGGGTGCGGGGCGGCGACGGGGAGACGGATGCCGCGGCGCGCGCGGCGTCGGACGCGAACGCCGGTGCGGCGGCGGCGCGGGCGCCCAGCCGGCCTGACGTGGAGTGAGCGGGCGGTGCCGTGCGCATCCTCGGGCGTGCGGCACCGACTCGCGCGCGCAGGGTGGGCTCCTCCGAGGGGTCGGCGTCAGCCGAGCAGCACCGCCCCGTACGCGAGCACCGCGACGAGCACCCACGATGCGAGCCCGGTGACGAGCGCCCGCCACCCCGTGTGGAGCAGCGCGGCGACGCGGATCGACGCGCCGAGCGCGAACAGGGCCATCGCGAGCAGCGTCGTCTGCACGAGGTCGGCCGCCTCGAGCACCGCCTCGGGCACGGGCAGGAACGTGCGGACGAGCACCGCGACGAGGAAGCCCACGATGAACAACGGCACGATCGCGGGGCGGGGGCCGGCGGCATCCGTCGACCGCCGCCGCTCGGCGCCGGCCGCGATCGCGACCATCGGCGCGAGCAGCAGCACGCGCGTGAGCTTCACGACGACGGCCACCGCGAGCGCGGACGCGCCCGCGACCTGCGCGGTCGCGACCACCTGGCCGACGTCGTGCACGCCGGCGCCGACCCAGTGCCCGAACTGCGTCGCCGACAGGCCGAGCGGATGCCACAGCGCGGGCAGCACCGCGATCGCGAGCGTGCCGCACAGCGTGACGAGGGCCACCGGCCGGGCCTGCTCGTCGTCGCGGGCGCGCACCGTCGCCGCCATCGCCCCGATCGCCGAGGCGCCGCAGATCGCGAAGCCGCTCGCGATGAGCAGCGGCTCGTGATCGGGCAGGCGCATGGCGCGGCCCAGCGCGAGCGTGCCCGCGAAGGTGAGGAGCACCACGGCCACGGTGGTGAGGATCGTGATCCAGCCGAGCCCCGCGATGTCGGCGAGGCTGAGCTTGAGGCCGAGCAGGACGATGCCGGCGCGGAGCAGCGTGCGCGCCGAGAAGCCGAGCCCTGGCCGCAGCAGGCCCTCGAGCGCGGGGCGGAGGGCGGGGACCTGGCCCGCGACGATGCCCGCGGCCACGGCGATCGTCAGGAGCGGCACGACCGGGACGGCGAGGTGGGCGAGCCACGCGAACGCCGCCGCCGCCGCTGCGACGCCGAGGCCCGGCATCCGCTCACGCCGCCGACGCGACGCGCCGTCCGCCGGCCGCTCGCGGCCCGGGCCGGCGTCGCCCGGCTCGCCCGCTGCCGCGCCGCTCATCCCCAGCCCGGCAGCCAGAAGTGCAGCTGCCGGAAGTCGGGCGTCACGGGCACGGCCGTCCACAGGGGGAGGAAGAAGATCGACACGGCCGCCGCGACGCCGAGGAACACCGCGACCGTCGCGATGCCCTGTTGCCGTCGCCACGTCGGGGCGTCGCGCCGGCCGAGCACGATGCCGATGACGGCGGCGAGCGCGAGCAGCAGGTAGGGCTCGTAGGCGATCGTGTAGAACTGGAACACCGTGCGCCCGAGGTACGCGAGCCAGGGCAGGTATCCGGCCGCGACGCCGACGAGGACGACGCCCGAGGTCCACTCGCGGTACCGGGCGAACCGGTAGACGAGGTAGACGGCGGCGAGCGTCGCGGCCCACCAGATGATCGGGTTCGGGATGCCCATGATCGACGACCAGCACTCGTCCTGGCCGCAGCCGCCGGACCCGTCGGTCGTGGACGCGAAGTACATGTTCGTCGGCCGCCAGGAGATCGGCCACGTCAGCGGGTTCGCCTGCCACGGATGCGGCGAGGACACGCCCACGTGGTAGCCGTAGGCCGCCTGGTGGTAGTGCCAGAGGCTCTGCAGCGAGTGGGGGACCCACGACCAGGCGCCGGTGGCCGCGTTGCCGGGCTCGTCGGCCCAGCCGCGGTAGTAGCCGCCGTCGGTGACGAGCCATCCCGTCCAGGAGGCGAGGTAGACGACGCCGGCCACGGGGACGAGGAGGAGGAAGGTCGCTGGCGCCTGCTTGAACAGGGACCCCTCGACCCAGAAGCCGAGCCCGGCGCGGCGCCGGGCCATCGCATCGACGAGCACGAGGTAGAGGCCGAACGCGGCGATGAAGTACAGGCCCGACCACTTCACCGCGGTCGCGGCACCGAAGGCGACGCCCGCGGCGACGACCCACGGCCGCGCCCAGATCACCGGTCCCCACAGCGGATCGCCGCCGCCCGCGCGCAGGTCGGCGAGCCGTTCGCGCAGTCGCGCCTCGGTCGCCGAGCGGTCGAGCAGCACGAACCAGAAGCCCAGCAGGCAGAAGAACATCACCCAGTTGTCGAGCAGGGCGACGCGGCTCATCACGATCGCGTTGCCGTCGATCGCGAGCAGGAACCCGGCGATCACGGCGACCAGCGTCGAACGGAACAGGCGCCGCCCGACCATCGTCATGAGGAACACCGCGACCGTGCCGGCCAGTGCCGTCGATGCGCGCCACCAGAACGCGCTGTCGGCGCCGAAGAGGGCCATGCCGAGCCCGATCATCCACTTGCCGAGCGGCGGGTGCACGACGTACGCCGGGTCGTCGGAGAACACGTCGGTGTCCCCGCGCGCGAAGTCCTCGTTCGCCCCCTCGGGCCACGCCGACTCGTAGCCGTTCGCGAGGAGGGTCCAGGCGTCCTTCACGTAGTAGGTCTCGTCGAACACGATCGCCTGCGGGTGCCCGAGGTTCCAGAACCGCAGGAGGGCGGCGAGGAGCGTGACGGCGATCGGGCCGCCCCAGGTCCAGAGCGCGCGGCGGCGAGGCGTGCGCAGCAGGTTCGCCCACCACGCGTCGAGGCGGGTGCCGACGGGCTCGCGCGCCGGTGCGGGCGCGGCCGCGGCGACGGATGCCTCGGGCTCGGCCTCCGGTGCGGCAGCGGATGCGTCGGGCTCGCCCTCGGGTGCGGCGACGGATGCGTCGGGCTCGCCCTCGGTCGCGGATCGTTCGCCGTCGCTCCCGGCGGGGGCCGCCTCGCGCCCGTCGCGCGCGCCGGCGCCGACCTCGTGGAGACCCATGCGCTCCACCCTAACCGCGCGCCCCGGCCGGCCCGTGCGCCAGACTGGAGCGGTGATCATCCTCGCGGCGACGCCCATCGGCAACCTCGGCGACGCGTCGACGCGGCTGCGGCAGGCCCTCGAGGACGCCGACGTCGTCGCGTCGGAGGACACCCGCGTCACGCAGCGGCTCCTCGCCGCGCTCGGCATCTCGAACCGTCCCCGGCTCATCGCGCTGCACGAGCACAACGAGCGCGCGCGCGCGGGCGACCTCGTCGACCTCGCGCGCGAGGGCGACCTGCTCGTGCTGAGCGACGCCGGCATGCCGACCGTCTCCGACCCGGGCTTCCCGCTCGTGCAGGCCGCCGTGGCGGCCGGCGTCGACGTCACGGCGATCCCGGGGCCGAGCGCGGTCGTCACCGCGCTCGCCGTCTCCGGCCTGCCCACCGACCGGTTCGCGTTCGAGGGCTTCCTGCCCCGCAAGGCGGGCGATCGGGCGCGCCGGCTCGCGGAGCTCGCGGGGGACCGGCGCACGCTGGTCTTCTTCGAGGCGCCGTCTCGCCTCGCCGCGAGCCTCGGCGCGCTCGCGGAGGCCTTCGGCGCAGACCGGCCGGCTGCGGTGTGCCGCGAGCTCACCAAGCTCCACGAGGAGGTGCGGCGCGGGCCGCTCGGCGAGCTCGCGGAGTGGGCCGAGGCCGGCGTCCGCGGCGAGATCTGCGTGGTGGTCGGCGGTGCGGCCGCAGCACCCGCGGCCGACGCCGGCGAGGCGGTCGCGAGGGTCGTCGCGCTCGCGGCATCCGGCACCAGGTTGAAGGACGCCGCGGCGCTCGTCGCGGGCGAGACGGGCCTCGGCAAGCGCGATCTCTACGAGGCGGCGCTCGCCGCCAGGGCCGAGCGCTAGGCGGGATCGGCCGGCCGGTCGGGCGCGTCGGCGGCGGGCTCCCGCCTGTCCATGCATACGCATGCACAGAAGTCACAGGCAGCTCCCATCCGACTCCCATTCCGCGGGAGGACCCTGAAGGGACAGGACCGACACGGGGGTGGGGACGATGGCAAGGGCAGTGGTGTTCGAGTCGTTCGGCGGGCCGGAGGTGCTCGAGATCGTCGATGTCGCCGTCCCGAAGCCCGGACCGGGCGAGGTGCTCGTCGAGGTCTTCGCGAGCGGGATCTCACCCGTCGAGACCGCCGTCAGGCGCGGTGACCGCCAGGACCACTGGCCGGTCGAGTTCCCGTCCGGCCAGGGCCGGGACCTCGCGGGCGTCGTCGACGCGGTCGGCGAGGGCGTCACGCGGTTCCGCCGCGGTGACGAGGTAATGGGCTACGTCGCGCGCGGCGCGCAGGCCGCCTACGTGCTCGTCCCCGAGGCGCAGCTGCTGCCGAAGCCCGTGTCGCTCTCGTGGGAGGTCGCCGGCTCGCTGTACGTCGCCGGCACGACCGCGCTCGGCGTCGTCGACGGGCTCAACCTCGGCTCGGGCGACCTCGTCGTCGTCACCGCGGCGGCTGGCGGGATCGGATGCCTCGCGGCGCAACTGGCGAGGGCGCGCGGCGCCGAGGTGATCGGCACGACCGCGGAGTCCCGGTTCGACTTCGTGCGCCAGTTCGGGATCGAACCGCTCGACTACGGTCCCGACCTCGCCGCACGGGTGCGGGCGCTCACGGACCGACCGGTCACCGCCTTCCTCGACTTCCTCGGCGGGCAGGCCGCGGAGGCCGCGGAGCTCGGCGTGCCGACGTCCCGCGTGTTCACGACGACCGACTGGGCCGCCGTCGAGGACCACGACGCCGTCAAGCTCTGGGCGGGCGACACCATCGCGCTCGGTCGCATCGCGCAACTCGTCGCCGACCGCCAGGTGCGCCTCCCGATCGCCGACGTGTTCCCGCTCGCCGACGTCGCCGACGCCTACCGTCAGCTCGACCACCGCGACTCCGCGGGCAAGATCGTGATCGGCATGAACGTCGTCGACTACCCGGGGCAGAAGGTGCGTGCGGTCAGGGGGCTGCGCGAGCAGGACCTGACGATCGGCGTGCCGACCCCGCACGAGCGGATGCAGGTCGAGGAGCAGATCCCGCCCGTGCTCGCCGATGGTCGGGCGCGGCAGCGTCGCGCGGAGGCCCACGCCGCCCACGCCGCCCACGGCACGCGGGGCGGCACGGGAGGCGGGGCCGCAGACGGCGGCTGAGCCCCGCCGGCGGCGACCGGAGGGCGGCATCCGCTCGGGCGTAGCGCACCGGCGCGCGCCCGTAGGATTGTCGGCATGGCCGACGCCTCCTCGTTCTACATCACGACCCCCATCTTCTACGTCAACGACGTGCCCCACATCGGGCACGCGTACACGGAGGTGGCCGCCGACGTGCTCGCGCGGTGGAACCGCCAGGCGGGTCGCGACGCGTGGATGCTCACCGGCACCGACGAGCACGGGCAGAAGATCCTCCGCACGGCGACCGCGAACGGCGTGAGCCCGCAGGAGTGGGCCGACAAGCTCGTCGCCGAGGCGTGGAAGCCGCTCCTCGACACGGTCGACGTCGCGAACGACGACTTCATCCGCACGACCGACGAGCGCCACGAGCGCAACGTGCAGAAGTTCCTCCAGCACCTCTTCGACGAGGGCTGGATCTACACGGGCGAGTACGAGGGCTACTACTGCGTCGGCTGCGAGGAGTACAAGCAGCAGTCCGAGCTCGTCGACGGCACGGGCGAGTACGAGGGCCAACTCGTCTGCGCCATCCACTCCAAGCCCGTCGAGCTGCTGCACGAGAAGAACTACTTCTTCCGCATGTCGGCGTTCGCCGACAAGCTGCTCGCGCTCTACGAGGAGCGACCCGACTTCGTGCAGCCCGAATCGGCGCGCAACGAGGTCGTCAGCTTCGTCCGGCGAGGGCTCGACGACCTCTCGATCTCGCGGTCGACGTTCGACTGGGGCGTGAAGGTCCCGTGGGACGAGACGCACGTCGTCTACGTCTGGTTCGACGCGCTCCTCAACTACATCACCGCCGTCGGCTACGGCGAGGACGACGAGCAGTTCTCGCGCCGCTGGCCGGCGCAGCACCTCGTGGGCAAGGACATCCTCCGCTTCCACGCCGTCATCTGGCCGGCCATGCTCATGGCCGCGGGCCTCGACGTGCCGACCGGCGTGTTCGGCCACGGCTGGCTGCTCGTCGGCGGCGAGAAGATGTCGAAGTCGAAGCTGACCGGCATCGCGCCGTCGCAGATCACCGAGACGTTCGGCTCCGACGCGTTCCGCTACTACTTCCTCTCCGCGATCTCGTTCGGCCAGGACGGCTCGTTCTCGTGGGAGGACCTCGCCGCGCGCTACCAGGCCGAGCTCGCCAACGGCTTCGGCAACCTCGCCTCGCGCGTCATCGCGATGATCGGCCGCTACTGCGGCGGCACCGTCCCGACCGGCACCGAGGCGGCCCGCACCGAGGCCGACGACGCGATCCGGCGCATCGAGGCCGACGCGACGGATGCCGCGTGGCAGGCGATCGAACGACTGCAGATCCACGACGCGATCGCCGCGACGTGGAAGCTCGTCGACGCGCTCAACGGGTACATCACCGAGCAGGAGCCGTGGGCGCTCGCGAAGGACGAGACGAAGCGCGCCCGACTCGAGGCCGTGCTCGAGACCGCGTACCACGGGGTCGGCACGCTCGCCGTGCTGCTCTCGCCGGTGCTGCCGAAGGCGACCGCGAAGCTCTGGACCGCGCTGGGCGCGCCCGGCACCGTGCAGGAGCAGCGCATCGACCGTGCGCACGAGTGGACCGTCGGCACGCAGACCTCCGCGCTCGAGCCGCTGTTCCCGCGCGTGGAGGCGACCGAGTGACGGCTGCCGCCGAGCACCTGCGCACCCGGTCCGACGGCGGCCGCGCCGCCGAGTACCCGACGCCGCCCGAGCCGCTCGCGGTGGCCGTCTACGACAACCACACGCACCTCGAGATCGCCGACGGGGCGCTGCCGCTCACGGCGCACGAGCACCTCGAGCGCGCGGCATCCGTCGGCGTCGCCGGTGCGGTGCAGGTCGGCACGGATGTCGCGACCAGCCGCTGGTCGGCCGAGATCGCCGCGCGCGAGCCCCGCCTGCTGGCCGCGGTCGCCCTCCACCCGAACGAGGCGCCCGAACTCGACGCCCGCGGCGAGCTCGACGCGGCGATCGCCGTCATCGACGAGCTCGCGGCGCAGCCGCGCGTGCGCGCGGTCGGCGAGACCGGGCTCGACTTCTACCGCACGGGCGACGACGGCCGCGACGCGCAGTTCCGGTCGTTCGAGGCGCACATCGACATCGCGAAGCGCCACGGCATCGCCCTGCAGATCCACGACCGCGACGCGCACGACGAGGTCGTCGCGACCCTCCGCCGCGCGGGCGCGCCGGAGACGACGATCTTCCACTGCTTCTCCGGCGGCGAGGAGCTCGCTCGGCTCGCGGGCGACGCCGGCTGGTACTGCTCGTTCGCCGGCAACGTGACGTTCAAGAACGCCGAGAACCTGCGCGAGGCGCTCCGGGTCGTGCGGCGCGACCGGATCCTGGTCGAGACCGACGCGCCCTACCTCACTCCCGTGCCGCTTCGCGGTCGGCCGAACGCCCCGTACCTCGTGCCGCACACCATGCGGTTCATGGCCGAGACGCTCGGCGCCGACCTCGACGAGCTGTGCGCCGAGGTCGCCGCGAACACCGTGCGCGCCTACGGCTCGTGGGCCGACGGGCTCGAGGCGGGTTCGGCGTGATGCGGCGCGCCGTGCGCACGGACGCCGCCGGCTGCCCCAGCATCGGGAGCGTGCGGGGGAGCAGGGCGTGAACGCGCATCGGCATGAGGCCGACGGCGGCGGCGCCGTCACGCCGCGCCTGCTCGGACCGGCCGAGATCCGCGACCTCGCCGAGCTGCTCGACGTCACCCCGACGAAGAAGCTCGGGCAGAACTTCGTGCACGACGCCAACACGGTCCGCCGCATCGTGCAGACCGCCGGCGTGCAGCGCGGCGAGACCGTGCTCGAGATCGGCCCCGGGCTCGGATCGCTCACGCTCGGCCTGCTCGAGGCGGGCGCCGAGGTGATCGCGGTCGAGATCGATGCGCGCCTCGCGGCGCAGCTCCCGCACACGGTGAGCGTCATGCAGCCCGGGACGTCGCTCACGGTCGTCCGCGCGGACGCGCTGCGCGTCGTCGACCTGCCGGGGGAGCCGACACGGCTCGTCGCGAACCTGCCCTACAACGTGTCCGTCCCGGTGCTGCTGCACCTGCTCGAGCACTTCCCGTCACTCACGTCGGGCATCGTCATGGTGCAGGCCGAGGTCGGTCACCGGCTCGCCGCCGAACCCGGCTCGAAGGTCTACGGCGCCCCGAGCGTCAAGGCGAGCTGGTACGGCGACTGGCGCACGGCCGGCCAGGTGTCGCGCATGGTCTTCTGGCCGGTGCCGAACGTCGACTCGGTGCTCGTCGGATTCGAGCGAGGCGAGGCGCCCGGCGACCCGCCCGGCACGGAGGACGAGCGCATCGCCGTGTTCGCGCTCGTCGATGCCGCGTTCCAGCAGCGGCGCAAGATGCTCCGCCAGTCGCTCTCCGGCGTGCTCGGCGGCTCCGCCACGGCGGCGAGCGCCCTGCTCCAGGCTGCCGGCGTCGACCCGCAGGCGCGCGGTGAGCAGCTGACCGTCGAGGACTTCCTGCGGATCGCGCGCGCCGCGGCATCCGTCGCCTGACTCGTCCCCCGGCCATGCGCCATCGGCCCGCGCACGTCGGCTAGCGTTGGTCGCATGACGTTCCCGGCGACCGACGCGGCAGTGCACGTCCGAGCCCCCGGGAAGATCAACCTCTTCATGCGGGTCGGCGCGCTCGACGACGACGGCTACCACGACGTCGCCACGGCCTACCAGGCCGTGTCGCTGTACGAGGACGTCCGCGCCTGGCCCGACGACGAGTTCTCGGTCGCGTTCGGCGGGTCGGTCGACACCTCGGGCCTGCCGACGGATGCCTCGAACCTCGCGATCCGCGCCGCGAAGCTGCTCGCGCGCCACGCGGGCGTGCCCGGCGGGGTGCGCCTCGAGATCGACAAGCACGTCCCCATCGCGGGCGGCATGGGCGGCGGGTCGGCGGACGCCGCGGGCACGCTCGTCGCATGCGACGCCCTCTGGGGCACGGCACTGCCGAAGGAGGAACTGCACGCGCTCGCCGCCTCGCTCGGCGCCGACGTGCCGTTCGCGCTCACGGGCGGCACGGCCATCGGCACGGGTCGCGGGGACCGGCTGAGCCCGGCGCTGGCCACGGGGTCCTTCCATTGGGTGCTCGCGACCGCCGACTTCGGGCTCTCGACGCCCGCCGTGTACGGCGAGCTCGACCGCCGGCGCGACGCCGGCCTCGACCCGGAGTGGCGCGACGGACACCGCGGCGCCCGAACGGCCCTCGACTCGCCGACGGTCGACGCGGCCGTGCTGCACGCGCTCCGCGCGGGCGACCCGCGGCGACTCGCCGTGGCGCTCCACAACGACCTCCAGACCGCGGCCATCGGGCTCGCGGGGCGTCTCGCCCAGGTGATCGACCTCGGCGAGCAGAACGGCGCCCTCGCGGGGCTCGTGTCCGGGTCGGGGCCGACGGTCGCGTTCCTCGTCGACGACGCCGACGGCGCGCTCGAGCTCCAGGTCGCGCTCTCCGCGGCGGGTCTCACGGCGCTGCACGTGCACGGGCCAGTGCACGGCGCCCGCGTGCTGCCCTTCTGAGATCGCGCCCTCCGGCCCGGCCCCGCCCGTGCCGTGCGCTGCGGCAGTCACGCCCCACGGCGCGCTCGCGCCTTGCCTCGCGCGTGTACGTCCGGTCGCGCTGCGTCGTTCTGCGCCACCTTCGAGAGGATGTCATGTGCACCGCTCGGCCGTGCGGCCGGTGCAGATGACATCCTCTCGAAGGGCGCCCGGGCCGCCGACTGTGGACAGGCGGCACCGGGCCGTCTCGCGACCCCGGACGCTCGGGGCCGTGAGCAGACCCGATGGGCTTCCGTGGAGCCTCCGCGCCGTGCCATCCTTCACTCGAGCGGAGGCGACCCGCCACGGGGTGCGGTGGCGTCGACTCGCCGCCCCCGACCTCGAGCGGACGTTCCATGGCGTGCGCCGGCACGTCGGTGCGGAGCCCTCGATCCGCGAACTCGCCGAGGCGTACGCCAAGCGGATGCCTCGCCGCCAGGTGTTCAGTCACGTCACGGCCGCCGTGCTGTGGGGCATCCCCGTGCCGAGGAGCGCTGAGCCCGCCCGCCCGGGACCGGTCGCCGACGGCGAGTCGGCGCGTCCGCTCCTGCACGTCGCGGTGCCCCGTGGCTCGGCGCGACCGAGCGCCGCCGGCGTCGAAGGGCACGTCATCTCGTTCGAGTCCGTGCAGGTCATCGTCCATGGCGGTCTGCGCGTGGTCGATCCGGCGAGCGCCTGGATCCAGCCGGGTGCGTCGCTCACCGTCGACGACCTCGTCGTCGCCGCGGAATACCCGATCACCGGGTCGCACCCGTTCGACGGACGCTTGCCGCTTTGCGACCGGGAGCAACTCGAGTCGGCGCTCGCCGCACATCCCGGGCGTCGCGGGATCGACGCGATCCGACGCGCCCTGGCCGCCGCACGATGGGGTGCCCTGTCGCGGAGGGAGACGCTGCTCCGGCTCGACCTCGTGAGGGCGGGCCTTCCCGAACCCGTCCCCAATCACCGGGTCCTGGACGGACGTGGCGAGCTCGTCGCGATGATCGACCTCGCGTATCCCGATCGTCGGGTCGGGATCGAGTACCAGAGCGACCTGCACCGCTCGCCTGCGCAGTGGCGTCGCGACATCCGCCGCATCGAGCGGCTCGCCGACGTGGGTTGGGTGATCGTCCAGGCGACCGCAGACGACGTCAGCGCGGACGGTGAGCTGCGCGACTCGGCTGCATTCGCCGACCGCGTGCGGAGGCGACTTGATGCGAGTCGCCCGGTCGGCGGGTGATCGAGAGGATGGCATGTGCACCGCTGCACCGTCTGCGCGGTGCGGATGGCATCCTCTCGATCCGAGAACACCGCCCGTGGGACAGCGGAGCAGCGGGCAGGCGGCGGCAGGCGCAGCGGTCGCGCCGGGCGCGGCGAAGTAGGGTTGAGCGCGACATGGCACACCTCCTCGGCGCCGAGCGCCTGCACCTCGAGTTCCCCACGCGCATCGTCTTCGACGAGGTCACCCTCGGCATCGACGAGGGCGACCGCATCGGCATCGTGGGGCGCAACGGCGACGGCAAGTCGACGCTGCTGAAGCTGCTCGCGGGGCGGCTCGAGCCCGACGGCGGCCGCGTGACCGTTCGGCGCGGCGTGCGGATCGGCATGCTCGACCAGGCCGACACGATCGACGCGGATGCCACGGTCGCCGAAGCCGTCGTCGGCGGCATCGAGGAGCACGTGTGGGCGGGCGACGCGAAGGTGCGCGACGTGATCGCGGGCCTCCTCGCGGACGTGCCGTGGCAGGGTCGCGTCGGCGACCTGTCGGGCGGCCAGCGCCGCCGGGTCGGGCTCGCCGCGCTCCTCGTCGGCGACTGGGACGTGCTGTTCCTCGACGAGCCGACGAACCACCTCGACGTCGAGGGGATCGCCTGGCTCGCGCGGCACGTGAAGGGCCGCTGGGCGGCGAGCGATGGCGCGGTCGTGGTGGTCACGCACGACCGCTGGTTCCTCGACGAGGTGTGCACCGCGACGTGGGAGGTGCACGACCGCATCGTGGAGCCCTTCGAGGGCGGGTACGCCGCGTACGTGCTGCAGCGGGTCGAGCGCGACCGGATGGCCGCGGCATCCGAGGCCAAGCGCCAGAACCTCATGCGCAAGGAGCTCGCGTGGCTGCGACGCGGTGCGCCGGCGCGCACGTCGAAGCCCAAGTTCCGGATCGAGGCCGCGAACCAGCTCATCGCGGACGAGCCGCCCGTGCGCAATCCCGTCGAGCTGAACCGCCTCGCGGTATCACGGCTCGGCAAGGACGTCGTCGACCTCCTCGACGTGACGGTCGAGTACCCGGTGCGGGATGCCGCGCCCGACGCGCCCGCGACCCGGACCGTGCTGCACGAGCTCGAGTGGCGCATCGCGCCGGGGGAGCGCACCGGCATCCTCGGCGTGAACGGCGCCGGCAAGTCGACGCTGCTGAAGCTCGTCACCGGCGAGGTCGAGCCCACGACCGGTCGGGTCAAGCGCGGCAAGACGGTGAAGATCGCGGTGCTCAGCCAGGAGCTCGCCGAGCTCGCCGAATGGGCGGAGGACCGCGTGAGCGCGGTCGTCGCCGCGCAGAAGACGAGCTACGTGTTCGGCTCGGGATCGAAAGCCGTCGAGCTCACGCCCGGCCAGCTGCTCGAGCGGCTCGGCTTCACCAACCAGCAGCTCGCGACCCCGGTCAAGGACCTCTCCGGCGGCCAGAAGCGCCGCCTGCAGCTCCTCCTCATCCTGCTGCAGGAGCCGAACGTGCTGATCCTCGACGAGCCCACGAACGACCTCGACACCGACATGCTCGCCGCGATCGAGGACCTGCTCGACGCGTGGCCCGGCACCCTCCTCGTCGTCAGCCACGACCGGTACCTCGTGGAGCGCGTCACCGACCGGCAGGTCGCGATCCTCGGCGGGCACCTGCGCGACCTGCCGCGCGGCGTCGAGCAGTACCTCGAGCTGCGCCGGCAGCAGGCGACGGATGCCGCGTCCGCGCCGTCCACGGCGGCGTCGGGCGCGTCGAGCCCGGTGAGCGGACCCGGCGCGGGTTCGGGCGGCGGCGTGCGCGCCGAGGCATCCGCCCCCGCGCTCTCGGGCGCCGACCGGCGCGCGGCCGAGAAGGAGCTGTCGTCGATCGATCGCCGGCTCGAGAAGCTGCAGGCGCAGATCGGCGAGCAGCACGAGAAGCTGGCGCGCCACGACCAGTCCGACTACGTCGGGCTCGGCACGCTCGGTGACGAGCTTCGGGCGCTGGAGGAGTCCGTGGCCGAGCTCGAGACGCGCTGGCTCGAAGTATCCGAGCAGTTGGAGGGGTGATGGCGCAGGATCTGTGACGCCTGATGACCAGTTGGTCAATTGAGCGCAGATCCTTCGCCTAGCGTTGAGGTGCGCCCGCGATCGCGGCAACGAGGCCCCACCGCCACCAGCGGTGGGGTTCGTCATGTCCAGGCACCACCGCCACCAGCACCTGATCGCGCGCGCCGACCGCGAAAAGGAACCCCGCCATGCCCAGCACCACCGTCAAGCTCATCGCCGCCCTCGCCGCAGCCCCGCTCGTCATCGGCCTCGCCGCCTGCTCCTCGGCGGGCGCCGCCGAGGGCGACGACGTCGTCCGCATCGGCGTCGTCGGCAAGTCCGACCCGCAGTGGCCCGCCTTCGAGGAGGCCGCGGCCGAGGCCGGCATCGAGATCGAGCTCGTCGACTTCGCCGACTACACGCAGCCGAACCCGGCGCTCACCGAGGGCGAGCTCGACCTCAACCAGTTCCAGCACATCGTCTACCTCGCCGACTACAACGTGTCGGCCGACGCCGACCTCCAGCCCATCGGCGCGACCGCGATCTACCCGCTCGGCCTGTACTCGCTGAAGTACGACTCGGTCGAGGACATCCCGGCCGGCGAGACGGTCGCGGTGCCGGACGACCCCTCGAACCTGGCCCGTGCGCTCCTCGTGCTGCAGTCGGCCGGCCTCATCGAGCTCGAGGGCGGCGGCTCGATCTTCTCGACCGTCGACGACATCGACGAGGCGAACTCGAAGGTGGAGGTCACCCCGCTCGAGGCGTCGCTGACCCCGACGAGCCTGCCCGACGTCGCCGCGGCGATCATCAACAACGACTTCGTGCAGGACGCCGGCCTCACCTTCGCCGACGCGATCGCGAAGGACGACCCGAGCGACCCCAACGCGCTGCCCTACGTCAACATCTTCGCGGCACGTGCCGAGGACGCCGACGACGAGACGTACCTGAAGCTGGTCGAGATCTTCCAGACCGACCCCGAGGTCCAGGCCGGCCTGCTCGAGTCCTCCGGCGACACCGCCGTGGCGCTGACGACCCCGGTCGACGAGCTCCTGGGCTCGCTCGCCACGGTCGAGGACGACACCCGCGCCCAGGGCTGATCCGCACCACGACAGGAACCGCACGCGCGGGTGGCGCGCCCCGACCGGGCAGCGCCACCCGCACGCGCGTGCGTGGAGGAGGTACCGCATGGCGCTCGTGACCCTCGAGCACGTCAGCAAGTCGTATCCGGCCGCGAACCGCGCGGCCGAGGCCGTCACCGCGGTCGACGACGTCTCCCTCGAGATCGAGGCCGGCGATGTCTACGGCATCATCGGCTACTCGGGTGCCGGCAAGTCGACGCTCGTGCGGCTGGTGAACGCGCTCGAACCCGCGACGAGCGGCTCGATCCGGATCGACGGCCGGGAGATCACGGGACTCCGCGAGCGGGAGCTCCGCGGCATCCGCCTCGGCATCGGGATGATCTTCCAGCAGTTCGAGCTCTTCGAGGCGAAGACCGTGCGCGGCAACGTGGCGTACCCGCTGAGGGTGGCCGGATGGGGGAAGGCCGACATCCGCGCCCGCGTCGACGAGCTGCTCGCGTTCGTCGGCCTCACCGACAAGGCCGGCGCGCGCCCCGACCAGCTCTCCGGCGGGCAGAAGCAGCGCGTCGGCATCGCGCGCGCCCTCGCGACCCGGCCGCGCATCCTCCTCGCCGACGAGGCGACGAGCGCACTCGACCCCGAGACGACGCACGAGGTGCTCGCGCTCCTCAAGCGCGTGAACGAGGAGCAGGGCGTCACGATCATCGTGATCACCCACGAGATGGACGTCATCCAGTCGATCGCGACGAAGGTCGCCGTGATGGACCGGGGGAGGGTCATCGAGCACGGCGACGTCTTCGACGTGTTCTCGACCCCGCGGCATCCGTCGTCGCAGCGGTTCGTCGGCACGGTCGTCAAGGGCGTGCCCTCGCCCGCCGAGCTCGCCGTGCTCCGCGAGCGGCACGAGGGTCGCATCGTGACGTGCTCGTTCCGCGACGGCGACGCGTCGCAGGCTCGCGTGTTCCTCGACCTCGCCGAGGCGGGGCTCGAGTTCGAGCTCGTCTACGGCGGCATCAACGACATCCGCGGCCGCGCGTTCGGCCACCTCACCCTCGCGGTGCGCGGCGACGACGACGCGATCGACGGGGCGCTCGCCGCGGTCGCGCGGCACGCCGACGTGACGGAGGTGCGCTGATGGACCGGCTCCTCGAACTGGGCCCGGAGTTCTGGGCCGCGGCGGGCGAGACGCTCTACATGGTCGCGCTCACGATGCTCTTCGGCGGTGCGGGCGGGTTCCTGCTCGGCATCGGACTGTACGCGACCAGGCGCGGCGGCCTGCTGCCGAGCGCGGTCGTGAACAACGTGCTCAACGTCGTCATCAACTTCTTCCGGCCGATCCCGTTCATCATCTTCATCGCCGCCGTGCAGCCGCTCACGCGTGCGGTCATCGGGGTGGGCATCGGGACGGATGCCGCGATCTTCGCGCTCTCGCTCGCTGCGGCGTTCGCGATCGGGCGCATCGTGGAGCAGAACCTCCTCACCGTTCGGCCCGGCGTCATCGAGGCCGCGCGCTCGATGGGCGCGGGCCCGGTGCGGATCCTCGGGACGGTCGTCGTGCCGGAGGCCCTCGGCCCGCTGATCCTCGGCTACACGTTCATCGTCATCGCGGTGATCGACATGTCGGCGATGGCGGGACTCATCGGCGGTGGCGGCCTCGGCTACTTCGCGCAGCTGTACGGCTTCCGGCAGTTCGAGCCGGTCGTCACCTGGGCGGCCGTGCTGCTGATCGTCGTGTTCGTGCAGGTCGTGCAGTACGTCGGCAACTGGCTCGCGCGGCGGGTGCTCCGGCGGTAGGCGCCGCGGGCCCGCGACGTCGGTGCGTCGCGGGCCCGGCGGCTCCGCCGCTCGGGTCCGTCCGTTCGGCCTCAGGCGGCTTCGATGCCGCTCCGGACGCGGCTCCGGACCCCACCGAGCGCCGCCGACGCGGCCTCGGCCTCGGCGGCGCCGAGGACCGCCGAGCGGGTGGTGCGGCGGGCTGCGCCTCGCCGCGGCCACAGCACGAGCGCCGACACGGCGCCGATGGCGGCGAGTGCACCGAGGATGGGCCAGGCCACCACGACGCCGGCGCTCGTGCCGACCCATCCGGCGATCGGGTAGGTGACCAGCCAGGCGAGGTGCGACAGGGAGAACTGCGCGGCGAATGCGGCGGGGAGCCCTTCCGGCGAGGCCGAGGCGCGGATCACCCGACCGGTCGGGGTGATGACCATCGCCATCCCTGCGCCGATCGTCGCCCAGATCCCGGCCAGGACGCCGAACAGCGCGACGTCCGTGGCGGCGACCCCGATCGCGGCGAGCACCCCCAGGACGAGCACGGCCGCGCCGGTCGTCATGACGTGGCGCTCGGCGACGCGGTCGAGTACGCGCGGCAGGAGGAGGGCGACGAGGAGGGTGCCACCGCCGGAGGCGGCGAGCATCCAGGCGACGTCGGCCTGCGTGCCGCCGAGTTCGTCGCGCACGAGGTTGACGGTGCTGACGACGACGATCGAGCCGGCGGCGGCGACGACGAGGTTCAGGGCGAGGATGCCGCGGAGTCGCGGCGTCCGGGCGAACAGCGTGACGCCCGACGCGACGCGCTCCCAGACCCGGCGCTGACCGGTGGGCCGCGCGTTGGGGATCCGGGTGGAGAGGACGAGGGCCGCCGACACGACGAACCCGATGGAGGTGCCGACGAACAGCCAGGTGAAGCTCATGAACGTCAGGGCGATCGCGGCGAGCACCGGACTCAGCAGGCTCTCCATCGTGTAGGCGACCTGCGAGGCCGACAGCGCCCGGGTGTACTGGGTGCCGTCCGTCACGATGTCCGGGATGACGGCCTGGAACGTCGGCGTGAAGGCGGCGGATGCCGCCTGGAGGAGGCCGATCAGCAGGTAGACGTGCCAGGTCTCGGTGACGAAGGGGAGCGCGAGGACGACGCCCGCGCGGACCGCGTCGAGGAGGGTGAGGAAGGCGCGGCGCGGAAGGCGGTCGGCGTAGGCCGCGGCGATGGGGGCCACGACCACGTAGAGGACCATCTTGATGGTGAGGGCCGTGGCGAGCACGGCGGCCGCGTCGGGCCCGGCGAGCTCGTAGGCGAGCAGGCCCAGCGCGACCGTGGCGAGCCCCGTGCCGAAGAGGGCGATCACCTGCGCGCTGAACAGGTGGCGGTAGTCGCGGATGGCGAACAGTCGCATGATGTCGACTCCTTGTCCTCGGGCCTCTGGTCGACACAACCAAATACCCCCTAGGGGTATTCCGACACGGGCGGAATCCTGCGGAGCCGCCGACGGCGGATGCGTGGGACGGCCGACCGGCGGACCGGTGATCGCCTCAGGCGAAGCCGAGCGAGAGCTTGCGCAGCAGTGCCGCGAGCCGCCGCTGCTCGGCGGGCGGCAGGCCGGCGAGCAGTTCGGCCTCGGCGTCGACGAGTCGCGTGATCGCCGCGTCCACGCGGGTCACGCCCGCCGGCGTCATCTCGACGAGGATCCCGCGCCCGTCGTGCGGATCGGTCTGCCGGGTCACGAGCCCACGGGCGACGAGCCGATCGATGCGGTTCGTCATCGTGCCGCTCGAGACGAGCGTCTGGGCGAGCAGGGCCTTCGGCGGGAGCCGGAACGGTGCGCCTGCGCGGCGGAGCGCGGACAGCACGTCGAACTCCCACGACTCCAGCTCGGAACGCTCGAACGCCTGCTTCCGCGCGCGGTCGAGGAGCTTCGCGAGGCGGCCGACGCGCGAGAAGACCTGCAGCGGCGCGAAGTCGAGGTCGGGTCGCTCGCGCTCCCAGTCGTCGACGATCCGGTCCACCTCGTCCTGGTCGCCGGTCGTCATGCCGCCAGTATCCCACCGCCGGACCCTCCCACTCGGAGGGGTCCCGAGGGCCCAAGGTCCCGGCCGCACACGGTCGCGGTCGCAGGGTGGAGTCATGGCACACGTCCTCGTCGCCTACGCGACCAAGCACCAGTCCACCGCCGAGATCGCCGATGCGATCGTCCGCGAACTCCGCGCGCGTGGCCACGACGCCGAGGCCACGGAGGCAGGGCACGCCACCGTCGACGGGTTCGACGCCGTCGTGCTCGGCAGTGCCACGTACGCCGGTCGGTGGCGCCGGGAGGCCCGGCACTTCCTCTCGCACCACCGCGACCGGCTCGCCTCGATTCCGTTCTGGGTCTTCAGCTCCGGTCCGATCGGGGAGCCGAAGGCCGACGCCCCGCCCGAGGACGACACGTGGCTCGAGCCGCGCAAGGTGATCGAGGAGGCGGAGGCACTGGGCGTGCGCGACCACGTCGTCTTCGGCGGACGTGTGCCGGAGGATCCGGGCAACTTCGTCGAACGCGCGATGCTGCGGAACACCCCGGAGGAGTTCCGGGACCGCCGGGACTGGGACGAGATCCGCGCGTGGGCGGACCGGATCGCCGACGCCCTCGAGACCTGAGCGCCGACGCGACGTCGACTCGGGCCCGTCCGCGCCGGCGGCCGTGCACGGCTCGCGCCGACGACGGCGCCCTCGCCCCGCATCGCCGGATGCGCCCCGCATGGCAGACTTGACACCGCGCCCGAGGGCCGCCCGCGGGCGGCCCCGCGCGCGGTCCGCCATGGTGTAACGGCAGCACGACAGCCTTTGGAGCTGTGAGGACCAGGTTCGAATCCTGGTGGCGGAGCATGGATGAGAACCTCGCGATCATCGTGCTCGCAGCGGGTCAGGGCACCCGCATGAAGTCGGCCACGCCGAAGATCCTGCACCCGCTGGCGGGCGCCCCGATCATCGCCCACGTGCTCGCCACGGCGCGCGCCCTGGATGCCAGGTACGTGGTCGCGGTCGTCCGCCACGAGCGCGACCTCGTCGCCGGCGCCATCCAGGCCGAGCTGCCCGAGGCGGTCATCGTCGACCAGGACGAGGTCGCCGGCACCGGGCGCGCGGTGGAGCAGGCCATCGCGGCGCTCCCCGACGACTTCACCGGCGACGTCCTCGTCCTGAACGGCGACGTGCCCCTCCTCAACGCCTCCACGCTCACCGAGATGCTCGAGCGTCACCGGGCCGACGGGCTCGCGGCATCCGTCCTCTCCGCGCGGTACGACGACCCGACCGGCTACGGGCGCATCGTCCGCAGCGCCGAGGGCGCGTTCGACCGCATCGTGGAGCAGAAGGACGCGACCGACGACGAACTCGCGATCGACGAGATCAACGCGGGCGTCTACGCGTTCGGGGCGGGCGCGCTGCGCGACCAGCTCGCGAACCTCACGACCGACAACGCGCAGGGCGAGAAGTACCTGACCGACATCATCGCCCTGCTCCGGGCGTCGGGCTCCGAGGTGAAGGCGCGACCGGTCTCCGAGGCATGGCTCGTGGCGGGCGTGAACGACCGCGCGCAGCTCTCCGAGACGGCGGCGCGGCTGAACGCGCTCATCGTGCGGGGCTGGCAGTTGAACGGCGTCACGATCGAGGACCCGGCGACCACCTGGATCGACCTCGCCGTGCGCATCGAGCCCGACGTCACCCTCCGCCCGGGCACGCAGCTGAAGGGCGCGACCGCGATCGCGACCGGCGCGGTCGTCGGGCCCGACACGACCCTCGTCGACTGCGAGGTGGGCGAGCGAGCCGAGGTGAAGCGCACGGATGCCACGCTGGCGGTGATCGGCGCCGGTGCGACGGTCGGCCCGTTCGCCTACCTCCGTCCCAACACGGTGCTCGACGCCGACGGCAAGATCGGCACCTTCGTCGAGACGAAGAACGCGCACATCGGCACGGGCAGCAAGGTTCCGCACCTCTCGTACATCGGCGACACCGAGATCGGCGAGGGGTCGAACGTCGGCGCCGGCTCCATCACCGCGAACTACGACGGCGTGGAGAAGCACCGGACGACCATCGGATCGCACGTGCGCACCGGCTCGCACGGCGTGTTCGTCGCGCCCGTTACGATTGGGGACGGGGCGTACACGGGGGCAGGCACGGTCGTCCGCAAGGACGTGCCGGCCGGTGCGCTCGGCGTGAACGTCGCCCCGCAACGCAACATCGACGGATGGGTCCAGCAGCACCGTGCGGGAACCGCGGCCGCCCAGGCGGCCGAGGCCGCGCACGAGAGCGGCGGGACCGACGAGGGCGATGAGCGCGAAGCCGAATAGCACCCGGCCAGGCCGGTGGGAAGGACTGTGACCATGTCGGGAATCGAGACCACCGGATCGAAGCGGCTCGTCCTCGTGTCGGGGCGTGCGCATCCGGCGCTCGCGAAGCACATCGCCGCCGAGCTCGGCAGCGAGTTGGTCCCGACCGATGCGCGCACGTTCGCCAACGGCGAGCTCTACGCGCGCTACGACGAGAGCGTGCGCGGGTCCGATGCGTTCGTCATCCAATCGCACGCCGCGCCGATCAACGAGTGGCTCATGGAGCAGCTCATCATGGTCGATGCGCTGAAGCGAGCGTCGGCGAAGCGCATCACCGTCGTCTCGCCGTTCTACCCCTACGCCCGCCAGGACAAGAAGGGCCGCGGCCGCGAGCCGATCTCGGCGCGCCTGGTCGCCGACCTCTACAAGGCGGCGGGCGCCGACCGGATCATGTCGATCGACCTGCACGCCGCGCAGATCCAGGGCTTCTTCGACGGGCCCGTCGACCACCTCTTCGCGATGCCCGTGCTGCTCGAGGAGTTCAAGAACTCTCTCGACCCCGAGACCCTCACGGTGGTCTCGCCCGACATGGGCCGCGTGCGCGTCGCCGACATCTGGTCCGACAAGCTCGGCGTGCCGCTCGCGATCATCCACAAGCGCCGCGACCCGCTCGTGCCGAACCAGGTCTCGGTCCACGAGATCGTGGGCGAGGTCGACGGTCGCGTGTGCCTGCTCGTCGACGACCTCATCGACACCGGGCGCACGATCGTGAAGGCCGCCGAGGCGCTCAAGGCGAACGGTGCGACCGGCGTCGTCGTCGCGGCGACGCACGCGGTCTTCTCGAACCCGGCGACCGAGATCCTGCAGTCCGACTTCATCGACCGCGTCGTCGTCACGGACACGCTGCCGCTGCCCGAGGAGAAGCGCTGGGACCGCCTCACGGTGCTCCCGATCGCGCCGCTGCTGGCGCGCGCCATCCACGAGGTCTTCGAGGACGGCTCCGTCACGAGCATGTTCGACGGGGCCGCCTGATGACGGATGCCGCGGCCAGGCCCTGGCTCGCGAGCTACGCCCCGGGCGTCCCGCACTCCCTCCCCGCGCCCGAGGGGTCGCTCATCGACCTGATCCACCACACGGTCGAGCAGTACCCGGATCGCCCCGCCCTGGAGTTCTTCGGCCGCACGACGACGTACGCCGCGCTCGGCGAGCAGGTCGACCGCGCCGCCGAGGGCCTGCGACGGCTCGGCGTGCAGGCCGGCGACCCGGTCGCGATCGTGCTGCCGAACTGCCCGCAGCACATCATCGCGTTCTACGCGGTGCTCCGGCTCGGCGCGATCGTCGTGGAGCACAACCCGCTGTACACGCCGCGTGAGCTGCGGCACCAGTTCGAGGACCATGGCGCCCGCGTCGTGATCGCGTGGGACAAGGTCGTCGGGACGATCCAGGACTTCCCCGACGACCTGGCGATGCGTCACATCGTGTCGGTCGACCTCACGCGGGCGATGCCGTTGACGACGCGCCTCGCGCTCCGACTGCCGATCGCGAAGGCCCGCGAGGCGCGAGCCGCGCTCACCACGAGCGTGCAGGGCACGGTGCCGTGGCGCGAGCTCGTGGCATCCGACCGCATCGCGTCGCACATCCACGCGCCGCGCGTCGGCGACGTGGCGCTGATCCAGTACACGAGCGGCACCACCGGCAGCCCGAAGGGCGCCACCCTCACGCACGCCAACCTGCTCGCGAACGCGGCGCAGGCGCGCGCGTGGGTGCCCGAGATCGAGCGCGGCACCTCGGTCGTGTACGCGGTGCTGCCCATGTTCCACGCCTACGGCCTGACGCTGTGCCTCACGTTCGCGATGAGCATGGGCTCGCGGCTCGTGCTGTTCCCGCGGTTCGATCCCGACCTGGTGCTGAAGGTCGTGAAGAAGCATCCGCCGACGTTCCTGCCGGCCGTGCCGCCGATCTACGAGCGCCTCACCGCGGCCGCCGCAGAGCAGGGCGTCTCGCTCGAGGGCATCGCCATCGCGATCTCGGGAGCCATGCCGTTGTCGGCATCCGTCGTCGAACCGTGGGAGGAGAAGACCGGCGGCTACCTCGTCGAGGGCTACGGGCTGTCAGAATGCTCGCCCGTGCTCATGGCGAACCCCGTCGCGCCGACCCGCAAGGCGGGCACCGTGGGGCTGCCCCTGCCCGACACCGAGTGCCGCGTGGTCGACCCCGATGCGCCGATGCACGACGTGCCCGCGGGCGAGCGCGGCGAGCTCGTCGTCCGCGGACCGCAGGTGTTCAGCGGCTACTGGCACAAGCCCGAGGAGACCGCAGCGGTCTTCGTCGACGACCCCGCCGGCGGTGCGCCCTGGTTCCGCACCGGTGACATCGTCACGATCGACGATGACGGCTTCGTCCGCATCGTCGACCGCATCAAGGAGCTCATCATCACGGGCGGGTTCAACGTCGCGCCGAGCGAGGTGGAGGATGCGATCCGCCAGCACCCGGACGTCGCGGACTGCGCCGTCGTGGGGATGCCCGACGAGCGATCCGGCGAGGAGGTCGTGGCCGCGGTCGTCCTCCGGCCCGGGGCGTCCCTCGACGCCGAGGGGATCCGCACCGCGGTGCGCGACCGGCTGACGCCGTACAAGGTGCCGCGCCGCGTGGTCGCCGTCGACGACCTGCCGCGTTCGCTGATCGGCAAGGTGATCCGCCGTCAGGTGCGCGACCGCCTGGCCGGAACGGGTTCCACCGGCTCGACCGAGGCCGGGGCAGGCGCGACCGACTAGGCGTCGCGGCCGGGCGTCGCGGGCCTCGGGAACGCGGGCATCGGTCCGAGGTTGCCGAGCACCGTGCTCGAACCGGACGGCGCGACCGCGATGCACAGCCACCCCGGCCCGCCGCGCGCGAAGAGGTCGAACTCGACGCGCGAGTCGTCGAGCCTGCTGAGGTCGGCGACGTACGCGGCGCACGCGTTCGCGGCCGCCGAGCGGGCGACCCCGAACGCCGAGAGCACGACGGGCAGCACCATCGCGCCGAGCGCGAGGACCACCGCGATGCGGATGGCCCGCCTCCGGCGGGCGCCGATGACCGGTCCGTCGTCGAGGCCGCCGGATTCCTCCCACCCGCCCGTGGGCCCGACGTTCACCATGGCGAGCTCGCGAGCATGGACCAGGTCGCCGCGGCGCACGCGAGCAGCGTGGCGCCGAGCACGGTCCAGGCCATGGGCAGGGGCAGGGGCAGCGGCGTCGCCGCGGCGGTGAGCGTCCGTCGGCGATGCCACCCGGCGACGAGGATCGCGACCGCGCCGGCGAGGAGCACGACGGATGCCGCCACGAGCCAGGTCTTGTCGCTGATCAGCCCTTCCCGGAGGACGAGAAGGGCGTTCAGCGCGACGGCGAACGAGGTGCGCGTCCAGGCGAGCGCGGTCCGCTCGGGCTGCAGGCCCGGATCGCGCGCGACGGCGTCCGTCATGACGTCACCACGAACAGGGCCGCGAGCACCGCCGCCGCGAGCAGGCCGATCGCGGAGATGAGCGGCAGCACCCAGCTGAACGGCAGCGGCCCGTTCCGTCGCATCGCGATCTCGTTGGCGCGCCAGCGCGTGTACGCGCCGACGCTGAGGATCGCCGCCGCGATCGCGAGCACGACCGCGAGGACCAGCACCGCCACGCGCGGCTCGAGGGCGGTGGCGAACTGGTCGAGGAGCACCGCGCCCGCGAGCAGCGCGAGCGCGGTGCGGATCCACGCGAGGAAGGTGCGCTCGTTGGCGAGCGTGAACCGGTAGTCCGGGTGCTCGCCGTCGCGGCGCCACGATGGTTCGCGCACTGCGCGCCTCCTTGCCTCGCGTGGGATCCGTCCGTCCAGTATCGGTCAGTGCGAGGAGGGCGTGGTCTCGATCTCGCTGCGGTCGCCCGACCAGAGCGTGTGGAACACGCCAGGCACGTCGACGCGCTTGTAGGTGTGCGCGCCGAAGAAGTCGCGCTGGCCCTGCACGAGCGCGGCGGGGAGCCGGTCGGCGCGCAGGCCGTCGTAGTAGGCGAGCGACGACGAGAACGCCGGCGTCGGGATGCCGGCTTGCGCGGCGGTCGCGACGACGCGGCGCCAGGACGACTGCCCGTTCGCGATCGCGTCGCGGAAGTACGGCGCGACCGCGAGGGCGACGAGCGTCGGGTCCTCGGCGTAGGCCTCGGCGATGCGGTTCAGGAAGCGGGCGCGGATGATGCAGCCCGCACGCCAGATCTTCGCGACCTCGCCCTTGTGCACGTTCCAGCCGTACTGCTCGGCGCCCGCGATGATCTCGTCGAAGCCCTGCGAGTAGGCGATGATCTTCGAGGCGTAGAGCGCCTTGCGGACGTCCTCGATGAAGGCGTCGGCGTCGTCGGGGGCGACCGACCAGGCCTCGTCGGGGCCGGGGAGGTCGGCGGCGGCCTCGCGCTGCGCGCGCTTGGAGCTCAGCGACCGGGCGAACACGGCCTCGGCGATCCCGGAGACCGGCACGCCGAGGTCGAGCGCGTTCTGCACGGTCCAGGCGCCCGTGCCCTTCGCGCCGGCCTCGTCGAGGATGACGTCGACGAGCGGCCGCCCGGTCGCGGCATCCGTCTGCCGGAGCACCTCGGCGGTGATCTCGATGAGGTAGCTCTCGAGCTCGCCCGTGTTCCACTCGGCGAACACGTCGGCGATCTCGGCGGGGGTCTTGCCCGTGCCGCGGCGGATGAGGTCGTAGGCCTCGGCGATGAGCTGCATGTCGGCGTACTCGATGCCGTTGTGGACCATCTTGACGAAGTGGCCGGCGCCATCGGTGCCGATGTGGGTGACGCAGGGCTCGCCCTCGGCGACCGCGGCGATCGAGGCGAGGATCGGGCCGAGCGTCTCGTACGACTCGGCCGAACCGCCGGGCATGATCGAGGGGCCGTGCAGCGCGCCCTCCTCGCCGCCGGAGATGCCGGCGCCGACGAAGTGGATGCCGGTCGGCTTGATCTCGGCCTCGCGGCGGATCGTGTCGTGGAAGTTCGCGTTGCCGCCGTCGACGATGATGTCGCCCGGCTCGAAGCGCGAGACGAGCTCGGAGATGACGGCGTCGGTGCCGCGCCCGGCCTGGACCATGATGATCGCGGTGCGGGGCCTGGCGAGGGAGGCCACGAAGTCGTCGTAGCTCTCGGAGGCGACGAAGCCGGCCTCGGGGTGCTCGCCGGTGAGGGTGTGCGTGCGCTCGGGGGAGCGGTTGAACACCGCGACGGTGTTGCCCTCGCGGCTCGCGAGGTTGCGTGCGAGGTTCGAGCCCATGACGGCGAGGCCGACGACTCCGATGTTGGCGCTGGCGGTGGTGGTGCTCTCGGGCATGCTCATTGCTCCTGCGACGGGTGGGGTTCCGGGCACCACGCTAGCAGGGCGGTGCCGCTCAAGAATCAGACGTCAACCAGTATTGCACCGAATACGTATGACTTAAAACGGATGGCGCGATGTGACGTCGCGGGCGCTCGTGACGTGCCGCTCGGCGCGGCCTCAGGCCGTGGGCGACGCCCTCGGGATGTCGCGCCAGGTGCGCTCGACGTCGTCGGCAGTGCGGCCAAGCACCCTGAGCATGGCCTCACGTGCGGCGCCCGCGCGACCGGCGAGGATCGCATCGGCGACGTCGACGTGCCACTGCATCGCCTCCTCGCTCGGGTGCGCCGGCATCAGCCCGCTCGAGGTGCGACCGTGCAGCACCTCGCCGACCGCGTCGCCCAGCGCGGCGAACATCTCGTTGCCCGACGCGCGCAGCACCGTCCGGTGGAACTCGATGTCGCGCTCGAGGAACGCCTCGGCATCGCCGGCCCGCCCCGCAGCACGCATCGCGGCGGCGATCCCCATCAGCTCGGCGCCCTGCTCCGGCGGCGCGAATCGCGCCGCGAGCTCCGCCGCCACCGGCTCCACGGCCGTGCGCAGCTCGGTGAGCGAACGCAACTGCGCGCCCTTGCGAGCGGACCCGAGCCGCCAGCGGATCACCGACGGATCGAACAGGTTCCACGACGCCATCGGGAGCACCCGGATCCCGACGCGACGCACCGACTCGACGAGCCCCAGCGACTGCGCCACGCGGACCGCCTCGCGCACGACGGACCGGGACACCCGCAGGTCGGCCTCGAGCACCTCGGTGCGCAGGATCGCACCGGGCTCGAGTTCGCCCGACACGATCCGCGAGCCGAGGTGCTCGACGGCCAGGTCGTGCAGTCGGGAACCCATGGGCCGAGCATATCGGCGGGGTGCGGCCTGGCCCGGCCGGCGGCCGCGTTCGCAGTGGATATCGTGGACCATGCCCGCGCGGAGCATGTCCGACCTCGGCGCCGGCCCGGCCGACGGCAGGGCGGCGGCGTGCCGACGGGCCGGTGCGGACGCGGCTGCCGGCACCGGGAGTCGATCGTGCGCGACGTGATCATCGTCGGCGCGGGCCCGGTCGGCGTCCTGCTCGCCGCCGACCTCTCCCGGCGGGGGCTCGACGTCGAGGTGCTCGAGCGTCGGGAGGCCGCCGGACGAGGCAGCCGGGCGGTCGGCGTGCATCCGCCCGTGCTCGCCGCACTCGAGCCGTCAGGGGTCACCGAGCGACTGCTCGATGGCGCCGTGCGGGTGGGGCGCGGTGAGGCCCGCGCAGGGGGCCGGGTGATCGGCGTCGTGCGCTTCGACCGTCTCGCGGTGCGGTTCCCGTTCGTGGCGACGCAGCCGCAGCACCGCACCGAGGCGGCGCTGGCCGTGGGTGGGCCCGAACCGGTCCGCGGTGCGACCGTGCTCGCGGCGCTGCCCCGGCCGGATCACGCCGTCGTGCGCGTCGCGATCGGCGGTCGCACCGTCGAGCGTCGGGGCCGCATCGTCGTCGTCGCAGCGGGAGCGGCGGGGCGAGGCGTCGCGCTCCGGCGCGACCGGGCGACCGCACGCGACTACGGCGACCGCTACCTGATGGCCGACGCCGAGGTGGGGGAGCGGACGGACGCCGAGGTGGCGGTCGTGCACCTGCATCGCGACGGCGTGCTCGAGTCGTTCCCGCTGCCCGGGGGCACGCGACGGTTCGTCGCCTGGGACCCGCCGGGCGCCGAGGCATCAGCCCCGGCCCGGGTCGAGCGCCTGCGTCGGGCGCTCGCCGTCAGGGGAGAGGCCGACGCCGCGCACGCGATCACGGAGGCCACGGCCTTCGGCGTGCGCCGGTTCGTCTCGCCGTCGATGCGCCGGGGTCGCGTGCTCGTCGTCGGGGATGCCGCCCACGAGGTCAGCCCGATCGGCGGACAGGGGATGAACCTCGGACTCCTCGATGCGGCCACCCTCGCGCCCCTGCTCGCGCGGTGGATCGACTCGGGCGCCGAGCCCGGGCTCGCCCTCGAGCGGTGGGAGCGGCGGCGCGTGGCCTCCTCGCAGGTCGCCGCGCGGCTGGCGGGATGGAACACCGCACTGGGTCGGCCGCGGTCGCCTGGCGGCGACGCCGTGCGGCGAGCGGGCCTGCAGGCGGGGCTCGCGCCGCCGCTCGGTGCGCTGTTCGCGCGCGCGTACGCGATGGGGTTCGACCGCGACGCGCTCCCGTCGGCCGGGGGCGTCGATCACGCCGACGGCGGATCGTGACGTCGCTGCCATCGTCCCGCCGCGCGCGCCCGTCGGGTCAGCAGGCGATCCAGTCGCCGGAAGTCGCCGGCCAGGATCCAGTGCGTCGCCCACTGCGGGAGCCAGCCGGCCTGCCAGCGGAGCGATCCCGCGAGGTCGCCCCGGTAGTCGGCCCTGACCCGCGTCTCCGCGCCGGCCGCGGTGCACGCGTACTCGACGCGCGCGTTCCACGGCGCTGAGGACAGCCAGACCACGCGCCGGCCCTCCTCGAGGAGCTCGAGCGTGTCGATGAAGTGCGCCCGGAACGGGCCGATCCGGTCGGTGGACATCCATCGCGTGCCGACTCGGACCGGTCCGTCGTCGATCTGCCTGCGGAACGCCACGGCCGGGGCGAACTCGTGCCATCTCATCGGGTCCGCCAGGTAGGGGAAGACCACCTCGACCGGATGGTGCACCGTCGCCAGCACGACGACATGCCGCTCCCAGCGACGCAGCCCGGTCGTCGGCCCGGCCCGACGTCCGTCGGTCGGACCCCCGCCAGCGGAAGCTCGACCCTCCACGGGCGCGAGTGTATTTCGCCGGTCACGGCGACGCAATCGTCCCGGAGCGCGCCCGATCGTTCGGACCCGGGGCGGGACGGGCGCGGGTGTAGAATCCGGGTGTTCGCCGCGGGACGCGGCATCCACCCGCAGCTCCGTGACGAGATCGGGGTGAAGATGGCCGAGAAGCTGCCGTCGTCCGGCTCGCTGCCCGAGGGGCAGGTCGCGGGGTGCGACACGTCGGGCATGATCCTCGTGCATCGCATCTTCCGCTGGCTGTACCGCGAGCTGCCGCTGCTCGTCCGCGACGTGGAACCCGGCGACGTCGAGCGAGCCGAGGTCGTCGGGATCTACGCCAGGCTCGACTTCTTCGCCCTCCACCTGCACCACCGCACCGAGGACACCGTGCTGTGGGACACCCTCGCCGCGCGGGAGCCGGGCTGTGCCGCGCACGTGGAGCTGATGCGGGCGCAGCATGCGGAGGTCGCATCCCAGCTCGCCCGCATCGAACCCCAGCTCGCCCCGTGGGTCGAGACGGCCGATGCGGAACTCCGCGACGCGTTCGCCACGGACATCGAGTTCCTCCGCGACACGCTCCTGGTGCACCTCGGGAGGGAGGAGCACGACATCCTCCCGGTCGCCGGCGCGGTGATGTCCCAGCCGGAGTGGGACGAGCTCGAGGCGCACACGCGCGCCACGCTCATGGCGCGCCGCAAGGAGTTCCCGAGGGACGTGCTCTCGCTGCAGCTCGGCCTGCTCCTCGCGAGCGTGCCCGAGGCGGAGCGCGACGCGTGGTACCACGCGAACGTCCCCGCGCCCATCCGACTGCTCTACCTCCTGCTGATGAAGCGGCGGTACGACCGCGCGATGCAGGAGCTCTACCCCGACCGGCCCGTGCCGTCGATGTTCTGACTCAGCCCGCGAGCACCCGACCGGCTGCGACGAGCTGGGCGGCGAGGAGCAGCGCGGCGAGCATGACGAGCCGGAACAGCGTGCGCGAGGGCGGTCGGAGGAACGCCGTGGCGACCGTCGCCGCCGCGACCACGACGACGCCCGCGAAGAACACCCACGAGACCGTCGTCACCTCCGACGTCGCCCCGCCCGCCGTGCCGACGAGCACGACCGCAGCACCGACGACCACCGCGCACGCGGCGACGACCGTCGACGCCCGGGGTCCCCAGCGGTGCGGAAGTCCCCGCACCCCCGTGGCCGCGTCCTGGTCGAGGTCGGGCAGCACGTTCGTCAGGTGCACGGCGGCGCCGAGGGCGGCGCCGGCGATCCACGTCCACGCCGGCGCCACGGCCGGTTGCGGCGCCGAGAGGGTCGCGAGGCTCGGGAAGATCCCGAAGCTCACGAGGAAGGGGAGGATCGATGCCGCCGTCGACTTCAGCCACGCGTTGTAGGCCCAGGCCGATCCGAGGGCGAGGGCGTGCGCGGCGAGCATCGCCGGACCGAGCAGGGCCGAGAGCACCAGCGCGGACGCCAGCGCCGCCAGCGCGGCACCCCACGCGACGCGGAGCCCCACCTCGCCGCGCGCGATCGGCTTGTCGGGGCGCGAGGCGACCCGGTCGCGCGGCGCATCGATCGCGTCGTTGGAGATCCCCACCGAGAGCTGGCCCGCGAGGACCGCGACTCCGAGGAGCGCGATGCGGGCCGGATCGAGGCCGGCGGACCACCCGAGCGCCAATGCGAGCGCGGTCACGATCGAGCTCGGACCGGGGTGCGACGACCGCCACAGTGCCCCCGGAGTGCTCACGCGCACGATGGTCTCATATGCGCGCGTCGGGTCCGATCGCGGCATCCTGTAGACTGACCCATTGAACTTCGGCGAGGGATGCCGCCGGAGCCGGGCTCGTCCCGGTGCGGCATCCGTTATCGACGCGGTGGAATCAGACTCACGGCTGTTCCTCACGCTGGCTGCGCGCGCAGCCCCGGGCGTTCGAGTTGACACGACAGAAACCCACTCTGGGCCGCGAGCCCGCAAGGAGCCATCACCATGGACGAAGACAACAAGGTCGTCGCCGAACTGCGCGAGTCGTTCGGCAAGGGCGCTGCCCGCAAGATCCGCGCCGCCGACAAGATCCCCGCCGTGCTCTACGGCCACGGCAGCGAGCCGAAGCACCTGACGCTGCCCGGCCACGAGACCGCCCTGCTCATCCGCAAGGCCAACGCCGTGCTCGACCTGCAGATCAGCGGCAAGAGCCAGCTCGCCCTCGTCAAGGACGTGCAGAAGGACCCGGTGCGCCAGCTCATCGAGCACATCGACCTCATCGTCATCAAGCGCGGCGAGAAGGTCCAGGTCGAGGTGCCGGTGCACGTCGAGGGCGAGCCCGCATCGGGCACGATCGCCGACGTCGACGCCCACACGCTGCTGCTCGAGGTCGAGGCCACGCACATCCCCGAGAACGTCGCCGTGTCGGTCGAGGGCCTCGAGGAGGGCACGCAGGTGCTCGCGAAGGACGTCGAGCTGCCCAAGGGCGCCACGCTCGTCAGCGACGAGGAGCTCCTCGTCGTCAACGTCCACGTGCCGCAGAAGGTCGACCTCGGCGAGGAGCCCGAGGCCGCCGAGGGCGAGGAGGCCGTCGAGGCCGCTGCCGCCGAGGAGGCCGCAGAGGGCGAGTCGGCCGAGTAGTCGGTCCCGCTTCGTCGCGAGGGTCCGCGGCGCCGCATCCGGGTACGCTCGGATCGCGGGGCCGCGGGCCCTCCGCCGTTCCCACCATCACCTGCCCGGAGGCATCCGTGAACCTCATCGACCGCCTCCTGCACCGCCGGAAGGACGACCCCGTGTCCGACACCACCTGGCTCGTCGTCGGCCTGGGCAACCCCGGCGCGCAGTACGCCGGCAACCGGCACAACGTCGGCCAGATGGTCGCCGACGAACTCGCGTCGCGCATCGGCGCGACGTTCAAGAGCCACAAGACGCCGTCGCGCGTCGCCGAGGGCTTCCTCGGCCCCGGCCGGCCGAAGCTCGTGCTCGCGAAGCCGAACAGCTACATGAACACCTCCGGCGGACCGGTCTCGGCGCTGCTGAAGTTCTACTCGCTCGGCGCCGACCGCCTCATCGTGGTGCACGACGAGCTCGACATCCCGTTCGACACCGTGCGCCTGAAGCGGGGCGGAGGCCACGGCGGCCACAACGGGCTGCGCGACATCCAGAAGGCCGCGGGCTCGCCCGGCTTCACCCGGGTGCGCGTCGGCATCGGCCGCCCGCCGGGCCGCATGGATGCCGCGGACTACGTGCTGCGCGACTTCGCGGGCTCCGAGCGCGAGGCGCTGCCGAACCTGCTGTCGGATGCCGCGGACGCGGTCGAGGCCGTCGTCGAGCACGGGCTCGTGGCCGCCCAGCAGCGCTTCCACTCGCCGGCGTAGTGCGCTCGGGCCCGGTACGTCGGCACCGCGCACGCCTCGCCGTCAGGCACGCGAGCGGATCGCGTCCTCGAGCTGCGTTCGCGTCGGATGCCCGGCGATCCCGTCCGGCGTGAGGTAGACGCGGCACGCGAGCGCGTCCCCGCCCCGGTCGGAGGGGAACAGGTCGGCGCCGTCGACCAGGATGGTCGGCGAACCTGCGAAACGCGGGTCTCCCGCGCCGTCGCCGGGGTCGATCGCCCTCACCCTGATCGGGACGTCGCGGAGGCCACTCGCGTCGAGCACGGTGCGGAGCAGCCGAAGCGCCTCCTCCCAGTGCGGACAGTCGGCGAGGTGCAGCAGCTCGACGCGGAGGTCGGTGCCGGCGTACCCGGTCGCCGCGGCGTCGCCGTGTTCAGCCATCGTGCCCGTCCTCGTTCGGCTCGCCGGCGTCGAGGATCATCCCGACCGAGGTCGCGCAGGCGTCCCCCTTCCACGCCTCGACGCCCTCGCGGACCGCGAAGACCACGATGACCAGCCCGGCGAGCGGATCGGCCCACCACCAGCCGAAGAGGCTGTTCAGCAGCAGCCCGAGCAGCACGGCGGCCGACAGGTACGCGCAGATCAGCGTCTGCTTCGAGTCGGCGACGGCGGTCGCGGAGCCGAGCTCCCGCCCGGCGCGACGCTCGGCGAGCGAGAGGAGCGGCATGACCGCGACGCTCACCGCGGTCAGGACCAGCCCCACGGGGCTGTGCTCGGGATCGGACGCGCCGCTGAGCGCGAGCAGGGAACTCACCGTCACGTAGGCCGCGAGGGCGAAGAACGCGACCGCGATGACCCGCAACGTGCCGCGCTCCCACCGCTCAGGGTCGCGCCGCGTGAACTGCCAGGCGACCGCGGCGGCGGAGGTCACCTCGATCATCGAGTCCAGACCGAACCCGATCAGCGCGACCGACGACGCGATCGTCCCGGCGGCGAGGGCGACGACCGCCTCGATCACGTTGTAGCCGATCGTCGCCGCGACGATCAGCCGGATGCGACGCTGCAGCACGGTCCGGCGGGCATCGGTGATGAGGGCAGGCGAGGCCATCAGCAGGTGCACCCCGCCCCGTCGCAGCAGTCCGGATCGACGACCAGCACCAGGCGCAGCAGGTCGTCCAACGCGGTCGCGAGATGCGGGTCCGAGAGGCGATACGAGGCGCGACGGCCGTCGGGGATCGATTCCACCAGCCCGCACCCGCGAAGGCAGGCGAGCTGGTTCGACATCACCTGCCGGGAGACCCCCAACGTGTCGGCGAGGTCCGACGGGTACGCGGGCGCTTCGCGCAACGCCAGCAGGATGCTCGACCGCGTCGGATCCGACAGGGCATGCCCCAGTCGGGCGAGTGCAGCGGTATGCGTGACGGTCCCGGTCGAACTGGTCATACGAGCAAGATACAGAGACTCATGAATTCACGCCACCGTGTATCGGCGCGATGCGCTCGACGGACGCCGTCACGACACGCCGTCGTGACGGCGGCCGCCGGCGCCGTCGGACGGTCGGTCCACCTCGGGACTTGACCCTGCACCGGGGTGCGGGGTCGAGCATGATGGCATGACCTCCGGAACCGCCGCCACCCGTCAGTCGACCGACCGTCCCGAACCTCTCGCGCTTCCCGCTCCACGCGTGCCGTCCCCGCCTCGCGCCGAGCGCCACGTTCCGCTCGGCCGGGCCGGGGCGATCTACGACCTCGTCGTGACCATCGGCTTCGCGACCCCGTGGACCGCGGCCGCCGTGCTCGGGTCGCTGCACGCCCTGCACGTCGCGCTGGGGCTCCCGGGCAGCCCGCCGCCCGTCCTCGGACCGTTCGAACTCATGCTCACGGCCATGATGGGCACGGCCGTCGCCATGTGGGCGCTCGCGCGCATCCGGTATCCGTTCGCGTCGCTCATCGCGATCGACAGCGTCGGGCGCGTAGCCTTCTCGACGTGGATGGTGACGGCGCTCGTGTCCGGGGCGAGCCCCGTGATCGTGGTGTTCCTCGTGCCGGAGGCGATCTGGGCCATCCTGCAGGCGATCGGGGTCATCAGGGCGGTGCGGTGATGCACACGTCGGAGTTGGCCGCCGCCGCGGGTGTGCCCGTCAGCACCATCCGCTTCTACGAACGTCGCGGCCTCATCGCCGACCCGGCGCGCAGTCGCGCCGGGTACCGACGGTACGCGGCCTCGACGGCGGCCCGCATGAGGTTCATCGGACGCGCGAAGGCGCTCGGCTTCACCCTCGCCGACATCGCGGGGTTCCTCGACCTCTCCGATCGCGGGACGCCGCCCGACGTCACCGGGCTGGTGGCCGCGCAGATCGACGACCTCGACCGCCGAATCGCGGACCTCCAGCGCGTGCGCGCCGCGCTCGTCGATCTCGCCGATCGGCCGCCCGAACCCGGTCGCTGCCCGGTCATCGACGCGCTCGGCGCATCGCCGCCCGGCGAGTTCGAGACCGGCAGTCGATGACGCTGCTACCGTGAGCGCAGTTCGAGGGAGGCATCGATGGAGATGATCGTCGCGGGCGTGATCGGCGCACTGGTGATCACCGCGCTCGTGGTGGTCGTGGCTGTCCGTGATCGCCGTGCCGGCACCGCGTCGGGCGGCCGGGCGGCGGATGGCGCGGCCCACGCGGAGGCGCAGGCACGTGCCTACGGCGCGGATGCCGCACGCGACTCCGGCGCCGGGGCGATCTGACCCGGCCGGCGGACGATCGGAGCCGCCGCTCGGATCGAGCATCCCGCGCGCTGCCCGGTGATCGACGCGCTCGGATCCGTCGGCTCACTCCGGGGCCGTGCAGCGACTGGTCGACCTGAGGATGATGCGGGGCGACCCGCTCTCGATGCTGGCCGTGATCCGGGTCACGAGGAGCCGTCGGTCGACGAGCTTCGCACGGAGCGGCTCCGTGCGGTACTCCGGCCCGCGGTACTCCCACCCGTCCTCGGAGGTGAACTCCCCGCCGAGGGCGTTGACCCATGCGACGCGATCGAGCGCCGGATCGAGGTCGACGACGCGTCGCACGTTCACCTGTCGGCCGCCGTCGCCCGTGACGCACGGGACCTGCTCGCTCGACTGCGTCGAGGCGAGCACGAGGTCCTCCGGGATGGTCCGCTCGATCTCGTCGAACACCTCGGTGAGTTCGGTCTCGGCGGCCGTGGTCGAGGCGGGCCTCGGGTCGGGCACGACGCGCGTGGCGACCCACACGCCGAGGATGAGAACGGCGACGGCGACGGCCGAGATGAGGGTGAGTCCGGGGCGCTTCCGCCCGGAACGACGGGTCATGGCCCGACGGTATCCCATCAGATGAGGCTGCGGAGGAACTCCCCGGGGGTGAGCCCGGCGGCGCGCGCGCGCTCGACCAGGCGGGTGTGCTCCTCGGTGGTCAGCTCGAGCGACAGGGTGCGCCAGTCGGCCTCGGGCTCGTCGAAGTCGAAGAGCGCCGCGTCCTCCGCCTCGCGGTCGGCGATCACCGACGCGGCCGGAACCGGGGGCTCGACGGCGGTGTCGGGCGCCGCACCGGCCGCGGCATCCGTCGCCGGTTCGCACTCGCCGACCCAGCCGGGCCCGCTCGGGATGTCGCCGCCGCGGCGGTACGCCTCGGCGACGGCGCGGGCGCGCTCGTCGGCGGCCTCGTTCATCGGGTGGCCGACGTGGCCGCGGACCCACTCGAAGCGGTAGCGGCGCCCGGCGATCGCGGCGTCGAGCTGCTCGAGCAGCTCGCGATTCAGGACGGGCGATCCGTCCGCCTTGCGCCAGCCCTTGCGCTTCCAGCCGGCCATCCACTTCGTGACGGAGTTGATCACGTACTGGCTGTCGCACTGCACGAGCAGCTCGTCGTCGAGGTGGGCGGTCGCGCGGAACAGCTCGAGCACCGCGGTCAGCTCGCCCTGGTTGTTCGTCGCGCGGGGCCATCCGCCCGCCGCCCAGCAGTCGTCGGAGACGTACCAGGCCCAGCCCGCCGGGCCGGGGTTGCCGAGGGCGGAGCCGTCGGCGGCGGCGATGATCATGCGGTGGTCCTTCCGGTGGGGGCGAGCGGCGACCATGCTATCGGCGCCCGCCGACCAACCGAGCCTCCCGGCCGCCGTGTCAGCGGGCGCGCGTAGACTGCTCCGGTGATCCTGCAGGGCTTGAACACGGCGCTTTCGCGCGCCTCCACGATCGATCGAGCCCTCGCGGAGGCCGAGCGGAACGCCGACTTCTCCGCGCCGACCGGGCTCGACGCGCCCCTCCTCGCGGGCCTGCTCGGCCGGCGCGCGGCCGACGGCCACCCGCCCGTCCTGTTCGTCGTCACCGCGACGAGCCGCGAGGGGGAGTCGCTCCGAACCTCGCTCGCGCCGTACCTCGACGATGCCGAGATCCTCGAGTTCCCCGCCTGGGAGACCCTGCCCCACGAGCGGCTCAGCCCGAGCGCCGAGACGGTCGGGCGGCGCCTCCACGCGATCCGGCGGATGGCGGCGTGGAGCACGGAGGGCACGAGGCATCCGCTCGTCGTCGTCGCCTCGGTGCGCGCCGCCCTGCAGCCCGTCGCCGACAACCTCGCCGACCTCACGCCCATCGAGCTCGCCGCGGGCGGGCGCGGCCACGACCTGCCGGACATCGCGACGCGGCTCGTCGACCTCGCCTACGCGCGCGTCGACATGGTCTCGCGTCGTGGCGAGTTCGCCGTCCGCGGCGGCATCCTCGACGTCTTCCCGCCGACGGCCGACCATCCCGTCCGCGTCGACTTCTTCGGCGACGAGGTCGAGGAGCTCCGGGCGTTCTCGGTCGCCGACCAGCGTTCGCTGCCCGACAAGGTCGAGCGCGTGCTCCTGGCGCCGAGTCGTGAACTGCTGCTCACCGAGCCGGTGCGCCAGCGCGCCCGCGAGATGGTGCACGAGTTCCCCAACCTGTCGGGCATGCTCGAGCGCATCGCAGAGGGCATCCCGGTCGAGGGCATGGAGTCGCTCGCGCCCGCGCTGCTCGAGCGCCTGGTGCCGGTCACCTCCTACCTGCCCGCGGGCGCCGCGGTCGCGGTCGTCGGGCCCGAGCGCGTCGCGGGTCGCGCGGTCAGCCTCGGCGAGACGAACCGCGAGTTCCTCGCGGCGGCCTGGGATGCCGCGACCGCCGGCGCCGCCGCCCCGATCGACCTCGCCGCCGGCGACTTCCTGACCCTCCGAGCGCTCCGCGAATCGGTGCTGTTCAGCGCACCCGGCTCGTCCGATCCCGATCGCGTGTGGTGGACCTTCTCGAGCTTCGACCAGGGCGACGCGGCCGAGGCGGTCGGCGAGACCGCGGGTGGGGCGGATGCCTCGTACGTGCGCGTCGCGGCGACGACCGTGCCGAGCTTCCAGGGCAACGTCGAGGGCGCCGTCGCGCACGTCGGCGAGCGGCTGCGCGACGGCTGGAGCCTCGTCGTCGCGGCCGCCGGACACGGGCTCGTCGAGCGCGCGCGCGACGTGCTCGCCGAGCACGGGCTCGCCGGCCGCATCGTCGACTCGGTGCCCGACGAACTCGAACCGGGCGTCGCGTTCCTCGTGCAGGCGCAGGCGGCCGCCGGGTTCGAGGTGCCGGAGGCCAAGGTCGGGCTCATCGCCGAGGCCGAGTTCTACGGGCGGTCGGCCGGCTACGACACGCGTCAGGTCAAGAAGCTCGCGAGCCGGCGCCGCAACGTCGTCGACCCGCTGCAGCTGAAGGCCGGAGACCACGTCGTGCATTCCACGCACGGCATCGGCCGCTTCGTCGAGCTCGTGCAGCGCGAGGTGGCAGCCGGCTCCCGGCCGACCGGGCCGAGCCGCACGGCCGGCATCCAGCAGGCGCCGAAGACCGTGCGCGAGTACGTCGTGCTCGAGTACGCGCCGTCGAAGCGCGGCCAGGCCGGCGACCGCCTCTACGTGCCGATGGACCAGCTCGACCTGCTCAGCCGCTACGTCGGCGGCGAGGCGCCGAGCCTGTCGAAGATGGGCGGCAGCGACTGGTCGCAGGCCAAGTCGCGCGCGCGAAAGGCCGTCCGCGACATCGCCGTCGAGCTCGTCAAGCTGTACTCGGCGCGGATGGCGGCGAAGGGCCACGCGTTCGGACAGGACACCCCGTGGCAGCACGAGCTGGAGGAGGCGTTCCCCTACGCCGAGACGCCCGACCAGCTGCAGACCATCGACGAGGTGAAGGCCGACATGGAGCGGCCCATCCCGATGGACCGCCTGCTCGCGGGCGACGTCGGCTTCGGCAAGACCGAGGTCGCCGTGCGCGCGGCGTTCAAGGCCATCCAGGACGGCAAGCAGGTCGCGATGCTGGTGCCGACGACCCTCCTCGTCCGGCAGCACCTCGAGACCTTCTCGGAGCGGTTCGCCGGATTCCCCGTGCACGTGCGCGCGCTCAGCCGGTTCCAGACCGACAAGGAGGTCCGTGAGACGGTCGCAGGCCTCGCAGACGGCACCGTCGACATGGTCATCGGCACGCACCGGATCCTCACCGAGAAGGTCTTGTTCAAGGACCTCGGCCTCATGATCATCGACGAGGAGCAGCGGTTCGGCGTCGAGCACAAGGACCAGCTGAAGAGGCTGAAGACCAACGTCGACATCCTGGCGATGAGCGCGACGCCGATCCCGCGCACGCTCGAGATGGCCGTCACCGGCATCCGCGAGATGTCGACGCTCGCGACCCCGCCGGAGGACCGGCACCCGATCCTCACCTTCGTCGGCCCCTACACCGACCAGCAGGTCGCTGCCGCCATCCGCCGCGAGATGCTCCGCGAGGGCCAGGTGTTCTTCGTGCACAATCGGGTGTCCTCGATCAACCGAGTCGCGGCGCAGCTCGCCGAACTCGTGCCGGAGGCCCGCATCGCGGTCGCGCACGGCCAGCTGAACGAGCACGTGCTCGAGCAGATCGTCGTCGACTTCTGGGAGCGCAAGTTCGACGTGCTCGTCTCGACGACGATCATCGAGACCGGCCTCGACATCTCCAACGCGAACACGATCATCATCGACCGGGCCGACAAGTACGGTCTCTCGCAGCTGCACCAGCTCCGCGGGCGCGTCGGCCGCGGACGCGAGCGCGCATACGCCTACTTCCTGTACGACCCGGCCAAGCCGCTCTCCGAGACCGCGCACGACCGGCTGTCGACGATCGCGGCCAACAACGAGCTCGGCAGCGGCATGCAGGTCGCCCTGAAGGACCTCGAGATCCGCGGTGCGGGCAACCTGCTGGGAGCCGAGCAGGCGGGGCACATCGCGGGCGTCGGCTTCGACCTCTACCTGCGCATGATCGGCGAGGCGGTGAACGCGTTCCGCGGCGACGTCGCCGAGGGCCAGACCGAGCTGCGGCTCGAGCTGCCCGTCGACGCGCACATCCCGGAGGACTACGTCGACAGCGAGCGCCTGCGCCTCGAGGCGTACCAGAAGCTGTCGGCCGCGAGCGGCCCCGCTGCGAAGGACGGCCAGATCGACCTCGTCGTCGAGGAGCTCGTCGACCGCTACGGCGAGCTGCCCGAACCGGTCGAGCACCTCGTCGCGGTCTCACGCCTGCGACGGACGGCCCAGCTCGCCGGGCTCTCCGATGTCATCGCGACGGGGTCGAAGCTCCGCATCGCGCCGGCGAAGCTCCCCGACTCCCGCCGTGTGCGACTCGAGCGCATGTACCCGGGCGCGAAGCTGTTCCCGCAGAACGACGTCATCCTCGTGCCGTTCCCGACGCCGGGCGGCGAGGCGCCGGGCGACGCCGACCTCATCCAGTGGGTGTCGAACCTGATCGGCGTGATCTTCCCGGCGGAGCAGTCGGCCGCGCCCGCCGCCGCCCCCGCGAACTGACGCCGCGCGCGCCGCGCCGACGCGGCGCCGCGTCGCGCCGCGCTGACGCCGCGGGCGCGACAGCGAGCGTGCGCGCGCATGCGGGATCCCGCGACCTGCGCATCGGTCGGGAGGAACATCGGGTCCCGGCGCGGCGTGTCGCCGCTCGACACGCCGCCGGTGCGGCGGATCTTCCTCCCGAGCGACGTCCGGCACGCCGGCCGTCCCGCGGCCCGGCGCCGATCAGTGCGCGAGCGGCCCGCCGACGCCTTCCGCAGCACCGCTGCGCCGGTACGCGCGCGACTTCAGGCTGACGAAGACCGCCGAGATGGCGATCGCGATCCCGGAACCGATGAGCACGGCGACGACGCCCTGGTCGGCGACATCGGGGTACTCGCGGAAGGCGAGCTCGTTCATCAGCAGCGACACCGTGAAGCCGATGCCGCCGAGTGCGCCGACCATCGCGACGTCCGACCAGGTGAGCGGCTTGATGCCGGTGCGGCGATGCACGAACAGCGTCGCGATCCCGCCGATGAGGGTGATGCCGACGATCTTGCCGACCGGGAGGCCGACGAGGATGCCCCAGAACGCCGGGTCGAGCTCGCTCGGTCGCACGGCGGGGATCGCCACGAGCGCGGCGGAGAAGGCGAACAGCGGCAGGATCACGGCGTTCGACGCCGGCTCGAGCGAGTGCACGGCGCGTCCCGCGGGGCGACGCGACATGACGAGGCCGAGCATCACGCCGGCGATCGTGGCGTGCACGCCCGAGAGGTAGACGAACGACCAGGTGAGCACGGCGAACGTCCAGAGGGCCACCATCACCGGCCACTGGGCGCGACGCGCGAGCACGTACGGCGACCGGGGGGAGAGCAGCCGGCTCATCATGCCGAACAGGGTGACCGTGATGGCGGCGAACCCGAGCCAGGCGAGGTCGGCGTCGCTCGTGAAGAAGAAGGCGATGATGAGGATCGCGATGAGGTCGTCGAGCACGGCGAGCGCGAGCAGGAAGACGCGGACGCGCGTCGGGATGAATCGCCCGAACATGGCGAGCACGCCCAGGGCGAACGCGATGTCGGTCGCGGTCGGAATGGGCCAGCCGTCGGCGGTCGGGCCGGCGCCGGCGAACGCCAGGAACACGAGCGCGGGCGCGACGACGCCGCCGAGTGCGGCGATGGCGGGCAGCGCCGCCTTCGAGAAGCTGTTCAGTTCGCCGATGACGAGCTCGCGTCGGAGTTCCACCGCGACGATGAAGAAGAAGACGGCGAGCAGTCCGTCGCTCACCCAGTGCCCGAGCGACAGGTCGAGTCCCGTGAACGGGATCGCGAGGTGTGCGTGCTTGAACTCGACGAGGTCGTGCCCGATCGGCGAGTTCGCGATCACGAGGCCGAGCACGGCGGCGGCGAGGAGGAGCGACGCGGAGACGCGCTCGGAGCGGAGGAAGTTCATGGCACCTCTGACGGGGACGGGAACGGCGGCGGAACCGTGCGGAAACATCGACGACGCGTGACGCGTCGGCCGACCAGACTTCCCGGCACTCCTGTCGTCGAGTCTATCGGGCACCGCGGTTAGGCTCGCAGGCACGGGTCGCATCGGGGCCGGGAGAGGGCGGTGGGTCATGACGCGAACGGCCGGTGGGCACGGCACGGGCGAGCACGTCGCGACGGATGCCGCGGCCGCGGCGCCGGCCGCCGGAGACGGGCTCCTCGAGCTCGTGGCCATGGTCGGCCGCCTGCGCGGCCCCGGCGGGTGCCCGTGGGACGCCGAGCAGACCCACGAGTCCCTCGTGCAGTACCTCGTCGAGGAGTGCTGGGAGCTCATCGACGCGATCGAGTCCGGCAGCCGCGAGGAGCTGATCGAGGAACTCGGCGACGTGCTCTACCAGGTGCTGTTCCACGCCGACCTCGCCTCGCACACGCCCGGCGAGGACTACGACATCGACGACGTCGCCCGGCACATGACGGCGAAGATGGTGGCGCGGCATCCGCACGTCTTCGGCGATCGCGAGGCCGAGACCGCGGCGGACGTCGTGGCGTTCTGGGACGACCTCAAGGCGAGCGAGAAGCCGCATCGCACGAGCGTGCTCGACGGCGTCCCGCAGGGCATGCCCGCGCTCGCGCTCGCGCAGAAGCTGCTCGGCAAGGCCGAGAAGGTCGGCGTGACGAGGGCGGCGACGGATGACGCGTCCGCGCCCGCCTCGGAGGCCGAGCTCGGCGACACGCTCATGGCGCTCGTCGCCTCCGCCCGAGCGCAGGGGTTCGACGCCGAACGCGCGCTCCGCGGCGCCATCCGCTCGCTGCAGGACGACGTGCGAGCCGCCGAGGCGTGAACCGGCCCCTCGCCCGGGGACGCGTGTCCGACCGGCCGGTGGGCGTGGATCACGCGATCCTGCTTCCGCGGGGGAGTCTCTGGGCTGGCGTCGCCGTGCGCCGGACGGCCCAGACGAGCGCGCCGGCTGCAAGCAGCAGGTGGATCGCGAGGCCGACGAACCAGGACGGCACCGACCGTTCGTAGACCGCCTCCGGCGTCTCCGTGTCGTCGTCGACGACACTGCCGTTCGGCGTCCAGTTCGCGCACTCGTCGTACTCGATCTCGAGGTCCGGCGCGTGCTGCGCCTGGCGGACTCCGACCGCGATCCACGTGAACAGGTCGGTCGGGGTGCCGCCCGAGTCGAAGCTCGCGGGCGCGGCATCCGCCACCACGACGTACGGGTTCGCGGCGAGGAACCCCCAGACGTAGTCGAACCGCGGCACGTCGTACGTCCAGGTCTGGGGCGGGAGGCAGGGCGGTTCCTCTCCGGGCGGCACCCCGTCCTCCTCGACCACCTGCCAGTCGACGTAGTGGTTGATCGAGCGGACCTCGGACTGCACGGACGCGCCGCCGAGCCCGAACGCGATGAGCGTGCCGATCGAGAGGGCGGCGACTACGAGGTAGGTGACCGCGACCGAGAACAGGGGGCGGTTCAGCAGGCCCGAGAGCCCGACGCCGATCGCGGCGACGACGCCGAGTTCGAGGGCCGTCACGAGCGTGGAGACGAGGATCGTCGACGCCGGGACCTCGCCGAGCGTGACCGCGAAGACGAGGAAGGGCAGCGCCGCCGCCAGGAACGCGAGCGCGGTGATCCACGCGGCGAGCCACTTGCCGAGCACGATCTGGGTCGTCGTCACGAGCGTGACCTGGGTCGTGGCGAGCGTGCCCGCGTCGCGCTCGCCGTTGATCGCGTTCGCGCTGAGCGCGGGGGAGACGAGCGTGCCGAGCAGCAGCACGAAGAACACGATCGACGAGAAGACCCCGCCGCCGCCGTCGAGGAACGCGTTCGTCGCCAGCACCAGCAGCACGGTGACGCCGGCCACGAGCACCACGAACACGCCGAGGAGCACGTACCAGGCGACGGTCCGCACGCGCTGGCGCAGGTCGAGCGTCACGACGAGCCAGAGCCCCTGCAGGAAGCCGGTCATGCGTCCTCCGCCCCGCTGCGGCTGAGATCGAGGAACACGTGCTCGAGGTCGCCGACCGCCGGAGCGAACGAGGAGACCGGCACGCCGGAGCCGATGAGGTGCGCGAGCAGTTGCGCGGCGTCCTCCTCGGTGGCGAGCGGAACGATCGCGCCGAGGTTGTCGATCCGCGCGACCCCGCCCCATCCCGCGGCGTCGAGCGCCGCGCGGAGCCGCTCGGCGTCGAGCGACCGGAGCCGCCAGTCGCGTGCGGTGCGTGCGGCGCGCGCGACCTCGTCGGCCGCGGCCGTCACCCCGCCGGAGAGGTAGACGGCCTGGTCGGCCATCTCCTCGAGTTCGGCGAGCACGTGGCTCGAGACGAGCACCGTTCGGCCCTCGGAGGCGAGACGGCGGACGAGCGCCCTGAGCCCGGCGCGCGCGACCGGATCGAGCCCGGAGGCGGGCTCGTCGAGCAGCAGCACCTCCGGGTCGTGGACGAGCGCGCGGGCGAGGCTCAATCTCTGCTTCTGCCCGCGCGAGAGCACTCGGGTCGGGCGATCCGCGAGCTCGTCGAGGTCGACGAGACCGATCAGCTCGTCGGCGCGCGCCCTCGCGGCATCCACCGGGCGCCCGTACAGCCGCGCGCTGGTGACGAGCGCCTCCCGCACCGTGAGCGAGGCCCATGAGCCGAGCAGGTCGGGCATCCAGCCCATTCGGGCCCGGACCTCGGCCGGATCGGTCACTGGGTCGAAGCCCGCGACGCGGATCGTGCCGGCGTCGGGCCGAAGGAGCGAGGCGAGCATGAGCAGCAGCGTGGTCTTGCCCGAGCCGTTCGGCCCGATGAGCCCGGCGACGTGGCCGGGCTCCACGGTGAACGTCGCGTTCCGCACGGCGTGCACGTCGCCGAACGCGCGTGCGACGCCGGACACCTCTATGCCGGCCATCCGACCTCCCTCGGGTCGGCGCGGCGCCGACGAGACGCGAGCCTAGCGAGCCGGCGAGCGCGGGAGGCCGCGGATCGCCAGCATGTGGAGAACTCCGTCCGGAAGGGTCGAGCCGTCCGCTGGGTCGGGCTCTCCCCGCCGAGTTCGGGCGGGGCATCCGCTGCTGGAAGAATGGAGCGCATGGCCCAGACCGTGACGCCCCCGCGCGGCATGCGCGACTTCCTCCCCGCCGAGAAGGCCCGCCGCGAGCACGCGCTCTCGGTGATCCGCGGGGTGTACGCGACCCACGGATTCGACGAGATCGAGACTCCGGTCATGGAGGACTCGTCGCGCCTGCACGCCGGCCTCGGCGGCGACAACGAGAAGCTCGCGTTCGCCGTCATGAAGCGCGGCATCACCGCGGACGACCTGGCGGCGGCCGCGGCATCCGGCGACGCCCTCTCGCTCGCCGACCTCGGCCTGCGCTACGACCTCACCGTGCCGCTCGCCCGGTTCTACGCGACGCACCGCGCGGCGCTGCCTCCGGTGTTCCGTGCCATCCAGATCGCGCCGGTGTGGCGCGCCGAGCGACCGCAGAAGGGCCGGTACCGCCAGTTCGTGCAGTGCGACATCGACATCATCGGCGAGGCCGGGCCGCTCGCCGAACTCGAACTGCTGACCGCGACGGTGGGCGCGCTCGACGCGCTCGGGCTCGAGGGCTGCCGCATCCGGTTGAACGACCGGCGCATCCTCGCCGCCATCCTCGGCTCGTGGGGCGTACCCGCCGACCTGCGCGAGCGCGCGCTCATCACGATCGACAAGCTCGACAAGATCGGGCCGGACGGCGTCGCGGCCGAGCTCGCGACGTTGGGCGTGGAGAAGGCGGATGTCGCGGACGAGCTGCGACAGCTCGCAACCGCCGACTGGCATCTCGCCGACGGCGTCGTGCCGCCGCCCGCCTGGCTCGACCTCGACGCCTACCGGGAGCTCATGGCGCTCCGCGACGCCGTGCCCGGCACCCCCGTCGACTTCGACCCGACGCTCGTGCGCGGCATGGGCTACTACACGGGCACCATCTTCGAGATCGCGCACCCCGACCACGGCTACTCGCTCGGCGGCGGCGGGCGCTACGACCACATGGTCGGCCGCTTCCTCGGGCACGAGGTGCCGGCGTGCGGGTTCTCGATCGGCTTCGAGCGCATCGTCGACCTGCTCGCCGTCCGCGACGAGGGTCGCCCGCGCTCGGTCGTGCTCGTGCACGACGCCGCCCTCGAGCCGGCTGCACTGCTCGCGCTCAAGCACGAGCTGGTGGCATCCGGCATGCGCGTGCGGTTCGAGCGGCGCGTGAAGAACCTGCGCGGCCTGCTCGAGCGCGTGACCGCCGACGGTTTCGACGCCTGGGCGCCGGTGAACGCCGACACGACGGATGCCGCGTCGCTCGCGTTCCGCGACCTCGGCGAGTAGCGCGGGCGGCGCCGACATACGCGAGCGGGCCTCGGAACCGGGTCCTAGACTGTCGTGCGGGCAACGACGGAGTCGTCCACGCACATCCCCATCACAGAGGAGTTCACTGTGGCATTCATCGAAGCTGTCGGCGCACGGGAGATCCTGGATTCGCGCGGCAACCCCACGGTCGAGGTCGAGGTCCTCCTCGACGACGGGACCGTCTCGCGGGCCGCGGTGCCCTCGGGGGCGTCGACCGGCGCGTTCGAGGCGTACGAGCTGCGCGACGGCGAGGCCGACCGCTACCTCGGCAAGGGCGTGCAGAAGGCCGTCGACGCCGTGCTCGACGAGCTCGGCCCGGCCATCGAAGACCTCGACGCCGCCGACCAGCGGGTCGTCGACGCCGCCCTCATCGAGGCCGACGGAACCGACAACAAGAGCCGCCTCGGCGCCAACGCCATCCTCGGCGTGAGCCTCGCCGTGGCAAAGGCCGCGGCCGACTCCGCCGACCTGCCGCTGTTCCGCTACCTCGGCGGCCCGAACGCGCACGTGCTGCCCGTGCCGATGATGAACATCATCAACGGCGGCGCCCACGCCGACACCGGCGTCGACATCCAGGAGTTCATGGTCCTGCCGGTCGGCGCGCCGACCTACTCCGAGGGCCTCCGGTGGGGCGTCGAGACGTACCACGCGCTGAAGAGCCTGCTGAAGTCGAAGGGCCTCTCCACCGGCCTCGGCGACGAGGGCGGCTTCGCCCCCGACCTCGAGAACAACCGCGCCGCGCTCGACCTCATCGCCGAGGCGATCGGCAAGGCCGGCTTCACGCTCGGCACCGACATCGCGCTGGGCCTCGACGTCGCGTCGACCGAGTTCTTCGAGAACGGCGTCTACCGCTTCGAGGGCCAGGACCGCACGGCCGCCGAGATGAGCGCGTACTACGCCGAGCTCGCCGCCGCCTACCCGCTGGTCTCGATCGAGGACCCGCTGGCCGAGGACGACTGGGAGGGCTGGGCGACGCTCACCTCCGAACTCGGCTCGAAGCTGCAGCTCGTCGGCGACGACCTGTTCGTCACCAACCCGTCGCGCCTCGCCGACGGCATCGCGAAGCACGCGGGCAACTCGATCCTCGTGAAAGTCAACCAGATCGGCACGCTCACCGAGACGCTCGACGCGGTCAAGCTGGCGCAGCGCGCCGGCTACACGGCAGTGCTCTCGCACCGCTCCGGCGAGACCGAGGACACGACGATCGCCGACCTCGCGGTCGCGACCGACTGCGGTCAGATCAAGACGGGCGCGCCCGCCCGGTCCGAGCGGGTGGCCAAGTACAATCAGCTTCTGAGGATCGAAGAAGAGCTCGGCGAGGCCGCGGAGTACGCGGGCCGCTCGGCATTCCCGCGCTTCACGGCGTGACGCGTACCTGAGACGCACGACGGGGGTGGCCGGTGGCCGCCCCCGTCGGTCGTTTCCAACGAGGTGAGGAGGGCGCGATGAGCGCTGCACGTCGTCCTTCGCGTCCCGACGGCGGGCCGGCCCGGAAGGGCACGACGGGCTCGAAGGGCACGGCCGGCTCGAAGGGCACAGCCGGCTCGAAGGGCACGGCCGGCTCGAACCCCCGAGCGGGATCCAAGGCCAAGGCCGGGGGCACGCCCGGTCCGGAGCGTTCGAAGCGCCGGCCGCGACAGTCGATCGGCCAGGTCGCCGAGACCTGGCTCGCCGGCATCCGCTTCTCGGGGTTCTCGATCATCATGATGGGCGTGCTCGTGCTCGCCGTCGTGGTGCTCGCGCCGAGCATCGCGGCGTATGCGGCGCAGCGCCAGCAGATCGCCGAGCTCAAGGCCGACGTCGCGAGGCAGGAGGCCGAGGTCGCGCGCCTCAGGGAGGAACGCGAACGCTGGAACGACGAGACGTTCATCGTCACGCAGGCCCGCGAACGGCTCTACTACGTGCTTCCCGGCGAGGTGAGCTACCTCGTGATCGACGACCGCGACCCGTCCGCCGCGATCACCGCCGATCGCGCGGTGTCGGCCGAGGTGACCGAGGCCCGCGGCGATTGGATGCAGACGATGCTCCGCTCGGTGATGACCGCGGGACTCGCTCCCAGTGCGACGGATGCCGCGGGAGAGTCCACCGACCCGGCCGGGACCGCACCCGGCCCGACCGACCAGCCCGCCGACGAGGGGAACCGATGACCCGCCCGCCGTTCGAACCCGTCTCCGAGCGCGACCTCCGCATCGTCTCGGCGCAGCTCGGGCGACCTGCACGCGACGTCGTGGGCATCGCGGCGCGCTGCGTGTGCGGTGCGCCGACCGTCGTCTCCACGCGGCCGCGACTGTCGGACGGCACGCCGTTCCCGACCTTCTACTACCTCACGCATCCGGTGGCGACCGCCGCGATGTCGTTCCTCGAGGCCGCGCAGCTCATGGTCGAGTTCACCGAGCTGCTCGGACGCGACGAGGAGGTCCGCACCGCGTACCGGGCCGCGCACGAGCAGTACCTCGCCGACCGCGAGGTGTTCGGCGTCGTCGAGGAGATCGCGGGCGTCTCGGCCGGCGGCATGCCGACGCGCGTGAAGTGCCTGCATGCGCTTGCGGGCCACGCGCTCGCCGCGGGTCCGGGCGTGAACCCGATCGGCGACCTCGCGCTCGAGCGTTCCACCTGGTCGCCCGACGTCTGCCGGTGCCCCGACTACGGCGTCGACGATCTCGAGGAGGAGGCGACCGCGTGAGCCCTGCGCGCACCCGCCACGATCGGCCGCTCGGCCGGTCGCGTCGGCGTGCCCGCCGACCGCTGTGGCGCGCGGGTGTCGGCGCGATCGTCGCCGGCGTGCTGGCGCTCTCGGGCGCCGCTCCCGCGCAGGCCGACACGGTCCGCGACCTCCAGTACTGGCTGACCGACTACGGCTTCACGCAGGCGTGGACCATGTCACGCGGCGAGGACGTGACGGTCGCGATCATCGACACCGGCGTGAACGCCGACGTCGCCGAACTCGAGGGCGTCGTGATCGGCGGCACGGACGTCTCGGGCATCGGCTCGCCCGACGGGCAGACGCCGGTCGGCGAGGAGGAGGAGCACGGCACGATGGTCGCCTCGCTCCTCGCGGGCCGCGGCACCGGCGAGGGCAACGGCGTCATCGGCGTCGCGCCGGACGCCGACCTGCTGACGGCATCCGTCGCGTTCGGACTCGAGACCGGAGCGGACAAGACGAACGACGAGCAGATCGCCGAGGCCGTCGTCTGGGCGGTCGACAACGGGGCCGACGTGATCAACATGTCCCTCACGCGGAACACGCCGGACTGGCCGGAGAGCTGGGACGACGCGTTCCTCTACGCGTTCGAGCACGACGTGGTGGTGGTCGCCGCGGCCGGCAATCGCGGGTCGGGGACCACCCAGGTGGGCGCTCCGGCCACGATCCCCGGAGTCCTCGCCGTCGCGGGCGTCGACCGCGACCAGAACGCGAGCTTCGACGCGAGTTCGCAGGGCATCACGATCGCGGTCGCCGCGCCGAGCGAGGATCTCGTGGGCGTCCTGCCCGACGGCAGCCACGTCGTGTGGTCCGGCACCAGCGCCGCGGCGCCGCTCGTCTCCGGCCTCGTCGCGCTCGTCCGCGCCGAGTACCCGGAGCTGGATGCCGCCAACGTCATCAACCGCATCATCCGCACCGCCGATCCGAAGGGCGAGGAGGTGCCAGGACCCCTCTACGGATACGGCATCATCGACCCCGTCGCGGCGCTCACGGCCGAGGTCGAGGCCGTGGAGCAGAATCCGCTCGGCAGCCTCGAGGAGTGGATCCGCGTGCATCGGCGCGCCGACGTGCCCGACGCGGAGGGGTCGGAGAGCCGCGACGACCAGGAGATCGTGCCGATCGCCGATCCGCCGCCTCCGCGCGCGGACAGCGCGAAGACCCTCCTGCCGACCCCGTGGACGTTGTCCTATATCACGGTGCCGCTCTCGCTGGTCGCGGGGTTTGGTACGCTAGCAGCGCTGTTGGGCATCGGCGCCACTCGGCACATCAGGCGTTCCACGCGGTCCGACGCGTAGGCGACGCAGGCATCACAGATCCAAGGAGTCCATTCACCGTGCCCAAGATTCTGATCGTCGGTGGCGGCTATGCGGGGTTCTACACGGCGTGGAAGCTCGAGAAGTGGCTGCGTCCCGGCGAAGCCGAGGTGACCGTCGTCGACCCGCTGCCCTACATGACCTACCAGCCCTTCCTCCCCGAGGTGGCCGCAGGCTCGATCGAGGCGCGCCACTCGGTGGTCGCGCACCGGCGTCACCTGAAGAAGACGAACGTCATCACCGCGAAGGTGACCGGCATCGACCACGCCTCGAAGACCGCCACCATCACCCCCGAGGTGGGCGAGCCGTGGCAGTTCGACTACGACGTGGTCGTCGTCACGGGCGGTGCCGTCTCGCGCACGTTCCCGATCCCGGGCGTCGCCGACCAGGCGTTCGGCCTCAAGACGGTCGAAGAGGCCGTGGCGATCCGCGACCGCCTCCTCACGAACTTCGACAAGGCCGCGAACCTCCCGGCCGGCCCCGAGCGCGACCGCCTGCTCACGGTCGTCGTCGTCGGCGGCGGGTTCGCCGGCATCGAGGTGTTCGCCGAGCTCCGCTCGTTCGCGAGTGCCCTGCTCGAGTTCTACCCGCAGCTCTCGTTCGACGACACGCACTTCCACCTCATCGAGGCGATGGGCCGCATCATGCCCGAGGTGTCGCTGCCCACGAGCCACTGGGTCATCAAGCACCTCGCACAGCGCGGCGCCGAGATCCACCTCGACACGCAGCTCACGAGCGCGGTCGACGGCCGGATCGAGCTCTCGACCGGCGAGACCTTCGAGACCGACCTCATCGTGTGGACCGCCGGCGTCATGGCGAACCCGGCGATCGTGCGCACGAGCGACCTCCCTGTCGAGGAGCGCGGCCGCATCAAGGCCCGCCCCGACCTCCGCGTCGGCGACGAGGACGACATCGTCCCCGACGCCTGGGCGGCCGGCGACATCGCCGCGGTGCCCGACCTCACGGGCGGCGGCGTGGGCGGGTACTGCGTGCCCAACGCGCAGCACGCGGTGCGCCAGGGCAAGCTCATGGCGAAGAACATCGTGGCGGTCCTCCGCGGCGAGGAGCCGAAGGACTACATCCACAAGAACCTGGGCGCGGTCGCCGGTCTCGGCATCGGATCGGGCGCCTTCCAGTCGGGCAAGATCGCGATCACGGGCCTCCTCGCCTGGTTCGCGCACCGTGGCTACCACGGCCTCGCGATGCCCACCTGGGAGCGCAAGTTCCGCGTGTTCTGGGGCTGGTGGAACAACTTCTGGCTCGGCCGCGACATCGTCTCGCTCAGCGCCGTTCAGAACCCCCGCGCCGAGTTCGAGCGGTTCGCCGCCCGTCCGAAGCCGGCCGGCGAGGTCGCCGCGCCGGCCGCCCCGGCGAAGTCCGCCGCCAAGAAGCCCGCTGCCAAGTCGGCGAAGCCCGCTGAGAAGGCGGTCGCCGCCAAGTAGCGCGTTCTATGCTGTGACGCGGTGCCGGCCCGGCCGGCACCGCGCTCCCGTAGCCCAATCGGCAGAGGCAGGCGACTTAAACTCGCCTCAGTCTGGGTTCGAATCCCAGCGGGAGCACCGTTCTTCTCACCCCAGGGGCAGCGGAGAGCCGCACATGCCCGGGCACTCCGGCGGCTCGGAATGGGGTACCGAACGCATTGCGCTGAGGAGTGCCTTCACGTGTCTCAGGAGACGGTCGCGTCCGCCTTCTTCCGGTTCCGGATGCTGGAGACCAGGATCACGATGGCGGCGATGCCCGTGATGAGGTACATGACGAGTTGAGCGATCGCGGCGGTGGAGTTCAGCGTTCCTCCATCGCCCACCTGGCCGAGGATCGAGAAGTCGACGAGGGCGTGCAGCAGGATCGGGACGACGAGGCTTCCCACCAGCCGCAGCGTGATGTAGAACGACGCACCCGCGATGGTCGCGACCAGGATCTGGGTCATGGTGTCGCCCACGTCGGCACCGTTGAGGATGGTGACGGCGTGCATCACGCCGAAGAGGACCGACGAAACCAGCATCACCACGAACTCGTTCTGGGTGGAACCGCGGAGCGCCCGCACGACGATCCCGCGGAACGTCGTCTCCTCGGCGACGCCGACGAGCAGGACGCCGAGACCCAGCACGAGCATGTAGTCGATCCCGCGGGCGCTCCAGTCGTTGCTCGCGATCCTCGCGATGGCGCTCCCGGCCATGATGATGGGGATGATCCACATCCAGGCAGGCAGCCGAGGCACGTCCTGCCGGTAGATCCCGCCCCAGGAGCGATTGAGGAGGATCGCGATCACGGTGAAGATCAGCGCGGTCATGCCGACACGGAAGACCGCTCCGGTCCAGAGGTTCTCCGTCGAGTCGGTGATCGTCTCGTAGTCGACGTCGAAGACGCGCCCCCACACGTACTGCGAGAGCATGAACAGCAGGGTGATGACGATCGCGGTGATCCAGGTGGCTCGTATCCTGGAAGACATCGTTGCTCCCTTTGTCTCCGGGCCCGGGGGCCGAGACCGGCAGCATCCATGCGCCTGATGGGCTCGAACGTAGCAGTCCGACCGGGGGCAGCGACGGGAACCGCGCTGCGTGTCGCGTCGAGCTCCGCACGGATGCCACGGCACGCCCTCCGGGGCGGATCATGATCCCGGCGGCAAGTGCCTGCGGGAGCACCATGCGCGGGAGCGACGTGCGTCGCATCGGTGCCCGGACGCAGAACGAGCGGATGCCGCGACGGCCACCTCCGGTGGAGGGGCACGTCGCGGCATCCGCTCGTGGATCAGCGGGGTCGCCGCCGATCGGTGCTGCGAGGACTACGCGATGACGCGGATGTTCTCGGCCTGCAGGCCCTTGGGGCCGCGGGCGGTCTCGAACTCGACCTTCTGGTTCTCGTCGAGCGAGCGGAATCCACCCGTCGCGATCGCGCTGAAGTGTGCGAAGACGTCGGCGCTGCCGTCGTCGGGAGCGATGAAGCCGAAGCCCTTGTCGGCGTTGAACCACTTGACGGTTCCGGTTGCCATATTCATTTCCTTCTGTAGTTGCCGAGCCGCTGAGAGCGGCTGCGACGTGCACGACTCATGTCGTGCGTTGTTCCGACGGCGATGTCCGCCGACGGAAGTCGGGGATGCAGCGGGGCGAGGCGGCACGCTCGCCGATCACCCGCGGAAGACCTCGCGCCGAGGCGCCGGTACCGAGGAGGCCCGAGGGCCCGGTCCGGGACGGCGCCCGAACGTGACCGGGGAATTCGGCGGAGGAGATGTGTGCTCGTCCCAGGGGGTCTTGTCGACTTCCCAGCCGGGTTTCGCGGGCGGACGCCCACTGCAGATTCACCGAACATAGCGCGCCCGGATGGGAGGGGACTGTGAGGACTCGCCAGGACGGGTGGATCAGGACAGCCGGTCGATCCGGCGCAGGATCAGTCCCTCGCGGAGCGCCCAGGGCGAGACCTCGAGCGTCTTCGCCTTGAACGCGCGCATCGTCTCGGAGAGCACGACCGCCCCCGCGACGATCTGGAACGTCCGGTCGGCGGTGATGCCGGGGAGGTTGGGCCTCGCATCGGCCGGGATCTTCGCCAGGCGCGGGATCCAGTCGTCGAGTCGCGAGAGCTTCAGGATGCTGCGCTCCTCGGAGCCGACGCCGTCCTCGGTGCTCCCCGCCAGGCGCGCGAGCGAGCGGATGGTCTTCGACGACCCCACCACGTGGTCGACCTCGGGGATGCCGCCGATCTCGTCGAGCGTCGAGCGGAGGACCTCGCGCGCGTGCGCGCGGAGCGCGTCGACCTGCTCGTCGGTCGGCGGGTCGGTGGAGAGGTACTCGATCGTCGAGCGGCCGGCGCCGAGCGGTACGGAGCGCGCGTTGTCGGGGACCTCGTCGCCGCCGTGGGCGATCTCGAGCGAGCCCCCGCCGATGTCGAAGAGCAGGATCCGGCCCGCCGACCAGCCGTACCAGCGGCGGACGGCGAGGAACGTGATGCGGGCCTCGTCGGCGCCGCTCAGCACGTCGAGGTGGATCCCGGCGGCCTCCTCGATGAGGGCGAGCACCTCCGCACCGTTCGTCGCCTCGCGGATGGCGGAGGTCGCGAAGGCCAGGAGTTCGTCGATGCCCGACTCCTTCGCGACGGCGGATGCCTCGCGCACGGCCTCGAGGATCGCCTCGACGCCGGCCTCGCTGATCGCGCCGTCGTCGTCGAGGTAGCGCATGAGCCGGAGCACCGCCTTGTGCGAGGCGGCCGGGATCGGCCGGGCGCCGGGGTGGGCGTCGACCACCAGCAGGTGGACGGTGTTGGATCCGACGTCGAGAACCCCGAGGCGCATGAGGCGAGCGTACCGGGAGGCTGGTGCGATGCGCGCGGTGCGTGCATACTTGGTCGAACTGGGACGAGTGTCCCAGTTCGGATCGGCGACGATGTCGACCACCGGTCGAGAGGAGTGCCGTGTCCCGCATGTCCGCCGCGGAGCGCCGCCCGGTGCTGATCGAGGCGGGCCTGAGCGTCATCGCGCGCGAGGGGATCGCCGGGGCGTCGACGAGGGCGATCGTCGCCGAGGCGGGGATGTCGCTCGCGAGCTTCCACTACGCGTTCGAGTCCCGCGAGGCGTTCCTCGACGAGCTGACGGCCACCGTGGTGGCACGGGAGGCGCAGGCCGTCCTGCCGATGCCTGACCAGCCGGGCGACCTCCGCGAGGTCATCGAGGCGGGGTTCCTTCGGTACCTCGCGCACCTCCGGGCCGACGCGGCGCACGAGCAGGCCATGCTCGAACTGACGCAGCACGCACTGCGAGCGCCCGAGCGGCATCCGCTCGCCATGGCGCAGTACCGCCGCTACGCGGACCTCGCCGAGGAGGCGCTCACGCTGGCCGCCGAACGCGCCGGCGTCACGTGGCGGACCCCCGTGTCGGACGTCGCCGGCGTGCTCGTCGCGTTCTCCGACGGCATCACCCTGAACTGGCTCGTCCACCGCGACGACCGCGCCGCGCTGACGGCCGCGCGCGCGGCTGCCGACGCCCTCTCGAGAATGGCGGGACCCCGGTGACCCGGACCGACGATGCATCGCCCACGCCGCCGACCACCGCATCCACCGCGGCGGGCGGCGCCTTCGCGGAACCCACGCGCCCGGTGCGCGCCGGGTGGATGACCGCGTTCGCCGCGGCCTGGCTCGGCATCTGGATGGCGCAGCTCACGCCCGTGCAGCTGCTGCTGCCCGCGCAGATCGACGCCGAACTGCACCCCGACGACTGGATCGAGAGCGTCGTCGCGTTCGGCGCGGTGTCCGGGATCGCCGCCGTGTTCGTCGTGATCGCGTACCCGTTGACGGGTGCGCTCTCCGACCGGACCACGTCGCGGTTCGGCCGCCGCCGCCCGTGGATCGCCGGCGGCGCGGTGCTCTTCGCGGCATCGCTCCTGCTGCTCGGCCTCCAGCACGAACTGTGGGCCATCGGACTGGCGTGGGTCGGTGCGACGATCGGCTTCTGCGTCATGACCGCGGCGCTGACCGCGACCATCTCCGACCAGGTACCGGTCGACCAGCGAGGTGTGGTCTCGGGGTGGATGTCGGCGCCGCAGGCGGTCGGGATCATCCTCGGCCTCGTGCTCGTGACCATGGTGTTCACCGGGCAGCTCGCCGCGTACGCGGCCGTCGCCGCGGCGCTCCTCGTGCTCGCCGTGCCGTTCCTGCTCCGTCCCGACGCCGCGCTCGCCCCGGCCGAGCGAGTGCGCGTGACCGCGCGCGGCATCCTCTCGAGCCTCTGGATCAGCCCGCGAGCGCACCCCGATTTCGGCTGGACGCTGCTGAGTCGCGTCCTCGTCTCGATCGGGAACGCGCTCGGCACGAGCCTCCTGCTGTACTTCCTGATGTTCGGACTGGGCGACCCGAACGCCGAGGACGACCTGCTCGTGCTCACCCTCGTCTACATGGTGTTCGTGATCATCGCCTCGCTCGCGTTCGGCCGGCTCTCCGACGCGCTCGGCCGTCGGCGGATCTTCGTGCTGCTCGCGTCCGCGCTGCAGGGGGTCGCCGCGCTGCTGCTCGCCGTCATGCCGTCCATCGGCGTCGCGATGGTGGCGGCCGGTCTCCTCGGCCTCGCCTACGGGTGCTTCCTCTCGGTCGACCAGGCCCTCGCGACGCAGGTGCTGCCCGATCCCGCCTCGCGCGGCAAGGACCTCGGCATCATGAACATCGCGACCGCCGTGCCGCAGTCCGTCGGTCCGCTGCTCGGCGCGCTCGCGGTGGCGGCGACGGGGTCGTTCACGCTCGTCTTCGCGCTCGGAGCGGCGTTCGCGTTCGCCGGCGCGGTCGCGGTCTCGCGGGTCCGGAGCGTCCGATGACGGTCGCCCTCGACCTCCTGCCGAACGCGACGGCACGACCCTGGCTCGCGCCGTCCGCCCACTGGGCCGTGCTCACCGAGGCGACGCGGCACCTGGACGCGCCGCTCGGCGCCCTGCACCTCGGGGCGCTCCGCTGGAACGCGCACGAGATGCTGCGTCGCGCTTCCGGCACGCCCATCCGGATCGCCACGAAGTCGATCCGCGTCCGCGCGGTCGTCGATGCGCTGCTCGCGCTGCCGGGGTACCGAGGGGTGCTCGCGTACACGCTCGCCGAGGCGATCTGGCTGGCCGAGCGGATGCCCCGGCTCGACGACCTCGTCGTCGGGTACCCGACGGCGGAGACCGCGGGCCTCCGCCGGCTCGCGACCGACCCGGACCTCGCCCGCCGCGTCACGCTCATGGTCGACTCGCCCGACCAGCTCGACCTCGTCGATGCGGTGCGTCCGGCAGGGAGACGCGAGGAGATCCGCGTGTGCCTCGAGCTCGACGCATCCTGGCGCGCCCCCGTGCTCGGCCACCTCGGCGTGCGCCGCTCGCCCGTGCACGAGCCGGAGGATGCCGGCGCGCTCGCGGCGTACGTCGCCGCCCGGCCCGGCTTCCGCCTCGTCGGCCTGATGGCCTACGAGGCGCAGGTCGCCGGCGTCGCGAACGCCCGGCGCGGCCGACCGGTCGACGGGGCCGTGAACCGCTGGATGCAGTCCCGCTCGATGCCCGAACTCGTCGAGCGGCGCGCCCGCGCGGTCGCCGCGGTGCGACGACACGCGGAACTCGAGTTCGTCAACGGCGGCGGCACCGGATCCCTGGAGGCGACCGCCGCCGACCCGAGCGTCACCGAACTCGGCGCCGGCTCCGGCATCCTCGCCGGCCACCTGTTCGACGGCTACGCGCACTTCACCCCGGCGCCCGCGGCGGCGTTCGCCCTCGACGTCGTGCGCTCGCCGAGCCCGCGTCATGCGACCGTCCTCGGCGGCGGCTGGGTGGCGTCCGGCCCGCCGGGTGCCGACCGGCTGCCCGCGATCGCGTGGCCCGACGGGCTCCGGATGCTGGCGCGGGAGGGCGCGGGCGAGGTGCAGACGCCCGTGACGGGCGCCGCCGCGGCGCGACTGCGAGCCGGCGACCGGGTCTGGATGCGCCACACGAAGTCCGGGGAACTCGCCGAGCACCTGAACGAGTTCGCCGTGGTGGACGGCGAGGAGGTCGTCGGCACCGTGCCGACGTATCGTGGAGAGGGGAAGGCGTTCCTGTGACGGCGAGTGGAGCGGTCTGGCGCAACTGGGCGCGCACCGAATCGGTGCGCCCGAACCGCATCGAGCGTCCGGCCGACGAGGGCGCCGTGCAGCGTGCGGTCCTCGCGGCCGAGGGTCGCCGCATCAAGCCCGTCGGGTCGGGCCACAGCTTCACCGCCATCGCGGCAGCCCCCGACATCCAGCTCGACCTCACCGACCTCTCGGGCGTCATCGCAGCGGATGCCGCGTCCGGCCGGGTCACGCTGGGTGCCGGCACCCGGCTGCATCGCCTGCCGCACCTGCTCGAGCCCTACGGGCTCGCGATGGCCAACATGGGCGACATCGACCGGCAGACCGTCTCCGGTGCGATCTCGACCGGCACCCACGGAACGGGGATCGGCTTCGGTGGGCTCGCGACCCAGGTCGTCGACGTGCGACTCGTGACCGGGACGGGCGAGCTCGTCACGGTGAGCCCGACCGAGAACGCGGAACTCCTGCCCGCGGTGCGGGTCGGCCTCGGCGCGCTCGGCGTGCTGACCGCGGTCACGCTCCAGCTCGTGCCCCGCTTCGTCCTCCACGCCGTCGAGCGGACCGAACCGCTCGAGCTCGTGCTCGACGAGTGGCTGCCGCGGGTCCGCGCGCACGACCACTTCGAGTTCTACTGGTTCCCGCACACGGCCACGGCCCTCACGAAGACCAACACGCGGCTGCCCGGCGACGCCCGCCGCACCCCGCTCGGTCGAGCGGAGCGCTGGCTCTCCGACGAGGTGCTGGCGAACGGCGTCTACCGTGCGATGTGCGCGCTCGGTCGCATGGTGCCACCGGCCACTCCGCCGCTCGCGCGCCTCGTCGAGCGGTTCACCGGCGATCGCGACTTCAGCGACCTCTCGCCGAACGTCTTCACGACGAACCGCACCGTCCGGTTCCGTGAGATGGAGTACGCGATCCCGCTCGAGGCGATCCCTGAGGCGTTCCGCGCCATCCGCTCGCTGATCGAGGCGCGCGGATGGCGCATCAGCTTCCCGGTCGAGGTGCGCGCCGCGGCGCCCGACGACAACTGGCTCTCCACCGCGTACGGGCGCGAGACCGGGTACATCGCCGTGCACCGGTACTTCCGCGAGGACTCCACCGCGTACTTCGCGGGCGTCGAGGCGATCATGCGCTCCCTCGGCGGGCGACCCCACTGGGGCAAGATGCACACGCAGGCCGCCGAGACGCTCCGGACGGCGTACCCGAGGTTCGACGAGTTCCTCGCCGTTCGCGACCGGCTCGACCCCGAACGGCGGTTCGCCAACCCGTACCTCGACCGCGTGCTCGGCCGCGCCGAGGGGAGCGGCGGAGGATCGGCGGTCAGGGCGTTCGACGCCGAAGCGTGATCGAGCCGAGCACGATCGATCCGACGATCCAGGCCCCGATCACGAGCACCTTGCCCCAGATCCACGCCGCATCCTCCGACCCGTCGGCCACGGCCGTGAGGGCGTCGATCGCGAAGCTCAGCGGGAGGGCGTCGCCGATCGCCTGGAGGGCCTCGGGCAGCTGGTCGCGAGGCAGGAAGATCCCGCCGAGCAGGATCTGCGGGAACACCAGCACGGGCATGAACTGCACGACCTGGAACTCGGTGCGCGCGAATGCGCTCGCGAGGAGTCCGAGCGCGGTGCCGAGGAGCGCGTCGGAGACCGCCACGGCGAACAGCAGCCAGATCGATCCGTCGATCTCGAGGCCGCACACCCAGACGGCCCACGACACCGCGATCGCCGTCTGGAAGATCGCGAGGAGGCCGAAGGCCAGCGCGTAGCCCAGGATGAAGTCGCCCTTGCCGAGCGGCATCGAGAACAGCCGCTCGAGGGTGCCAGAGCGGCGCTCGCGAAGGGTCGCGATGCTGGTCACGAGGAACATCACGATGAACGGGAACAGCGCGATCATCGCCGGACCGATGTCGGCGAACACGTCGGTGTCGGTGAAGATCCAGGCGACGAGGCCGATGAGCAGGCTCGGCACGACGAGCAGCAGCCCGATCGTACGGGGGTCGTGCCGGATCTGCGTCAGCACCCGGCCGGCGGTCGCGAGCGTGCGCACCGGGGTCATCGCCGCGCCTCCTCGTCGGTCATCGGCGTCGTGGCGCGTTCGATGAGCGTGAGGAACGCGGTCTCCATGTCATCGGTCCCGGTCGCGGCGAGCACGTTCGCCACCGTGGCGTCGGCGAGGAGTTCCCCGTTGCGCATGAGCAGGAGCTGGTCGCAGCGCTTCGCCTCGTCCATCACGTGACTCGAGACGATGAGCGTCGCCCCCTCCTCGGCGAGCTGGTGGAAGAGCTCCCACAGCTCGACGCGCAGCACCGGGTCGAGCCCGACAGTCGGCTCGTCGAGCACCAGCAGCTCCGCGTCGCCGAGCAGTGCCGCGGCGAGCGACACCCGCCCACGCTGCCCGCCCGACAGCGAGCCCGCGAGCCGGCGTTCGACGTCGCCGAGGTGCGTCCGGGCGATCGCCTCGTCGACCTTCGCCTTCGGGACGCCGAGCACACGGGCGAAGTAGGCGAGGTTCTGGCGCACGGTCAGGTCGTCGTAGACGCTCGGCTGCTGGGTCACGTACGCGACGCGGCTTCGGAGGTCCCGCGAGCCGGCGGACAGGCCCAGCACCTCGACCGTTCCCGACTGGACGAGCTGCACGCCCACGATCGACCGCATGAGCGTCGTCTTGCCGCTGCCGCTCGGACCGAGGAGGCCGACGATCCTCCCGCGCCGGACCGTGAGCGAGAGCCCGTGGAGCACGGGCGTCTTCGCACGCCGAACGTGCAGGTCGCGGATCACGATCACGGCGTCGGCGGCATCCGTGGCGTCGGCGCCGGAGGCGGGAACCGCGACCGATTCCGTGGATGCACGATGCCGCGCGTGCGGCGACGGGGACTCGTCCACGGGGTCGAGCCTACGCCCGGAGGGACGCCTCCGCTCGCTTCGAGTCTCATGGGAGTTGAGGCGCCTTGCAGGCCCGATCGTTAGGATTGAGCGTCCAGTGAATTCGTCGCCGAAGCCTCAGGAGTCCCCGCCATGGAATGGCTGATCCCGCTCATCATCGTCGTCGTCCTCGTGCTGGTGATCGGCATCTACCTGTGGGCGACCTACAACTCCCTCGTGACGCTCAACGTGCGCGTCGATGAGGCGTGGAGCGACATCACGGTGCAGCTGAAGCGTCGCGCCGACCTCATCCCGAACCTCATCGAGGCGGTGAAGGGCTACGCCGCACACGAGAAGGCCGTCTTCGAGAACGTCACGAAGGCGCGCGCGGAGACGCTCACCGCGTCGGGCCCGGCCGAGGCGTCCGCAGCCGAGAACCACATGCAGCAGGCGCTGAAGTCGATCTTCGCCGTCGCCGAGGCGTACCCGCAGCTGCAGGCGAGCCAGAACTTCCTCCAGCTGCAGTCCGAGCTGGTCGACACGGAGGACAAGATCCAGGCGTCCCGCCGGTTCTACAACGGGGGCGTGCGCGAGCTCAACACGAAGATCAAGGTCTTCCCGAACACGCTGTTCGTGCGCAGCCTCGGCTTCCACGAGCGCGAGTTCTTCGAGGTGACGGAGGCGGCGGCGATCGCCGAGCCCCCGCGCGTGCAGTTCTAGCCGCCGATGTACCGAGCGATCGCCCGGAACAAGCGCAACTCCGTCTTCACGATCATCCTCTTCCTCGCCATCGTCGGCGGGCTCGGCTACCTCGCCGCGGTGATCTACCAGGACCTGACGATCGTGGTCATCACGCTCGTCATCGCGACGGCGTACGCGCTCTTCCAGTACTTCACCGCCGACCGGCAGGCGCTCGCGATGTCGGGCGCCGTCGAGATCCACAGCGTGTCGGAGCATCCGCGGCTCTGGCGCACGGTCGAGAACCTCTCGATCACGACGGGCACGCAGATGCCGCGCGTGTTCGTCATCTCCGACCCGGCGCCGAACGCGTTCGCGACGGGGCGCGACCCCGAGCACGCGGTCGTCGCGGCGACGACGGGGCTCCTCGAGATCATGGACGACTCCGAGCTCGAGGGCGTCATGGCGCACGAGCTGGGGCACGTGCGCAACTACGACATCCGGCTGTCGATGATCGTGTTCGGACTCGTCGTCGCGGTCGGCTTCATCTCCGACATCTTCGTCCGGATGGCGTTCTTCGGCAGGAACAACAACGGCAACCCCGTCGTCATGATCTTCGGCCTCGTCGCCATGCTCATCGCCCCGCTCGTCGCGAGCCTCGTGCAACTGGCGATCTCACGCCAGCGCGAGTACCTGGCGGATGCCACGGGCGCGATGACCACGCGGCATCCCGACGCCCTCGCCCGCGCACTGCTCAAGCTCGAGCAGTACGGTCGCCCGATGCGCCGGCAGAACTCGTCGATGGCGCACCTCTGGATCGCAGACCCGCTGAAGCCCGGCGTGATCGACCGCCTGTTCGCGACGCACCCGCCGATCCCGGAGCGCGTCAAGCGCCTGCACGAGATGGGCCGCAGCTTCTAGACCGCCGCGCCCACCTGCGGTGCTCGCTGCGCCGTACTCCCGAGCGCCGTGAGGATGGCGGGGGAGAGGTCGCCTCGCCCGGCCACGACGACCTCGTCGAGGCCCTGCCAGTGGGCCGCTTCGCGGAGGACCGGGACCAGCCGTTCCGCGGTCTCCGCGGGCGCGCCCGGCTCGACCCACGCCGACTGCACGCGCAGCACGCCCGCCTTGCGATCGCTCTTCAGGTCGACCCGGCCGACCACCCCGTCGTCGACGAGCACGGGGAGCGAGTAGTAGCCGAACTTGCGCTGGGGTTCGGGCGTGTAGATCTCGATGCGGTAGTGGAAGTCGAACAGTCGCTCGGTGCGCGGCCGGAACCACACGACGGGGTCGAACGGGGAGAGCAGCGCGACGCCCTCGATGCGTCGCGGCCGACGGGCGTCGCGATGCATCCACGCGGGCCCGGTCCGGCCACCGTTGCCCCACCCTGGCACCTCGACGGGCACGAGCACGCCCGCGTCGACCAGATCGGCGATCGCGGGTCGTACCTGCGACTGCAGCATGCGCCAGTAGTCCGCGAGGTCCGCGGCGGTCGCGATGCCGAGCGCCGCCGCGGCGCGCTCGACGAGCACGCGCACCGAATCGGGTTCCGACGGCCCGTTCTCGAGCAGGTCCGGCCCGAGCGCCTGCTCGGGGAGGGCGTACACGCGCTCGAACCGGCGCCGTTCGACGCAGACCACGTCGCCGCTGAGGAACATCCACTCGAGCGTCCTCTTCGCGTCGGACCAGCCCCACCACGGCCCCCGTCGCTCGTTGGCGTCGTGCTCGATCGCGCTCGCCGGCATCGGGCCGTTCGCCGCGAGCTCGGCGCGCAGCCACGCGGCGAGGTCGCGGTGCTCGCTCAGCCACCCGCTCCCTTCGGCAGTGCCCTTCGCGCGGTACTCGGCGCGCCGGAACTCGAACAGCGGCCACAGGTCGCGCGGGATGAACGCCGCCTGGTGCGCCCAGTACTCCACGAGCCGGCCCGTGCGCCCCCACGCCATGCGGTCGAGGAGCTCGCGGTCGTACCGCCCGACGCGGCTGAAGGCGGGAAGGTAGTGACTGCGCTCGAAGACGTTGACCGAGTCGATCTGGAGGAGGCCGAGCCGATCGACCACGCCCGCGAGCTGCCTGGTACCGGGCACGGGTGGCGTCGGGCGGCCGAAGCCCTGGGCCGCGAGGGCGATGCGTCGTGCGAGCGCGGGAGAGACCTGATCGAGCATGGTGCCTCGACCCTAGCGGCGACCTCCGACACATGGCCTCCCGGGCATGCACCCGCGCCTAGACTGTGACGGTGACCGAGGCGAAGGGGACCTCGCGTGCGCGGCGGATGCGCGTGCGCCGATCCACCACGTCCGAGCGGGCGGCCGAGCAGGCCCCGCGCGATGCCGAGCCCGAGCACGTGCGCGATGCCGCGGCATCCGTGCCCTACTCGATGCGCGTCGCCGCGGCCTGGTCGTGGCGGCTGCTGCTCGTCGGCGGCGTGCTCGCCGTGGTCATCTTCCTGATCATCCAGCTTCGGCTGGTGATCGTGCCGGTGCTCGTCGCCATGCTCATCTCGGCCCTGCTCGTGCCGTTCTCGGAGTTCCTCCAGCGACACCGTTGGCCGAAGGGCCTCGCGGTCTCGGCGGCGATGGTCGCGACGCTGGCGTTCGTCGGCGGCCTGCTCACGCTGGGCATCTCGCAGATCGTGCGCGGCTCGGCCGACCTCGCCGACCAGAGCATCCTCGCATGGGAGGACTTCCGGGCGTGGCTCCTCGAGGGGCCGCTCCACGTGACCCCGGAGCAGATCGACCAGGCCGTGCAGCAGGTGGTCGACACCGCGCAGCAGCAGAGCGGCGTGCTCGTGTCGGGCGCGCTGTCGGTGAGCTCGTCGATCGGGCACTTCCTGGCCGGGCTGCTGCTGGCCCTCTTCGCCACGCTCTTCATCCTGATCGACGGTCGCGGCATCTGGGACTGGATCGTCGGGATCTTCCCCCGCCGCGCGCGCGCCGCGATCGACGGGGCCGGCCGGTCGGGCTGGGCGACCCTCGAGAACTTCGTCCGCGTCCAGATCTTCGTCGCGGCGATCGACGCCGTCGGCATCGGCCTCGGAGCGCTCCTGCTCGGCGTGCCGCTCGCGATCCCGATCGCCGTGCTCGTGTTCCTCGGCTCGTTCATCCCGATCGTCGGTGCGGTCGTGACGGGTGCACTCGCCGTCTTCGTGGCGCTCGTCTACAACGGCTGGGGCATCGCGCTCGCGATGCTCGGCGTCGTGCTGCTGGTGCAGCAGGTCGAGGGGCACGTGCTGCAGCCGCTGATCATGGGCACGGCCGTCAAGGTGCACCCGCTCGGCGTGGTCGTCGCGGTCGCCACCGGATCGCTCTTGGCGGGCATCCCCGGTGCACTGTTCGCGGTGCCGGTCGCCGCGGTCGCCAATGTCATGATCATGTACATCTCGGGCGGCGCCTGGAAGCAGGCCGAGCCGCCTCCGCCCGCTGAGATCCGATCTCCGCTGTGGCGCACGGTACCCCAGCGACCCGGATACGGACGGTGACATGAACCACGCCCTCGACACCACCTCCACCGCGCCGAGCGGGGCACCGGCAGCGGCGCTGCCCGGCCCGACCCTCGCGGAGTTCGAGCACGCGCAGCGCACGGTCGCGGCGATCGCGCGCCGGACGCCGATGGAGACCTCGCGCTACCTCGGCGCGATCGCGGGGGTGCCGGTGCACCTGAAGTGCGAGAACCTCCAGCGGACGGGGTCCTACAAGCTGCGCGGCGCCTTCAACCGGCTGTCCGCGCTCACGGCCGAGGAGCGCGCGAGGGGCGTCGTCGCCGCATCGGCCGGCAACCACGCCCAGGGCGTCGCGTACGCGGCCCGCGAGCTCGGCATCCGCGCGACCATCTTCATGCCGGTCGGCGTCGCCCTGCCGAAGCTCGAGGCGACGAGGGCGTACGGCGCCGACGTCGTGCTCCGCGGCGACTCGATCGGCGAGACGCTCGAGGCCGCCGCACGCTTCGCGACCGAGACCGGCGCGACCGTGATCCCGCCGTACGACCACGAGGACGTCATCGCCGGGCAGGGCACGCTCGGCCTCGAGATCCTCGAGCAGGCACCGGACGCCACGACCATCGTGGTCCCGATCGGCGGCGGGGGGCTCGCGGCCGGCATCGCCAGCGCCGCGAAGCAGAAGGCCGCGGCGCTCGGGCGGAGCATCCGCGTGATCGGCGTGCAGGCGGAGAACGCCTCGCCGTACCTGCCGTCGCTCGCCGCCGGCGAGCCGACCACGGTGCCGGTCATGCCCACGATCGCCGACGGCATCGCCGTGTACCGGCCGGGCGAGCTGAACTTCGAGATCATCCGCGATGCGATCGACGAGGTCGTCACGGTCACCGAGGACGACATCGCCCGCGCGCTGCTCGTCCTCCTCGAACGCGCGAAGGTCGTCGTCGAGCCGGCCGGAGCGGTCGGCGTCGCTGCGCTGATGACCGGCAAGGTGCACTCCGACGGGCCGCTCGTGGTCGTGCTCTCGGGCGGGAACATCGACCCGCTGCTCATGCAGCGGGTCATCGCGCACGGGCTTGCGGCATCCGACCGCTACCTGACGCTGCGCATCGGGCTCCCCGACCGCCCCGGCCAGCTCGCCCGGATCTCCGAGCTGCTCGCGGCGGCGAACGCGAACGTCGTCGAGGTGCTGCACACGCGGCACGGCGCGGGCATGCAGATCTCCGAGGTCGCGCTGCAGCTCTCGGTGGAGACCCGCGGACCGGCGCACCGCGAGGAGGTCGTGGCGATCCTCCGCCGGGCCGGCTACGAACCCGAGATCATCGCCGAGTGACCAGCTGACGAGCTCGGAACGCGGAACGGCCCCTCCGAATCGGAGGGGCCGTTCGACGTTCGTGCGGTCAGCGCGTCACTGCCCGGACCAGGTCTCGACGCCCGTGACCTCGACGGCGATCTCGCGGCCGTTCGGGGCGGTGTACGACGTGGAGTCGCCCACCTTCAGGCCGAGGATCGCCGCGCCGAGCGGCGACTGCTCGCTGAAGACGTCGAGCTCGGAGTCGCCGGCGATCTCGCGGCTGCCGATGAGGAACCGCTCCTCGTCGCCTGCGACGACGGCGGTGATGACGGTGCCCGACTCGACGACGCCGCTCGAGGTGGGGGCCTCGCCGACCTCGGCGTGGCGGAGCAGGTCGGTGAGCTGGCGGATGCGGGCCTCCTGCTTGCCCTGCTCGTCCTTGGCGGCGTGGTAGCCGCCGTTCTCCTTGAGGTCGCCCTCCTCACGCGCGGCCTCGATGCGCTTGGCGATCTCTTCCCGGCCGGTGGTGGAGAGGTGCTCGAGTTCGGCGTTCAGGCGGTCGAAGGCCTCCTGAGTGAGCCAGGTGACGGTGGCGTCCTGCGCCATGGTGCACACTCCCGTGAATAGACGTGTCGCCCCAGCGTCTGCCGGGGCGAATCCCCAATTCTACCGAAGCCAGCAGTGGGAGATCAAACCCGTGTTCGCCTCCTGCGCCGTCCGCACGGTCTCCGTGAAGGTCCGCAGCGGCCGCTCCGACGCCGGGATCTCGACGACCTTCCAACCCACGACGGTGAAGTCCTCGTTGAAGGCCTGGACGATGCACGCGGTCGCGTTCCCCGACGGGACCGACAGCCGCCACGTCACCTCGACCGCACGCTCGTCGAGCAGTTCGTGGCCGAGGTCGGTGGCTTGCACGAGGGGCGCGTTCCCGTCGAGACCGGCCCAGACGACCCATGAGACGAGCACCGCCGCGAAGGCGATCGCGGCGCCGATGAGGATGGACCGGTCGCGGCGGCGTCGGGTCGGCGTCCGCCCGTAGCGGTCCGAGAGGTCGGCGGCGGTCGATGACGCGCTCGACGCGGTGGCGGATCGCTGCGCGACGGCCGAGCCGTCGCGCGCGGAGGCTGGAGTGCCGTCGAGTGCGGCGTCCTCGGCCGCCGCGTCGGCGGACTCGCGTGGGGGCACCGCGCGGCTCCTTCCCGGGTGGATCGTCTAGGCTTGGCTCCCAGCCTAACCCGCCGTCCCTGAAGGGAATCCGATGCTCGTCGCGCCCGCCGTCACCTCCCGCGGAGACCGCCGATGAGCCCCGCGCTCGCGTCGGCGATCACGGCCGTCGCGGCCGCCGAGGAGGAGTTCGACCCGAACGACGTGACGCCCGGCGTGGTCGGCTTCATCGCCACCATCCTGATCATGGTCGCGGTGCTGCTTCTCGTCCTCGACATGGTGCGACGCATCCGCCGGGTCAACTACCGAGCCGAGGCGCGCGAGCGCATCGCGGCCGAGGAGGCCGCCGCGGCCGAGGCAGCGGCCGGCGGCGACGGGGCGGTCGACGACGAGGGCGCGCCCCCGGCGGATGCCGCGGAATCCGACGCCCCGCCGGCCGACCGCGACGAGCGGTAGCCGCCGCGCCGCGCGCCGCGGGACCTGGTCGACGTCGGGCCGGTCGCGGGGGTCGACCCGTCAGCCGGCGTGGTACGCGGGGTCGATCGCGATGAGCAGCGTGGCCGTCCAGTGGCACATGAACGCGAGCACCGTGCACACGTGGAAGATCTCGTGGAAGCCGAAGTGGCCCGGCCACGGGTTCGGCTTCTTCAGGCCGTAGACCACGGCGCCGATCGTGTAGAGCACGCCGCCGACGATCACGAGCACCATCATGGCGACGCTCGCGGCCAGCAGGTCGCCGAGGTACATCACGGCCGCCCAGCCGAGCAGCACGTAGATGGGCACGTAGAGCCAGCGCGGCGCCCCGATCCAGAAGACGCGGAAGGCGATGCCGATGAGCGCGCCGGTCCAGACCAGCACGAGCAGGATGATCCCCTTCTCGGGCGGCAGCGCGAGGATCGACAGCGGCGTGTAGGTGCCCGCGATCAGCAGGAAGATGTTCGCGTGGTCGATGCGCTTCAGGATCACCTTGGTGCGCGGCTTCCAGTTGAACCGGTGGTACAGCGCCGAATTGCCGAAGAGCAGCATCGAGGTCAGCGTGAAGACCGCCGACGCCCACTTGGCGGCCGCGCCGTCGGCGAGGGCGATGAGGACGATGCCCGCGGCGATCGTGAGCGGGAACGTGCCCGCGTGGATCCACCCGCGCCAGGTCGGCTTGAGGTCGGCCGGATGCTCCGGCGACGCGTCGATGAGGGGGAGGTTCGGGATGTCGGGGCCGAGGCGTTCGTCGGCGGCGACCGCGGCGTCCGCGCGATCGAGTTCGGCCGCCGGCCGGTGCAGGTGCTCGGCGACGTCCTCGGGTTCGCGCTGGGTCATGCTGACAGCGTAGGGCGAGCCCCATCACGGCTTGCTGTGAGTGTCCGAACGCGCGCAGGGGAGTAGCGTGGTCGAGTGCAGACGAGCGATCAGCGCCCCGGTCGCGGCCTTCTCTATCGGCTCTACCAGAATCGGCTCCGCCGGGAACTCGACGAGGCGGAACTGCCACGACACGTGGCCATGATCATCGACGGCAACCGTCGGTGGGCGAAGCAGCTGGGCTACGACTCGGCCGCGCACGGCCATCGCGCCGGCGCCGCGAAGATGCGCGAGTTCCTCGAGTGGTGCGACGACCTCGGCATCTCGGTCGTGACGCTCTACCTGCTCTCGGCCGACAACCTCGGCAACCGCACGTCCGAGGAGCTCGCCGACCTCATCGAGATCATCGCCGAGCTCGCCGAGGAGCTCAGCCACTACCGCGACTGGCGGGTGCAGCACGTCGGCTCGGACGCCGGGCTCCCTGAGCCGCTCGTCGCGGCGCTCGATGCCGCCGAGCACCGGACGGAGGGCAAGAAGGGCCTGCACGTCAACCTCGCCGTGGGCTACGGGGGCCGCCGCGAGATCACCGACGCGATGCGCTCGATCGTGGCCTCCCACCACGCCGAGGGCCGCAGCCTCGAGGACCTCGCCGAATCGCTCACGCCGGAGCTGATCGGGGAGCACCTGTACACCGGCGGCCAGCCCGACCCCGACCTCGTGATCCGCACCTCCGGCGAGCAGCGCCTCAGCGACTTCATGCTGTGGCAGGCCGCGCACAGCGAGTTCTACTTCGTCGAGGCGCTGGGCCCCGACCTCCGAGAGGTGGACTTCCTCCGCGCCATCCGCGACTACACGCGCCGGCACCGGCGGTTCGGCGGCTGATCCCGCCCACGAATCCATCAGGATTCTGTCAGGATATGCCTCGGAGAAGGGGGCACCGCCCGTGAGCATGGACGACTACCTGGCCGGATTCAGCGAGGAGCCCGGCTACCTCGACTACGCACGCGTCGGCCCGCTGGCCCGGGTCGCGGCCGAGGAGACGCTGGCGTTCACGCAGGTGCTCGAGCGCGCCCGGCACGGCAGCATGGATGCGTTCCGCGACCAGGACCGCCGCCTGCGCGATGCGGCGTCAGCCCTGACCGGCATCGCCTCCGACCGCGTCGTGGCGGTCCCGAACACGTCCACCGGCCTCATGCACGCGATGTTCGGCCTCACGGGCACGGTGCTCCTCTCCCGGGGGGAGTTCCCGAGCGTCCCGATCGCCGCGGTTCGGGCCAACGAGGCGCTGCACTCGGTGCAGCCCGCGTGGCTGGAGACCGACCACGGCAAGGTGACCCCGGGGCTGATCCGCGACCAGCTCGAGGCGAACGTCGCGGCGGTCGCGGTGAGCCTCGTCGACAGTCGCACCGGCTACCTCTGCGACCTCGAGGGCATCCGCCAGGTCATCGGCGATCGGCTCCTCATCGTCGACGCGATCCAGGGCTTCGGCATCGTCGATGCACCGTGGGAGGTCGCCGACGTCGTCGTCACCGGCGGGCAGAAGTGGTGCCGCGCCGGGTGGGGCACGGGCGTGATGGCCCTGTCCGAGCGCGCGGCCGAGCAGCTCACGCCCGTGTTCTCGGGCTACACCGGCACCGACGACGACGAGGTGTGGGACGAGGTGCCCCCGCCGGCGGCGGGTGCGCGCGCCTTCCGCGTGTCGAACCCCGACCCGATCGCCGGGGCACGGTTCGCGGCCGCGCTCGAGGAGCTCGCCGAGGCGGGCGTCGAGGCCGTCAACGCACGCATGGCCGAGAACGTCAGCCGCGTGATCGACCTCGCCGACGAGTTCGCGGTGCCGGTGGTGAGTTCCCGCGACGAGCGCGAGCGCGCCGGCATCGTGGTGCTGGAGCCCGAGCCCGAGCAGGTGACCGTGCTCTCCGCGTCGCTGCACAACCACGGGCTCACCACGACGACGCGGCTCGGGACGGTGCGCCTGAGCGTGCACGCGGCGCTCGACGAGGAGACCGTCGAGATGCTGCGGGGCGCCTTCGTCTCGTTCAACACCGCCGCCGCGTACTGAGCCGGGATTGTGAACAGCGGATGTCGCGCCGCGTGTCGCTTCTGCGGATGTCGCCCGTCGGACGTACCGTCAGGACATCGGGCAAGGCGCCCGGTCGAGTCGGCTCGTGAACCGCTCGTGGGAGGATCGCCGGCCGGCGCGTGAGCCGAGCGAGAGCTCGGGGCAGGAGCGGTCGTGACCTCTGTCGATCCCATCAAGCCCCTCGGACCGGTCGAGCCGGACGCGCAGCAGCAGCGTCGTCCCGGTGAGGCGACACCCGGGGGTGCCGCGCAGGACGAACGGACCTACGTGCTCGACACGTCGGTGCTGCTCTCGGACCCGCGTGCCCTGTTCCGATTCGCGGAGCACCCGGTTGTGCTGCCGGTCGTCGTCATCACGGAGCTCGAATCCAAGCGCAACGATCCCGAGATCGGGTACTTCGCCCGCGCCGCACTGCGGCTGCTCGACGACCTGCGCGTGCAGCACGAACGACTCGACTTCCCGATCCCCGTCGGGGACGGCGGGTCCCTCCGGGTCGAACTGAACCACTCGAGCCTGTCGGTCCTGCCGAGCGGGCTGCAGCTGGCCGACAACGACTCGCGCATCCTCGCCTGTGCGATGAACCTCTCGAACGACGGCGTCGCGGTGACGGTCGTCTCCAAGGACCTCCCGCTGCGCATCAAGGCCGCCTCGATCGGCCTCGACGCGCAGGAGTACCGCGCCGAGCTCGCCGTCGACTCGGGGTGGACCGGCATGGCCGAAGTCGCCCTGGGCTCGAACGACATGGCGAAGCTCTACGAGCACGAGCACCTGGAAACCGACGCGGCCGCGGGCATGCCCGTGAACACCGGGCTCGTGATCCAGTCCGATCGGGGGTCGGCGCTCGCTCGGGTCGTCGGCGACCGCGAGGTGCGACTCGTCCGCGGCGACCGCGAGGCCTTCGGCGTCCACGGCCGATCGGCCGAGCAGCGCCTGGCCATCGACCTGCTGCTCGACCCCGAGATCGGCATCGTGTCGCTCGGCGGTCGCGCCGGCACCGGCAAGTCCGCTCTCGCGCTGTGCGCGGGGCTCGAAGCCGTGCTCGAACGCCAGCAGCACAAGAAGATCATGGTGTTCCGTCCGCTGTACGCAGTGGGCGGCCAGGAGCTCGGCTACCTGCCCGGCGACCAGGGCGAGAAGATGAACCCCTGGGCGCAGGCGGTGTTCGACACGCTCGGCGCCCTCGTCTCCGACAACGTGCTCGACGAGGTCGTCGACCGGGGCATCCTCGAGGTGCTGCCGCTCACGCACATCCGCGGGCGGTCGCTCCACGACGCCTACGTGATCGTCGACGAGGCGCAGTCGCTCGAGCGCAACGTCCTGCTCACCGTCCTCAGCCGGGTCGGGCAGAACTCGCGCGTGGTGCTCACGCACGATGTCGCGCAGCGCGACAACCTCCGCGTCGGCCGCCACGACGGCGTCGCGAGCGTGATCGAGACGCTGAAGGGGCATCCGCTGTTCGCCCACATCACGCTGACCCGGTCCGAGCGATCGGCGATCGCCGCGCTCGTCTCCGAGATGCTCGACGGCGGCGAGCTCGCCTGACGCGATCCACCGACGACGACGGCCCCGGAACCGATGGGTTCCGGGGCCGTCGCGAACTAAGGGCGGATGTCGCGGGCTCAGCCCCGCTGCGGCGGACGCGTCATCGAGAGCAGGTCGAGGGCGGCGTCGAGTTGCTCCTCAGTGACCTCGCCGCGCTCGACGTAGCCGAGGTCGACGACGGCCTCGCGCACCGTGATGCCCTTGGCGACCGAGTGCTTCGCGATCTTCGCGGCCGCTTCGTAGCCGATGGCCTTGTTGAGCGGAGTCACGATCGAGGGCGACATGCCGGCCAAGGCGGTGGCGCGCGCCTCGTTGACCTGGAGGCCGTCGACCGTCTTGTCGGCGAGCACGCGCACCGAGTTCGAGAGGAGGCGGATCGACTCGAGGAGCGCGGTGCCCATGACGGGGATCTGCACGTTCAGCTCGAACGAGCCCGATGCTCCGGCCCACGCGATCGTCGCGTCGTTGCCGACGACGCGCGAGGCGACCATGAGGACGGCTTCGGGAACGACGGGGTTGACCTTGCCGGGCATGATCGACGAGCCCGGCTGGAGGTCGGGGATGAACAGCTCGCCGAGGCCCGTGTTCGGGCCGGAGCCCATCCAGCGGAGGTCGTTGCAGATCTTGGTGAGGCTCACCGCGATCGTGCGCAGCGCGCCCGACGCGTCGACGAGGCCGTCGCGGTTGGCCTGCGCCTCGAAGTGGTCGGCGGCCTCGGTGATCGGCAGCTCGGTCTCCTGCTGGAGCATCTCGATGACGAGCTGGGGGAAGCCTGCGGGCGTGTTGATGCCCGTGCCGACCGCCGTGCCGCCGAGCGGGACCTCGGCGACCCGGGGGAGCGCCGTGCGGACGCGCTCGATGCCGAGGCGGATCTGCCGGGCGTAGCCGCCGAACTCCTGGCCGAGTGTGACCGGCGTGGCGTCCATGAGGTGCGTGCGACCCGCCTTGACGATGCCGGCCCACGCCTCCGCCTTGGCCTCGAGCGCCACCGCGAGGTGGTCGAGCGCCGGGATGAGGTCGTCGAACAGCGCGGCCGTCACGGCGATGTGCACCGACGTCGGGAAGACGTCGTTGGAGGACTGCGAGGCGTTGACGTGGTCGTTCGGGTGGACGGCGCTGCCGAGCTTCTGCGTCGCGATCGTCGCGAGCACCTCGTTCATGTTCATGTTCGACGACGTGCCGGAGCCCGTCTGGTAGACGTCGACCGGGAAGTGCTCGGTGAAGCCGTGCGCACCCGCGATGACCTCGTCGGCGGCGTCGGCGATCGCCTGCGCGAGCTGCTGGTCGAGGACCCCGAGGCGCGCGTTGGCGAGCGCCGCGGACTTCTTGATGCGGGCGAGCGCCGCGATCTGGGCGGGCTCGAGGCCGGATCCCGAGATCGGGAAGTTCTCGACCGCGCGCTGCGTCTGGGCGCGATAGAGCGCCGCTGCGGGGACCCGCACCTCGCCCATCGTGTCGTGTTCGATCCGGTAGTCGGCGGCGTTGTCCACCACGGTGTGCTCCCCTTCGATTCGGAACGTGCGGCGCGGCGGTGGGATGCCGCCGGCGGCGTCAGATGCGACCGACGACGACGTCGGTCTCGGCGCGGCCCTCGAGCAGGCGGTAGTTCGCGCCGACGACAGCCAGCGTACCCGCTGCGATCGCGTCGCTGATCACCTCGGAGCGCTCCAGCAACTGCGACACGGCGTTCCGGAGGTGCTCGCGCCCGACGTACCCGGCGTCGAGGTGGTCGGGCGCGATCGGCCCGTCCTCGACCCCGGCGACCTTGCGCACGGCGGGCACGATCTCGTCGACGATGCCGCGGATGTGAGCGGGCAGCGGCGCGGCGTCCTCGGCCTGCGAGTCGATCGCGGCGCGCACCGCACCGCACTCGTCGTGGCCGAGGACGAGGATGAGCGGGACGCCGAGGACGGCCACGGCGTACTCGAGCGAGCCGAGCACCGAGTCCGAGGGCACCTGTCCGGCGTTGCGCACCACGAATGCGTCCCCGAGGCCGACGTCGAAGATGATCTCGGCGGACAGGCGCGAGTCGCTGCAGCCGAAGATGGCGACGAGCGGGCGCTGGTGGTTCGCGAGCTCGGTGCGGCGATCGACGTCCTGTCGGGGGTGCAGGGGCGTTCCGGCCACGAACCGGGCATTGCCGGCGCGCAGCTCGCGCCACGTCTCGGCGGGGGTGGTCGGTCGTGCGGGTGCGGACTTGCTCACGGCCGCTCCTCTCAGCGCTGTGCGTCGATCGCCGGCGCGAGCGCGCCGGCGAGGGTCTCGAACTCCTCGGGGGTCGCGGTGCCGAGGAGCACGAAGGTGCTCTCGCCGGCCTCGGCCACCAATCCGTACCGCGCATTGCCGACGTCGGCGTCGGTCTCGCGGTTGTCGTAGACGGTCCACTCGACGCCGTCGACGGTGACGACCCCGGTGGCGATCGTGTTCTTCAGCAGGTCGGCCGTCCAGGTCGGGTTGGCGCCGAGCCCCTGGTACATGCCCGCGTACTCGTCGGTCGGCGTGAGGTAGCCGGCGTACCACGCGGTGACGCCGTCGGCGTCGCGCGTGCGGAGCTCCGCGGCGTTCGAGCGCCAGTCGTCGGGCAACTCGGGCACCGCGAGCGGAGCCTCGATCCCGACCTGCGCCTGCGCGGCGACCGCGGCCACGTCGATGTCGCGATCGATCGGGGTGTCGCTGCGCGGTACGAGGAGCACGATGAGCGCGACCGCCGCGACGCACGCGAGGAGCGAGCCGATGAGATTGCGCAGCGTCTGCCGTTCGCGGTGCTTGCGGGACTGCTCGGCCCTCCGGTCGGCGGTCTCCTGCGGGGTCTCGGGGCGGCCGAGCTCGGCGACGACCCGCGGGGCGCGCGCGGCCATCAGGCCTCGCCGCCGTCGAGGTCGAGCGAGTCGGTCGTCGCACGGGCGCCCCGGCCGGCGGCACCGGCGCGCGCCGCGTCGAGGCGTGCCTTGGCCCCGACCAGCCACTCCTCGCAGCGCTGTGCGAGCGCCTCGCCACGTTCCCACAGCGCGAGCGACTGCTCGAGCGTCGCCGAACCCTGCTCGAGCTCGGCGACGACGCGCACGAGCTCGTCGCGTGCCTGCTCGTAGCTGAGCTCGGCGACATCCGTGGAGGTGGGGGGCATGGAGGGCATTCTATTCGGCCTCGCCGACCGCTCCCCGAGATGTCGCCGCGAGACGGCCCTCGGCGAGCGTGATCCGGAGTGCGGTGCCCTCCGGCGCCTGCTCGGGGCTCGTCAGCACGCCGTCGTGCTCACGCTGCACGATCGCGTATCCGCGCTGCAGCGTCGCGAGCGGCGAGAGCGCGCGCAGCTGGGACCGGAGCTCGGCGGTCCGGACGGCGGCGCGTTCGATCGCTCGCTCGGCCAATTCGCTGCCGCGCGCCACCCACCGGGTGACCTCCTCGGCACGTCGGTCGACCATCCAACCCGGGTCGGCGAGCGCCGGGCGGCTGCGCAGGTGACCGAGCCGGTCGATCTCGTGGTTCACGAGCGTGGTGACGCGCATGCGCAGGCGGGCGCGGGCCTGCTCGACCCGGATGAGCTCCTCCGCCACGTCCGGCACGACGCGCTTCGCGGCATCCGTCGGCGTCGACGCCCGGAGGTCGGCGACCTCGTCGAGCAGCGGGCGGTCGGCCTCGTGGCCGATCGCGCTGACGAGGGGGGTGGATGCCGCGGCCGCGGCCCGCACGACGCGCTCGTCGCTGAACCCGAGCAGGTTCTGGAAGTCGCCGCCGCCGCGCGCGACGATGATCACGTCGACCTCGGGGTCGGCATCGAGGCGCCGGATGGCGCCCGCCACCTCGGGCGCGCACCGGTCGCCCTGGACCGCCGCGTACGCCATCCGGAACTCGACCGCGGGCCAGCGCAGGCGCGCGTTGCGGACCACGTCCTGCTCGGCGTCGCTGTCCTTGCCCGTGACGAGGCCGATGACCTGCGGCAGGAACGGCAGCCGCCGCTTGCGGTCGGCCGCGAACAGGCCCTCGCCCGCGAGCTGCGCACGCAGCCGTTCGAGACGCTCGAGCAGGTCGCCGAGGCCGACGTGCCGCAGGTCGAACACCTGCATGGTGAGCGAACCGCCCTTGACCCACCAGTTGGGCTTGACGAGTGCGACGGCGTGGTCGCCCGCCTTGAACTGCTCGGTGAGCTTCGCGCGCGTCGACGACCAGATCGTGAACGAGACCGTGGCATCGGTCTCGAGGTCCTTCAGCTTCCCGTAGACGTTGCCCGCGGACACGCCCCACTGCGTGATCTCGCCCTCGATCCAGACGGTGCCGAGGCGGTCGAGGTACTCCTTGAGCTTCGCCGAGAGCACTGAGACGGGCCACGGCGTCTCGCGGGTCGTCGGTCCCTCGGCCATGCGCCTCCCAGCAGCCCGTCATCACCGCCCGCGTAGGATGGCATCCGTGACGAGCTTGACGGATGCCCCGCGAATCGACCTCGGCATGCCTCGGATCCCGAGCGTGCGCGGCCGGCTCAAGGATATCCCCGCCCCCGGACCGAAGAAGGTGCTGCTCGCGGCGCCGCGCGGGTACTGCGCGGGCGTCGACCGGGCGGTGATCGCCGTCGAGAAGGCGCTCGACCACTACGGCGCACCCGTGTACGTGCGCAAGCAGATCGTGCACAACATCCACGTCGTGACCGAGCTCGAGAAGCGCGGCGCGATCTTCGTCGAGGAGGTCGACGAGGTGCCCGAGGGCGCCCATGTGGTGTTCAGCGCGCACGGCGTCTCGCCCGCGGTCGTGAACTCCGCCGCCGAGCGCGGCCTGCACGCGATCGACGCGACGTGCCCGCTCGTCACCAAGGTCCACCGCGAGGCCGTGCGCTTCGCGCGCGACGACTACGAGATCCTGCTCATCGGCCACGAGGGCCATGAGGAGGTCGAGGGCACCGCCGGCGAGGCGCCCGACCACGTCACGCTCGTCAACAGCCCCGACGACGTGGCGAACATCGAGGTGCGCGACCCCGAGAAGGTCGTCTGGCTCTCGCAGACCACGCTGAGCGTGGACGAGACCATGGAGACCGTGCGCCGCCTGCGCGAGCGGTTCCCCAACCTGCAGGACCCGCCCTCCGACGACATCTGCTACGCCACGCAGAACCGCCAGGTCGCGATCAAGAAGGTCGCACAGGACGCCGACCTCGTGATCGTGGTCGGCTCGGCCAACTCGTCGAACAGCGTGCGCCTCGTCGAGGTCGCCCTCGAGTACGGTGCGAAGGCCGCCTACCGGGTCGACTACTCCACCGAGGTGAAGCAGGAGTGGCTCGAGGGCGTCGAGACGGTCGGCGTCACGAGCGGCGCGTCCGTGCCCGAGGGGCTCGTCAAGGAGGTGCTCCTCGAGCTCGAGGACGCCGGCTTCGGCGAGGTCGAGGAGGTCAAGACGGCCGAGGAGGACCTGATGTTCTCGCTGCCGAAGGAGCTCCGCAAGGACCTGCAGGGCAACCGCGACGCCCGCGCGATCGGCGGGCGCAACCGGGCGGGTGCCACCGCCTGAGCGCGCGACGCGGCGCGCCGCCGCGCGCGGGCCGAGGGCGCCGCACGGCGGTGCGCGACGACGTCAGACGCCCGTCATGCGCTCCAGGTAGGCCTGGAACGTCGGGTCCGTGAAGAACACGATCGAGGTCAGCACCATCGTCGCGAGGAACGCCGCGGCGCCACCCACGAGCGGCACCCAGAACGCGAGCTTCCGCGCGCGGAGGCGCATGATCGACCAGCCGAGCACCGCCGCGTAGAGCGCCAGCATGAAGACCGTGCCGATCAGCGCGAGCGTCGGCAGCCACGGCTGAGGCGAGTAGGCGCCGACGCCCTGGTCGGCGTACACGGACTGGATGGCGCCGGGCAGCTGCTGGAGGCTCACCGACGTGTTCCACGCGCCGATCGCGCCGAGCGCGAGCAGCAGGATCGTGAAGAACCGGTCCGTCGTGCGCGGCTTCCGCGCTGCGGCATCGTCCGCGCCCGGCGCGGTCGTGCGCGCCTGCGCGGCGGCGGGCGGCGGGGGCGGCGCGGCCGGTGCGGGCGCCGCGGCATCCGCTCGCTCGTCACCGGGCGGCTGCCACGACCAGCCCTCGGGCGCGTACTCGCCGTACTGCGGGCGAGGCCGCTCGTCGCGCGCCGGGGGAGCGTCGCCGTCGCCGGGGCGCCCCTGCGTCTCGTTCCGAGCCGCCTCGTCCTGCGTCATCCGTCGCCCTACGCCGTGAGCGAGTTGCCGGCCGAGCCGAGCTGGCGGGTCGACTCGCCGACGCGGACCGCCATGGCGGACTCGGCGACCTTGCCCCACGCGCGCGGGTCGTACTGCTTCTTGTTGCCGACCGAGCCGTCGACCTTCAGGACGCCGTCGTAGTTGGCGAACATGTAGCCGGCGATCGACCGGGTGAACGCGTACTGCGTGTCGGTGTCGATGTTCATCTTCACGACGCCGTTCGCGACCGCCTCGGCGATCTCGGCGTCGGTCGAGCCGGAGCCGCCGTGGAAGACGAGGTCGAGCGGCTTCTCGCCGGTGCCGTACTTGGCGGCGAGGCCGTCCTGGATCTCCTTCAGGAGCGCCGGGCGGAGCTTCACGTTGCCGGGCGCGTAGACGCCGTGCACGTTGCCGAACGTGAGGGCGGCCATGTAGCGGCCCTGCTCGCCGAGGCCGAGCGCCTCGACGGTCGAGATCGCGTCGGCGAGCGTCGTGTAGAGCGCCTCGTTGGAGCCCTCGTGCTTGACGCCGTCCTCTTCGCCGCCGACGACGCCGATCTCGACCTCGAGGATGGCGTTGATCGCCTTCATGCGCGGGAGGATCTCCTTCGCGATCTGGAGGTTCTCCTCGAGGGGCACGGCCGAGCCGTCCCACATGTGCGACTGGAAGATGGGGTTGCGACCGGCCTTGACCTCCTCCTCGGAGGCGGCGATGAGCGGGAACACGAAGTCGTCGAGCGCGTTCTTCGGGCAGTGGTCGGTGTGCAGCGCGACGGTCACGGGGTAGGACTTCGCGACCTCGGTCGCGAACCGTGCGAACGCGAGGGCGCCCGTCGCGCGAGCCTTGACGGTGTGACCGGCGAAGTAGTCGGCCCCGCCGGTGGTCACCTGGATGATCCCGTCGGAGCCCGACTCGGTCAGGCCCTGCAGGACCGCGTTGAGAGTCTGCGAGCTCGAGACGTTGAACGCCGGGAAGGCGAAACCCTTGGCCTTGGCGGTGTCCAGCATCTCGGCGTACTGCTCGGGCGTTGCGATGGGCATACCTTGCTCCTTCGGAGGTGAGTGGGATCGGCACGAGTCTACCGACGTGTCGAGCACACCTCAGGTGCGATCGCGCAAGGGGTGCCGGATGCCGCGCTCGCGCGGCAGGATTGGGGCGTGCAGCGGGAGACGGAGCCGTTCGAGCCGGATCGAGCGGTCGAGGAGGTCGAGGCAGCCCAGGGCCGCGAGGAGGACCTCGCCGACGGGTTCGCCGGGGCGGTGCGGGCCGCCGCGCTCGCCGCGGTGCCCATGGTCGGCTCGGGCGACCGCGACGCGGTGGACGGCGTCGCGGTCGCCGCGATGCGCTCGGCGCTCGCCGGGCTCGCCGTCGACGGGCGGGTCGCCGTGGGCGAGGGGGAGAAGGACGAGGCGCCCATGCTCCACCTCGGCGAGCGGTTCGGGACCGGCGCCGGACCGGCCGTGGACGTCGCGGTCGACCCGGTCGACGGCACGAGCCTCGCTGCGGCCGGCCTTCCCGGGGCGATGGCGATCCTCGCGGTCGCGCCGCGCGACGGATTGCTCGACATCGGGCCGGCGCACTACATGGCGAAGCTCGTCTCGCGCGTGCCCGGGCTCGACATCGACGCGCCGGTCCGCGAGGCGATCGCCCGAATCGCGGAGGTTCGCGGCGTGCCCGTGTCGGACGTGCGGGTCGCCGTGCAGGACCGGCCCCGGAACGCGGCGGTCGCGGAGGCATCGGAGGCGACCGGGGCGCGGGTCGAGCGCTTCGTGCACGGCGACGTCGAGCGATGCCTGCGCGCCGTCCGCCCGGATGGCGACCTCGACCTCGTGATCGGCATCGGCGGCGCGCCCGAGGGCGTGCTCACGGCGGGCGCCGTCCGCGCGCTCGGCGGATGGATGCAGGCGCGCCTGGCGCCGCAGTCGGCCTGGGAATCCGAGCGGCTCGCGGCCGCCGGGATCCCGCTCGGCCGCGTGTTCGGGCTCGACGACCTGTGCGCCGAACGGGTGGCCGTGTTCCTCACCGCGGTGACGCCGTGCGACCTCGGGCCGGGCGCGCGACTCGGCCCCGGACACTCGTGGCGCATCGGATCGGTCGACTCGCTCCCCTGACCCGGCGGTCGGCGAGCCCCGTTAAGAATGCACGAACTTTCACGCCCGATCCGGGCCGCACCGGCCCGTTCCGGCACCCCCGTCAGTAGGCTCGAAGACAGGCGCCCCGGCCGTTTCGAGCCGTGCGGGCGCGGCACCGATGAACCAGGAGGACCCCTCGATGGCGAGCAGCGAACACGACAGCCTCTACCTGCACCCCGACCGCAACATCGCGCTCGAGCTGGTCCGGGCGACCGAGGCGGCCGCCATCCGCTCGTACCCGTGGATCGGCCGCGGTGAGAAGCTCGCCGCGGACGGTGCCGCGGTCGATGCGATGCGCGCGTTCCTCGGCACGGTGAACTTCGACGGGGTCGTGGTGATCGGCGAGGGCGAGAAGGACGAGGCGCCCATGCTCTTCAACGGCGAGCGGGTCGGCAACGGGCGCGGGCCGGCGTGCGACATCGCTGTGGACCCGATCGACGGGACGTCGTTGACCGCGGCGGGCCGGCAGAACGCGCTGTCGGTGATCGCGGTCGCCGACCGGGGCACGATGCTCGATGCGTCGTCGGTGTTCTACATGGACAAGATCGTCACGGATGCCTCGGGGCACGGCGTGGTCGACATCCGCAAGCCGATCGGGGAGAACCTGCGTGCGCTGGCGAAGGCCAAGGGCAAGGAGGTCGGCGAGCTCCGCGTGGCGGTGCTGAACCGTCCGCGGCACGAGCAGCTGATCGCGGAGATCCGCGAGGCGGGTGCAGGCACGCGGCTGATCTCGGACGGCGACGTGGCCGGCGGGATCAACGCGGCACGGTACGAGTCGCGGATCGACATGTGCGTGGGCATCGGCGGCAGCCCGGAGGGCATCACGACGGCGTGCGCGATCAAGGCGCTGGGCGGGTTCATGCAGGGCCGGCTCGCACCGAAGGACGACGAGGAGCGTGCACGCGGCGAGGCCGCGGGCCTGGACTGCGACCAGGTGTACGAGCTCGACGACCTGGTGCGCAGCGACAACACGTTCTTCGTCGCGACGGGCGTGACCGACGGCGAGCTCGTCGACGGGGTGCGCAAGAAGGGCCCGATCATCCGCACCGAGTCGATCGTGCTGCGCGGCCGGTCGGGCACCATCCGCCGCATCGTCGCCGACCACCTCGTCGAGAAGTGGCTCGACGACGCCGACCGCTGACGGTCCCGGCCGCTGACGACGCCGGCGACGGGTCGGGCGGCTCTGCCGTGAGCGGACGCACCTGTCCGATGTCGGGGGAGTGCTCCAGACTGGTCGGGTGACCTCGGAGACCCGGTTGCCGCGCGCGCTGCGGCCGTTCTCCTCGGCCCAGTACCGACGGCTGGTCGTCGCCCTCGCCGCGTCGTTGCTCTCAGCCGGGGCGTGGATCGTCGCTGCCGCGTGGCAGGTCATCGAGCTCGGCGGAACGCCGATCGACCTCTCGATCGTGGCCGTCGGCGCGAGCCTGGGGCTGGTCCTCGCCGTGCTCATCGGCGGCGTCGTCGCCGACCGGATGCCGCAGCGCGGCATCCTCCTCGCCATCGAGGCCGCGCGAGCGGTCGTGTTCGCGGTCGCGGGCCTGCTCGCGGCGAGCGGGCTCATCGAGGTGTGGCACCTCGCGGCGCTCTCCTTCGTCCTCGGCGTGGCCGACGGGTTCTTCTACCCGGCGTACTCGGCCTGGCTCCCGGCGCTGCTGCCCGCCGAGCAGCTGCTCGCGGCGAACGGCGTGGAGGGCGCGCTGCGACCCGTCGCGCAGAACGCCGCCGGCCCGGCGCTCGCGAGCGTGCTGATCGCGGTGGAGGGGCCGTGGCTCGCCTTCCTCGTCGTCGGCGCGCTGCAGGTGGTCGCGATCGTCGCGCTCGCGGTCATGCGGACCACGCCGTTGCGGCGCGACCTGGAGGAGTCGGACTCCCACCCGCTCCGGCAGATGGCGGTCGACCTGCGCGACGGCTTCGCCTACCTGTTGCGCACGCGGTGGCTCTTCGCGACGCTCGCGTTCTCGATCCTGCTCGTGCTCGTCGTGGTCGGGCCCATCGAGGTGCTCATCCCGTTCGCGGTCCGCGACCAGACGGGTGGGGGCGCCGGGGAGTTCGCGCTGGTGCTCGCGTCGTTCGGCATCGGCGGCGCCGTCGGGTCCCTGCTGGTGTCGTCGTTCCGGCTGCCGCGTCGCTATCTCACGCTCATGATCCTCGCGTGGGGTTTCGGCTGCCTGCCGTTGGCCCTGATCGGCGTGACACCGTGGCTCTGGGTCATGGTCGTCGCGACGTTCGCCTGCGGATTCCTGTTCGATGCGGGACAGGTCGTGTGGGGAACACTGCTCCAGCGGCGGGTGCCGCCGGCCATGCTCGGACGCGTCTCGAGCCTCGACTTCTTCGTCTCGCTCGCGCTGATGCCGTTGTCGATGGCCATCGCGGGGCCGGTGGGCGAGTGGCTGGGCCTGGCGCCGGCGTTCCTGATCGCGGGTGCGGTGCCGCCGATCCTGGCGATCCTGACGCTCGCCACGGCGCGGCTCGGCCAGGACGAGCTCGCGCACCCGCTCGACGACGGCCGGATGGATGCCACGCAGGTGACGGGCGCCGAGGCCGTGGCCGGGTTCGCACCGCCGGTGGACGAGCCGCACCCGCCGCGTCCCGCCGCGGCCGGGGACGACGGTGCCGATGCCGGGCGTGCGGTCGAAACGGATGAGGGTCGAGCGCCGCCGTCTCCCGGCACAACCCCCTGACCGGGCTCACCCGACTCTGGCAGGCTGATGCTCTCACCGAACCGGAGGAGCGAAGATGATCACGATCCGGGACGCCTTCTCGGGCTTCAGCGTCGACGACGTCGATGCGGCCCGCGAGTTCTACGGGATGACGTTGGGCCTGACCGTCGAGGACGCGCCGGGCGCCGGCGGGTTGACGATCCGCCTGCCATCCGGACAGGGCGTGCTGCTGTACCCGACCGAGGCGCACGAGCCGGCGAGGTACACCATGCTCAACCTCGTCGTCGACGACATCGACCGCGCCGTCGACGAACTGAACTCGGCCGGGGTGGTCACGAAGATCTACTCGGGCGAGGAGTCGTTCGGCACCGACGAGCGCGGTATCAATCGCGGCTCCGCAACCGGCACCGGGCCGGATATCGCCTGGTTCCGCGATCCCGCTGGCAACGTGCTCAGCGTGCTCGCGGGCTGAGCGCGCCGCCCTCGGAACCGATCAGGAACCCGGGACTCGGACGAGCCGAGCGGTACGCGCTCAGGAGGACGTGGACCGTCGGATGTGCTCGTCGAGGTCGGCGCCGTCGAAGCCGTCGTCGATCGGCAATTCGTCGTCGTCCGTGGAGTCGACCGCGTGAGCAGTCGGACGGGACGTGCCCGGATCGGCCCCGGTCGCGCTGGCCGGCTCGGAGCCCGCTCCGAACGGCTGCCTCTCCGTCAGCTCGGGTGCCGACAGCCGCCGCGGGGACTCGTGGATGGGCGCCGGCTCCTCGACGAGGGAGAGCTTCGTCTCGTTGATGCCAGGGAACTGGCGAGCGGTGACGAGCACCCGCGATTCGAGGGAACTCGCGAACTTGTTGTAGCTGTCGACGGTGCGCTCGATCGCCTTGCGGAGCGAGTCGGCGTGCCCGGCGAGCACGCCGATGCGCTGGTAGAGCGTCGTGCCGAGGTCGAACAGCTTCTTCGCCTCGTCGGAGACGGCCTGCTGCTGCCACGCGTAGTCGATCGTCTTCAGCACGGCGAACAGGTTCACCGGTGAGGCCAGCGCGACCCGACGCTCGAACGCGTAGTTGAGCAGTCCGGCGTCGGCCTCGAGGGCGGCCGACAGCAGCGACTCGTTCGGGATGAACGCGATCACGAACTCCGGGCTCGCGGCGAGCCCCTCCCAGTAGGTCTTCTTGCCGAGCGCGTCGATGTGCGAGCGCATCGCCTTGACGTGCTTCTCGATGAGCGACTTGCGTCGCGCGCCCTCTTCTCCGATGGCCGTCTCAGGGATGCTCGACGCCTCGAGGTAGTGCTCGAGCGGGACCTTCGAGTCGAGCGGGATGTACTTGCCGCCGGGCAGGTTCACGACCATGTCGGGGCGCCCGCGGCCCTGGTCGGTCGTGACCTGGGTCTGCAGCTCGAAGTCGACGTGCTGGGTGAGGCCGGCGGCCTCGACGACGCGGCGCAGCTGCGTCTCGCCCCAGACGCCCCGCGTGCTGTTGTGCCGAAGAGCGCTCGCAAGCGATTCGGTCGTCGCACGGAGCTCCGCGTCGGAGAGCTGCGCGCGCTTGAGCTGCTCGGCGATCGAGCCGTACTGCTCGCTCCGCTGCTGCTCGAGTTCGGACACCTTGCGCTGCATCGTCGACAGCGTCTCGCGCACGGGGCTCAGCGCCTGCAGGACGGCGCTCTCCCGGCGCTCGCGCTCGCTGCGCTCGGCCTGGTCGAGCCGCTGCTGGTCGAGGAGCTCCCGCTGGCGCTGCCCCTGCTGCTCCACCTGCTCGCGCAGCCCGGCGGCGGCGGCCTCGGCGGCGGCGAGTTCGGCGCGCAGCGCCGCCTGGACGGCCTGCTGCTCGGCGAGCACCCGTGCCCGCTCGGTGTCGGCGGCGGCCCGCTGCTCGAGCAGGGCCCGCTCGTGCCGCGCCTCGACGAGCGCCGGGTCTTCGACGGGGGTCGCCTCGCCCGGGGTGCGGCGCTGCGCGACGACGTGCATGACGAGGGCGCCGAGGACGCCGCCGACGACGAGCCCGATGACGAGGAGGAGGATGTCCATGGCGATCAGTGTGGCAGCGGCCCCCGACATCCGTCGCGAGGCGACCCGGCAGGCCGCCCGACCCGGACGACGAGGACGGTCGGAGCCTACTGGAGCGCCATCGGGCCGTGCAGGCCGGCCTGCGCGCGCGAGGCCGTCGCGCCGATCGCCCCGACCCGCACCCGCGTCACGTGGGCGAGCCGTTCGAGGTCGCCGGCGTCGTGCCGCTTCGCGGCGTGCACGACGATCGCGGCGCAGGCCTCCGCGTCGGCCAGCGCGTCGTGGTGCGCGAAGTCGTCGAAGCCGGCGGCCGCCGCTGCCGACGTCAGCCGGTACGAGTCGAGGTGGTAGGTCCGCCGGGCGATCTGGAGGCTGCACACGTACCGGAAGTCGGGCACCTCGAGGCCGAGCGCCTCGGACGTCGCCCGGATGACGCCCATGTCGAATCCGGCGTTGTGCGCGACGAGCCAGTCGTCGCCGGCGAACTCGCGGAGGAACGGCAGGTGCACCCGCCAGTCGTCGGCGCGCTCCACCAGGTCGGGCGTGATGCCGTGGATCCGCACGTTCCAGGGCGAGAACTCCCCGTACGGGAACGGCGGGCGGATGTAGCGGTGCTCCCGCTCGACGACCCGGCCGTCGACGACCTTCACCAGTCCGATCGAGCACGCGGAAGCGGCGGAGGGGTTGGCGGTCTCGAAGTCGATCGCTGTGAAGCTCACTGGCACGGCGGCATCCTCGCACGCGCCGCCGACGCCGCCGCCGACCTGTCCGGCGCGCCGCGCGCCCCGGCCATTGACGCGCGTGCCCGCGTGGCGTGGAATGTGCGGTGGGCGGCATCCGGGGGTGGGAGATGGCTGGCGAGGACGACACGGCGGCGGGCGTGCGCGGCGGGCTGGTCGCCGACCCGGCCGACCCGGACACGCGCCGTGCGGCGCGATCGTTCGGCGCCGTGGCGCCCGTGTACGGGGCGGCCCGGCCCGGGTACCCGCTCGAAGCCGTCGAATGGCTCGTGGGCGACGCCCGCCGCGTGCTCGACCTCGGTGCGGGCACCGGGCGCCTGACCGAGGCGCTCGTCGCGCTCGACCGCGACGTCCTCGCGGTCGACCCGGTCGAGGAGATGCTCGAGGAGCTCGAGGTCCGCGTGCCCGGCGTTCCGCGCATCCTGGGCACCGCGGAGGACCTGCCCGTCGAGGACGACTCGGTCGATGCGGTCGTCGCGGGCCAGGCGTGGCACTGGTTCCAGCGCGAGCGCGCCGTGCCGGAGATCGCTCGGGTGCTCCGTCGGGGCGGTGTGCTCGGACTCGCCTGGAACAGCCGCGACACGAGCGCGGACTGGCTCCGCGAGGCGGGGGAGATCATCCACGAGCGGCACGACGCCTCGGCGTCGGTCGCCTCCTACGTCCGCGTCGGCGGCCCGTTCGGCCCCGTCGAGTCGCACCGGGTCGAGTGGGTCGAGCGGATGTCGCGCGCGAGGTTCCTCGACCTGGTGCGTTCGCGCAGCCACTGGCTGACGTCGCCGCCCGACGAGCAGCGTGCGGTGATCGCGGCCGTCGAGACGTTGCTCGTCACGCATCCGGACATCGCGGGCGCCGATGAACTCGCGATCCCGTACGTGACGCACTGCTTCCGGAGCATCCGGGGCTGATCCGGCGAGGTCAGGCCGCCTTCGCCCGCGCGTCCGGGTGCCCGTAGACCGCGTACGCGATCGCGCACGCCTCACCCGCCGCGCGGGCCGCCTCGCGAGCCCGGCGCGACGCACGGTCGACGGGAGAGCCGTCGGCGAGCGCGGCGGAGAAGGTCTCGAGGAACGTCTCGGAGAGGGCGCTGCGTCCGCCGCTGCCTCCGCACTCGACGACGACGCCCGCGCCGTTGCGCATCGCGGCCGCGGCACGCTCGGGCGCGCCGTCGTCGGAACCGAGCGCGACGACCGATGCGGAGGCGATCGCCGTCGCGGGGCGCGGGGCCGCGGCATCCGTCGTCGTCGACAGTCGCACCGCGGCCGGAGGCGCGACGTCGTACAGCCAGCGGGTGAGCCCGAACTGGCCGAGGAACGGGTCCGACTCCGTCGGGGCGGACCCCGGGCGGCGCACGACGAGCAGCTCCCAGGGCAGTTCGGTCTCGCCGGTCGTCTGGACGACGAGTCCGTCGAGCTCGCTCCGGTGCGCCCACAGCAGGTCGCGTGCGCGCCGATCGAGCAGCCGGTCCGCGAGCCGGGCGCCGACCTCGCGCAGTCCGCGCTCGACCGCGTCCGCGCGCTCGGTCCCGGGCAGTCCTGCGCCGGCGTCCTTCGCTCGTGCGAGCGAGGCTCGTACCTCGTCGACGAGCCGGGCCTTGTCCGAGAGGCGGATGCGGAAGCGGTGCGCCTCCCCGCCGACGCACAGGGCGGCATGGAGGATCGCGCGGCCACGGGCGACCTCCTCGTCGATGCGCAGGGTCGGCCGGCAGGTGATCAGCGGATCGGCCTCGGCGATCCGCGCGGAGGCGCGCGCCAGGCCGGCCTGGTCGTGGTCGTCGGAGCCGACGACCTCGCTCGTCAGCCGGACCGTCGCGAGCGGCAGCTCGCCCTCGCCGCGCACGAGCACCGTCACCTCGGCGGGACCACGATCGACGGCGAGCATCGTGAAGCGGGCCTCCGCGGACGTCGCGGCGGGAAGCCGGACCAGGCGGCTGCGCCGCGCGCCCACGAGGAAGCGCAGGCCGCGGGGCACGACGGTCACGGTGACCGGGCCGCCCGCGACGATCCGGCCCGCGTCCCCGTCGACCGGGGTCGGCTCGTCGGCCGAGGCCGTGGCATCCGCTCGCACCAGCCGGACCGTGAGCGTCGCGGTCGACCCCACCGTCACGATCGGCGTGAGCTCGGCCTGCAGGTGCGCCACTGCGGCGGCTCCTGCGACGACGCGTCGGTCCTGCGGCATCCGTTTCCCCCAATTCGACGGCGCGTTCGCCGTGCAGACATCGGGCGCCCGAGTGGGCGCCCGCAGAGGGAGGCTACGTGGCGGGTCACGGCGCCGCCTCAGGGTGAGCACCGAGTTCGAGTCGACCCGGATTGCGCGTCGCACGAGCAGCGGCCGACCGGCGCGAGAGTCGCCGCGAAACCGCAGGTCGGGTCACGGTTCCGGCTCACGGCGTCCGCACAGCCACCGAGGCCGTAGCATTCCCCGGTGCCACGTCGCCGCGCGTTCCTCCTGCTCTCCCTCGCCAACCTGTTCTGGGCGGGGAACTTCGTGTTCTCAGCGGTCATCTCCGAGCAGGTCGACCCGGTGTCGTTGACGTTCTGGCGATGGTCGCTCGCGGCCCTCCCGCTCGTCGCGGTGGCGTGGATCGCGGAGCGTCCCGACTGGCGCGCCGCAGCGCGGGAGTGGCGCTGGCACCTCGTGCAGTCGGTCTTCGGCCTGACCGGGTACGCGCTGCTGCTCTACGCGGGGATCGGCATGACCGGGTCGGTGACGGCATCCGTCATCAGTGCGATCAACCCGGCGACGATCGCGCTCGGCGCGGCGGTCCTGCTGGCCGAGCGGATGTCGCGGTCGCAGGGCCTCGGCATCGTGCTCGCGTTCGCCGGGGTCGCCGTCGTGCTCACGGGCGGGAATCCGGTCACGGCGTTCTCGCAGGGATTCGGGGCGGGTGACCTGCTCGTCCTCGGCGCGGTGATCGCGTGGACCGTGTACTCGATCATCGCCCGCCGCCTGACGACCCCGCCGATCACGGCGACCGCGTTGCAGGCCGTGTTCGCCACGGTCACGATGCTGCCGGTCATCGCGTTCACCGGGCTCACGGTGCCGTCCGACCTCGGCGGCACGCTCGCGGTCGCCTACATCGTGCTGCTGCCGTCCGTCGCCGGCTACGCGCTCTGGAACGCCGGTTCGGCGAGCCTCGGGCCCGCGCGCTCCGGCGTGTTCCTCAACCTGCTGCCGGTCTTCACGGTCATCATCGCGCTCCTGCTCGGACGGCCGATCGACCCGGCCGCGATCGTCGGCGGCGTGGTCGTGCTCGTCGGCGTCTACCTGACGGTGCGGTCGCCACGGCCGACGCGCGTCCCGATCGAGCCGGCCGCCGTGGACCTGGGGCGGGATGTCCCCGGTCAGGGCGATGAACGCGCGGACTCCGCGCCGACCGGACCCGTGCCCCTGCCCCGGTAGACTGGTCGCCCGTGGCACTCACCATCGGAATCGTCGGACTCCCGAACGTCGGCAAGTCGACCCTCTTCAACGCCCTCACCAAGAACACGGTGCTCGCGGCGAACTACCCGTTCGCGACCATCGAGCCGAACGTCGGCGTGGTGAACCTGCCCGACCCGCGACTCGAGACGCTCGCCGGCATCTTCGGATCCGAGCGCATCCTGCCCGCGGCCGTGTCGTTCGTCGACATCGCGGGCATCGTGAAGGGCGCCTCCGAGGGCGAGGGCCTCGGCAACAAGTTCCTCGCGAACATCCGCGAGGCCGACGCGATCGCGCAGGTCGTGCGCGGCTTCGAGGACTCCGACGTCGTGCACGTCGACGGCAGGGTCGACCCGAAGAACGACATGGAGACGATCAACGCCGAGCTGATCCTCGCCGACCTCGAGACCCTCGAGCGCGCGATCACGCGCTACGAGAAGGAGGTCAAGGGGAAGAAGCTCGACCCGTCGGTGCTCGCCGCCGCCAAGGAGGCGCAGGAGGAACTGCAGAAGGGCATCCCGCTGTCGGCCTCGAAGGTCGACCTCGCGCCGATCGCCGAGCTCGGCCTGCTGACCGCGAAGCCCTTCATCTACGTCTTCAACGTCGACGAGGCGGTGCTGACGGATGCCGCCCGCAAGGCTGAGCTCGCAGCCCTGGTCGCGCCCGCCGAGGCGGTCTTCCTCGACGCCAAGATCGAGTCGGAGCTCATCGACCTCGACCCGGCCGACGCGGCGGAGCTGCTCGCCTCGACCGGCCAGGAGGAGTCGGGCCTCGACCAGCTCGCCCGCGTCGGCTTCGACACCCTGGGGCTCCAGACCTACCTCACCGCCGGCCCCAAGGAGTCGCGCGCGTGGACCATCCGCAAGGGCTGGAAGGCCCCGCAGGCGGCCGGCGTCATCCACACCGACTTCGAGAAGGGCTTCATCAAGGCCGAGGTCATCTCGTTCGACGACCTCGTCGAGACGGGTTCGGTCGCCGAGGCGCGGGCGAAGGGCAAGGCCCGCATGGAGGGCAAGGACTACGTCATGCAGGACGGCGACGTCGTGGAGTTCCGCTTCAACGTGTGAGTGCCCGGCCGGCCTGGCCTCCTCCACAGCGGCGGGACCGGCCGATCCTTCTTCCGATCGAGACCCGGTTCCGCGCGCGTTCACTGCCCAGGCGACGATGCGTGGATGGGAATCAGGTATTACGCGTACGCGTACGACGCCGCTGACACGCAGGTGGCACTCGACGACCCGCGCCGCATCCTTTCGAGCGACCCGTTGGCCGATGCATGGGGCATGCAACCGCACGCCTCGGTCGGTACTCCGACGTTCGCACAGGCTTTGCCGCGCCGCGACATGCTGTACCTCGACAAGGCGTGGTCGGCGCTCCAGGCGATGACGGCGCCAGCGATCCGCGACCGCCCTCGTGCCGCGTTTCGGATGTTCGAGGGGCGTGTCACTCATCATTCGGACGGCTGGGATGCCTGGGTCCGCACGATTCTGCCGCAAGAAGTGCCGGCGATCCGAGACGATCTCGATCGGCTGGCGAGGGCGGAATCCGAGCGTCGAGTTGCGGTCGAGGGGGCCGAAGCCGACTCGGACGTCGACGGGTATGTCCTGCACTACCTGCGCAGTGCGCGCGACTTCGTCACCGGTCTCGCGGTCGACGGTCGCGGCATGGTCTACATGATCGGCTGAGTGATATCATGACTGATATCAAACGAGGGGTGGACAGGGTGGCATCGATCGTCGTCAGAGGTCTCGATGACGCCGTCAAGCTCCAACTCGCGCGTCTGGCTCGCGAGCATGGGCGCTCGATGGAAGCCGAGGTGCGTGACATCCTCAGCCGCGCGGTCAGCCGTCCGCACATCGGCATCGCACTGTTCGAGGCGGCGCGCGCCATCGGTGGCGTCGATGATCTCGTGGTGCCGGGCCGCGAGGACGAAGCGAGAGCCGTGGACTTCGAGTGATCGTCCTCGACACCAACGTGATCTCGGAGTTGTTCCGGCCGCAGCCCGATGCTCGCGTCGTCTCGTGGCTGGCAACTCTGACCGGCGAGGTCGCAATCACGACGATCACCCTCGCCGAACTGTTCGCCGGGGTCCGCCGCCTTCCCGGCGGCCGGCGTCGGAGCGAACTCGAGATGGCGATCGATGCGGCACTTCAGCCCTACCGGGATTCCCGGTCCGTTCTCGCGTTCGACGAGCGCGCGGCTCACCGGTACGCGGACGTGCTGTCGGATCGTGAACATGCGGGACGGCCGATCAGCATGGCCGATGCTCAGATCGCGGCGATCTGCCTCGCCAACGGCGCGGCGTGCGCGACGCGGAACGTGAAGGACTTCGCCGACACCGGGGTCGACGTCATCGATCCCTGGAGGGGTTGAGAACGTCTGCCGGCAGCCTCGGGTGGTCCGTGGGGTAGATGCCGATCGCGAATCCGTACGTGGTGTCGCCGGAACGCGGCATCCGGTCGAATTCGTCGACGAGTTCCGCCATCCGCTCCCAGAACTGCGACGCCTGCTCGTCGGTGATCCGCGCATGGCGGATGAATCCCCAGAGCAGACCCTGCTCGAAGGCGCCTGCGGATTCGCGTGCCGCCACCTCGAAGTCGTTGAAGTCGCCCGTCGTGGCGTGGTCGCCCGGCGGCTGCTCGAGCGCGATGGTGAACATGCGGGCGGTCCGCCCGTAGAAGCGCTCCTCGATCGCGCGCACCTTCCTCGTTCGCACCACTCGGAGCAGGTCGTTGCGGGCGAGGACCTCGACATGGTGTGCAACCGTGCTCTTGGGGCGCCCGACGGCGGTCGCGAGCTCGGTGACGGTGGCCGCCCGCTCGTGGAGGAGCTGGAGGATCGTCGTGCGGAGCGGATGGCCGATGGCCTGCACCTGGGCCGGCCGGGTCAGCACGATCCGATCCGCCAGCTCGTAGTCAGGGGGGTTGTCCGCCATGGTCGATCAGACTAGCATCGCGGAATGTTCGAAGAGAGTCGATCATTGAGTCGAGAGGACCGCTGACGATGGCCGAAGTCCTGCTGTACCACCACATCCAGGGCCTGACCGACGGCGTCCGGGCCTTCGCCGACGAGCTGCGAGGGGACGGCCACACGGTGCACGTGCCCGACCTCTTCGACGGGCACACGTTCGACCGCATCGACGACGGCTTCGCGTTCGCGCGCGAGGCGGGATTCGACGCGATCCGGGAGCGTGGCAGGGCCGCCGCCGACGGACTCGGCCCCGCTCTCGTCTACGCCGGCTTCTCATTCGGCGTGACGATCGCGCAGGCGCTCGCGCAGACGCGGCCGGGCGCGCGCGGGGCGCTGCTGATGTACTCGTGCCTCCCCGTCTCCGAGTTCGGCGGGGCGTGGCCCGAGGGTGTGCCGGTGCAGATCCACGGCAAGGAGGGCGACGAGTTCTTCGACGAGGACCTTCCCGCCGCGCGCGAACTCGTCGTCGCCGCCGCCGACGCCGAGCTGTTCCTCTATCCAGGGGATCAGCACCTGTTCGCTGACGCCTCGCTCGACGAGTACGACCCCGAGGCATCCGCACTGCTCATCTCGCGCGTACGGGCGTTCCTCGCCGCTCCGGCCATGCGCTGACGCCCCCACGAACCCTCCCGCCGGTTCGTACCGGCGGGAGGTGGCTCGATGGTCAGTCGAGGCCGAACGCGTACAGCTTGGCGTTGGGCATGCCGAGGCCCAAGTAGTCGTACCCGGATCCCCAGTACACGGTCCCGTTCGAGATCGCCGCGCCCGAGATGCAGGACCCGCCGCTCTCGAACGCCCAGACCACCTCGCCGGTCGCCGCGTTCAGCGCGTACATGTGGCCGAGCTGGTCGAGCGCGCACCCGAACACGACGCCGTTCGCCGTCGTCACCGGTCCGGCGGTCGATCCGCCGTACGTCGGCCTGGTCTGCCAGCGGATCTGGCCGGTCCGCGCATCGAGCGCGCTCCACACGCCGTCCGTCGACTCGAGGTACGGGATCCGGTTGCTGTTGGCGTTCGCGGTGTAGACCTGCGACCCGTCGGTGGCCGATCCCCACTCCATGCCGCCGAACGTGCCGTCGGGACCCGCCTGGGTGATCCACCGGATGGCGCCGGTCGCGGGATCGAGTGCCCAGAACTGGCCGCTCTCCTGGCCGACGCCGAGCGTCTCCACGCCCTTGTCGCGGCCGGATTTCGCCGTGAAGAGCATCGGCGCCTGCCCGAAGTCGTGACCCGGGCCGTGCGGCTCGGGGCAGTTGACGCCGTCACCGAGACCGGGGATGCACGCGAAGTTCCACGCGTCGAACGGCAGCGTCCGGGTGACCCACTTGATCGCTCCGGTCCGGAGGTCGAGGGCGACGATGGAGTCGAACAGGTCGTCGGCCGGTATGCAGGCGCGTTGGGCGTTCGCGTCCTCGCCCGCAGCCTGCACGCAGGAGAGCACGTCGTCCGGCAGGTCGGAGTTGCTGCCGGTCGCGATGTAGACCGACTTGCGCTTGGCATCGATCGCCGGCGAGCTTCCCCACACGGCCGCCCCCGGGTAGCCGACGTCCGCCATGTAGGTCTTCCAGAGGATCGCACCGGTCGCGAGGTCGAGCGCGACGAGGCTCCCGCGGAAGCTGCAACAGGGGTAGTTCGGAAGCACCCCGGCGTAGTAGGGCTCGATCGAGTCGGTGCCGACGTATACGACACCGTCGAACACCGTCGCCGCTTGCGTGATCATCGCCGTGGGGTGGTCCTCGACCTCCGTGCTCCACAGCAGTTCGCCGGTCGCCTTGTCGACCGCGAGCACCTCGCCGCCCCCGCCGCCGAACGGACCCTGGTTCCCGAAGACCAGGGCGGTGTCGGTCACCGCCGGCGTCGCGATGGCCGTATCGCCCGGGACGCCGGTGTACGAGCTGATCTTCGCGGACCACACCTGCTGGCCCGTCGCGCGATCGACGGCGAACAGGTTGCCGGCTGCGTCGGGGACGTACACCTGCGTCGCGTCGACGGCGGGCGTCGCCGAGACGTTGCCTTCGGTCGTGAACACCCATCTGACGGAGAGCCCGTCGACGTTCGTCGCGGAGATCTTCTTCTCGGATGCCGCGTACCGCGTGTTCTCCCGGTCGCCCCCGGCGACGGGCCATCCGCTGCCGCCCGCGTTGCCGCCGGGCTTGCCTCCCGAGTTGCCTCCCGGGGCCGCGAGCGCCGCGCCGCCTCCGAGCAGGAGGGCGATGATCGCTCCTCCGGCGAAGCCCGCCCGGACGGCATTCCGCCATGTCGTGCGCATCATCGCACCCCTCTCCCACCGTTCGAACGGTCACGAGTGGAACTGCGGCACACGCTACGACTGCCGTCCCGTCGCGGATAGGCCCCATCTGGGGGTCCGCCGTATGCTTCGGACGCCCGGCTGAGAGGAAGGCGCCGATGACGGACCTCGTCGACGTCACGGAGGTCTCGACCGTGCTCTCGCAGGGCATGGAGGTGCCGGCGGAGCTGGCCGCCGAGTTCAAGTTCGCCAGGCAGCGCTCGAAGCTCGCACGAGAGATCCGCGGCTCGTTCTTCGTGATCACGGGGAGTGCTGATCGATCGTCGGCGCGCGCCTGCGGCGGGCTACGACGCCCAGCTCGGGATGGGCGCCGGGAAACCGAGCGCGCGAGCGTGCGATGACGGCCGACGTCACTCGAGCGGACTGACCACCATCACGCGGAACGGCTCGGCCATGAGCTCCGCCAGCGGACCGAACGCGTTCGTCGCCATCGCGTCCTCCAGGTGCTCCATCCGAGCCTCGACCGAGTCCCAGTCGGCGATCTCGACGAGCACGTCGGGGTCGTCGAGCACCTCGTACCGGACGCTGCCGAGGAACCCGCGTCGCCCGCGCCCGCGCGTGGCGACCAGGTCGTCGAGCAGGCGCTTGATCTCGTCCCGCCGGCCGGGCTGGGCCTTCATCTCGATGATCACCTTGATGGCCATGTCACACCACTTCCTCGTGCTGGAGATCGACGCAGACGACGGCGCCGCCCAGAGGCTACGCCCGTCGCGCGCTGTCCGGCAGTCCCCGGACTCATCCTCGTTCGCGGCGCGACGGTTCGGCGATCGTGATCGCGGAACTGCCGGCAAACAAACATGAGCAAACGTCAGGGAACTCTTGCATCCCGTCCCGAGCGGCGTAGAATCGTGTTCACCACCGGAGGACGCTCCGGCATAGAAAGGCCCCGACGAGTCGACAGACGCCGAGGCCTTTCAGGCTGTCCGGGGGTGTTTTCGCATCTCGGGTGCCGCCGAGCCGTGCTGCGCGCGATCGCGATGATTCCGTGACCTCCCCATTCCCCGCCGCGTGCAAGACTCGCACCAATCGCGACACATGCAGGGCGTGAGGATCGCCAGCACCGACGCCGAAGACGCCGACACGACCCAGGGGGTGGCGATGCCCGACGCCGCCGAACCGCCGGCGATGCCGGCGCGCGACGACGGACTCGCCTGGTTCACCGGCGTCGTGCACGAGCATTCGACCGCGCTCGTGAAGTACTTCGCGCGGCGCGGTCCGCGCCAGGACGCCGAGGACCTCGCCGCCGAGGTGTTCGCGACGGCCTGGCGTCGACGCGACGACGTCCCGCGCGAGGCCGTGCTGCCGTGGCTGTACCGCACGGCGGGCTTCACGCTCGCCAACCATCGCCGCAAGCTCGTCGACCTCCCGGTCGAGCACCTGCCCGACGCGGGCACCTCGCGCGTCGACGAGGACCCCGAGCTCAGCGCGCTCTTCGACGCCGAGCTCCGCGGCGCCCTCGCGAGCATCGGCGAACGCGACCGGCAGATCATCCTGCTCCACGCCTGGGAGGGCCTCGACGGCGAGGAGCTCGCGCAGGTGCTCGGCATCTCGCGGTCCGGCGCGGATGCCGCGCTCTCGCGTGCCCGCAAGCGACTCCGTGACGCGTGGGGCGAGCGGCTGTCGTTCTGACCCGTGCAAGGTTCCGCCGTCGTGGCACACATGCATGGGTGAGACAGTCCGGCAGGAAGGGAAACGAGGGTGAGCGACATGCGTGACGACGAGGACCGCCGCGATCCGGTGGAGCAGCTGCGGGCCGCCGATCCGGCCGCCGCGGTCGAACCGCGCGAGGGCTTCGCCGACGAGGTCGTCGCTCGGGCCGCGGCCGAGTCGGCGGAGGCTCAGGCAGCGACTGGATCCGGATCGACGGATGCCGCTGCATCCGCCGACTCTCCCGTCGCCGACCTCGATGCCGAACGCGCCCGACGGCGCCCGCGCTGGGTGCCCGTCGCCGCCGTCGCAGCCTCCCTCGCGGTCGTCGGCGCAGTCGGCTACGGCGTCGGGGCGGCCACCGGCCAGCCGACGAACCTCGCGGATGCCGCGGCCCCGCCGATCTCGCTGCAGGGTCAGGCCGGCGCCGGCACCACCGAGGGGGCTGTCATCGAACCGGGGTTCGTCGACCAGCGGATGGCCGGACCGGGCGCCGCCGACCTGTCGTACCCCTCCGGCTTCGGTCGCAACGCCTTCCACGCGAGCGGGCTGTCGAACACCGCCGGCGCGGCCGCCGCGTACGCGTTCGACGCGCCCGCCGCATCCGACGCAGCCGACGTCTCGGAACTCGCCGCGGCGCTCGGCGTCGAGGGGGAGCCCGTGCTCGCGGACGGAGCCTGGACGGTCGGCCCGCAGGACGGCACCGCGCCGACGCTGTGGGTGTCCCTCGACGGCACGATGAGCTTCTCGTACTCCGATCCCGGCAGGGACCCGTGGGCCTGCGAGGTCGGCACCGACGTGTGCGAGCCGACGGGCGGCCTCCCGAGCGAGGATGCCGCGATCGAGACCCTGCGGGGACTCCTCGCGTCGGCGGGCCGCGACCCCGGCGCCTACGAGTTCTCGTCCGAGACCTGGGAGGGTGCCGTCACCCGCACGGCGTCCGCCTGGCCCGTCGTCGACGGGCAGCGCGTCGACACCGGCTGGTCGGTCGAGGTCACCGACGACGGCCTGTACAGCGCCTACGGCGCGCTCGCCGAGCTCGTCCCGCTCGGCGAGTACCCGGTCGTCAGCGAGCAGGAGGCGTTCGAGCGGCTCTCCGACCCGCGGTTCGGCGCGCAGATGACGATCATGCCGTTCGCGGTGCGAGAGCACGTGACGGACGACGTCGCCGAATGGGTGCCACCGACCGAGCCGCCGGCCGTCCCCTCGCCGGGCTCCGCGCTGTCGTGGCCGGTGAACGACGTCGACATCGTCGAGGCACGGCTCGGGCTCGCCAGCCAGTGGCAGGCGGACGGCAGCGTGCTGGTCGTCCCGGCGTACGAGTTCACCGACGCCGACGGCGGTGCGTGGTCGGTCGTCGCGATCGCCGACGAGCGACTCGACTTCTCGACGGACTAGGGTCGGCGCCCCTCGCACCGCCGACCTGTCGGCGCACCGGCGATCGGGCTAGGGTCGAGGCAACCCGCGCCGGTGCGGGAGGGGGAGCCGAGGCACATGAGCGATCACGTCTACCGCGTCACCGAGATCGTCGGGAGTTCGCACGAGGGCACCGACACCGCGATCCGCAACGCCATCTCGCGAGCGACCTCGACGCTGCGCCACGTCGACTGGTTCGAGGTCGTCTCGACCCGTGGCGTCGTCGAGGACGGCGGCGTCGCGCACTTCCAGGTCACGCTGAAGGTGGGATTCCGGCTCGAGGAGTGAACCGGGCGCGGGGATGGCGGCGCGGGCGATCGCTCAGCCGAGGCCCGTCGCGGTGTCCTCGGTCGGCTCGTTCCGGAGGCGCGGCTCGGTGCGGAGTTCGGGACGCACGCCCGCCTTGTCGGCGTAGAACGCCCGGATGCGGTCCATGTCGGCGGCGACGTTCCCCGTGAGCTCGAACGTCGGCCCGAGGCCCGTCGTCATGCTCGTGCGGTCGACGAATCCGAGCGTCACGGGCATGCCGGTCTCCCGGGCGATGCGGTAGAAGCCCGACTTCCAGTACGCGTTCGAACCGCGCGTGCCGTCCGGGGTCACGACGAGCCCGAACACCTCGCCCGCGCGGATCCTGTCCACGACCTCGCCGACGACCCGGCTCGGATCATCGCGATCGACGGCGATGCCGCCGAGCCGGCGCATGATCGGACCGCGCCATCCCTTGAACAGGCTCTTCTTCCCGAGCCAGCGCACGTCGATGCCGTAGTGCCATGCGATCGCGAGCATGAGGACGAAGTCCCAGTTGGACGTGTGCGGGGCGCCGATCAGCACGGACGGTCGGCCCGGGGCGGACTCGCCCGCGAGGGACCACCTGCTGACGGCCCAGTAGACGCGGGAGACGAGTCGTCGGAGCATCCGGCAACCCTATGCGAGCACGCATGCGCCGGGCGGCATGCGACCGCCGCGGTCAGCTCCGGAAGAACTCGTTCGCCGGCCGCGTGTACAGCAGCAGGAGCCCGATGAGCGCGACGAGCGCGGCCACCAGTGCGGGCCAGAACACCGCGGGAACCGCGATCATCGCCCACACGGCCGTGATCAGGTTGAGCACGAACACGATCGTGACGAGGATGCGGGCCCCGTTGCTGCCGCGGAACAACCCGAGGCTGACGAGGAACGTGATCGCGCCGATCACGATCTGCGTCCACCCGGTCGCCGCCGAGCCGCCGCCCGTGAGCGTGAGGACGCCGCCGATGATCTGCAGCAGTCCCGAGATCCATGCCAGGACCGCGACGAGGGTGACGCCGCCTGGTCGAGTCGCCATACCGTGCTCCGTTCTCCGTCGGCCGCCGCGATGCGCCCGTCGCCGCCACGCTATCGCGGACCCGCCGCGCGCGGCCAGCATCCGCTCGGGCCGCCCGACGTATCGATCGGGTCTCGGATGGCAGCGCGGCGCAGGGGGCGGGCGCCGCACGTCGGCCGTGGTCCCTATGATCGCGCTGTGGACCCGATCCTCGCTCGAACGACCCTCCAGATCCCGCCCGATGCGCCGCTGTCGCTCGAGCTGATCGATGCCGCCTACCAGCGCGAGATGTGGCTGCGGCATCCGTCCCGGTACCCCGACGTCGACGGCCGCCGGGCGGCCGAGGCGTGGCGGGACACGCTCGGCCGCGCACGAGCGGTGCTCGTCGAGGAACTGGCATCGCCCACCGCCCGTGCGGCGGACCCGAGGGCGGCGGCGCCGCGTCGCCGGCTCTCCGGGGGAGCGGTCGCCGGCATCGTCGCCGGCGGGGTCGTCGCGGTCGCGTTGCTCGTCGCGGGCGGCATCGGCCTGTACGGCCTCGTGCGCGGCGTCGCCGAGACGACCATCGCCGAGTCGGCCGACTCGTTCGAACCGGCTGCGCCCGGTGCGGTCGGCGGCGAGGTCGAACGCTACGAGCCGTACGAGACGGGGTACGACTTCGCCTCCGCGCTCGAGATGTACTGGGACGGGCGCTACGACGACCGGTGCGCGATCGGCTTCGTGGAGGGCTGCTGGCAGATGGCGCTGTTCACCGAGGCCGATTGCGACGAGCTCGAGGTGACGCTCGTCTTCAACGACGACGCCGACTCGTGGGTCGCGGACGAGACGGAGACGCGACTCGTGTCCGACGTGCGCGCCGACGAGGCCGTGCCGGTCGTGTTCGGCAACGACGACCGGGAGTTCGGCTGGATCGACCAGGTGCGCTGCACCGACGGCGCGTCCACCTGACGGGCGCGTATCGCACCCGAGCGGGGGTCAGCGCTGCGCGCACCGCGGGCGTAGAGTTCCGCCGTGGTGCGGGGCCGTGCGTCCACCTGGCGGGTCCATCCGTGGTGGGTGGCCGTCGTCGCCGGCATGGCCTCGTACGTGGATGCGCTCGCGATCGCGGGCTTCGCGGCCGCCGTCGTGATCTACGGCGACGACCTGGCACTCGCGGCTCGTGAGATCGGCCTCGCGGCCGGCGCGCTCAGCATCGGCATCGCCGCTGGTGCGCTCGTGGGCGGACGACTGGGCGACCGGCTCGGACGTCGGCCGGTGTTCACGGCGACGATGGTCCTCATCGTGGTCGGGGCGGTGGGCCTCTTCGTCGCGAGCGACTTCGCGGTCGTGGTCGGGGCCGCACTGCTGCTCGGCCTCGGCGTGGGTGCGGACCTGCCGGTCGCGCTCGCGACGATCTCCGAAGCGGCGCGCGACGACCACAGGGGCAAGCTGCTGGCCTTCACGAACCTGCTCTGGGTCCTCGGCGGCGTCGTCGGCGGGGCGCTCACCGCATTCCTCGGCGACCTCGGGCGGCCGGGAGCCGAGGTGATCTTCGCGCACCTCGCCGTCATGGCGTCGCTCGTGCTCGCCGCGCGGCTGACGGTTCCCGAGTCCGAGCGGTGGCTGGCGGCGCGCACCGAGCGGCGCCGCGGCATCCGGACCGTCCGGGCGGATCGCGTGCGCGTGCGGGCGTGTGGTTCATGCGCATCGCCGACACGCCGCAGCGCTTCGCGTACTTCACGGTGGGCTCGGTGTGCCTCGTGGTCGGGCCGGTCGTCATCGCGATCTTCGGGATGAACCTCGCGACGTTCCTCGTCTCGGTCGTGATCTCGTCGGTGGGGCTCATGTTCGCCTTCGAGGGCATCATGAAGGTCTGGACGCAGGAGCAGTTCCCGACCCTCCTGCGGGCGACCGCGCAGGGTGCGGTGATCTCGACCGGTCGGTTCGCCGCCGCCGTCTTCGCACTGGTGACGCCGATGGTCCTGGAGTACGGCACCACGCCGCTGTACGCGATGCTCGCGGTCTTCAGCCTCGTCGGGTGCGGGTGGGCATGGCTCGTGTTCCGCACGCGGGACCGGCACGACGAGTTCGCGGCCGAGACCGGAGCGGATGCGGTGGACGTGCCCGAGGCGGCGGCCCCGGCGACCTGACTCGCGGTTCCGGTCCGGCCGGGGTCGCAGCCGATCAGGGGCAGTGGAGGTGCGTCGGAGTCGTGGCATCCCCGCGATCGATGCGGTGCTCGGCCATCGGGGCGCCGCACAACGGGCACGTGGGATCGGTCGGGGGCACGTACGGAGCCTCCGGTCGGCCGATGCCGACCTGGGCGGGCCCGGCGACGGGGTAGAGGAACTGGTTGACGCGAGACCAGAACCCGGGAACGCCCTTCCACGGGTTCGGCAATTTCTGTTCGTGCACGAATGATTAGTGTACAGACTATTCTGGTCGGATGATCGACCCGCTCGAGCTCGACCGCCAGCTCTGCTTCGCGCTCGCCGCGACGAGCCGTGAGGTCGTGCGGCTCTACCGCCCCTCGCTCGACCCGCTCGGCCTCACCCACCCGCAGTACCTCGTCATGCTCGCGCTGTGGGAGCAGAGCCCGCTCCGGCTGCGCGAGATCGCCGACCGCCTCCACCTCGAGTCCGCGACCGCCAGTCCGCTGGTCGGGCGACTCGAGGCGGCCGGGCTCGTGACGCGCCGTCGCAGCGCGGCCGACGAGCGCGCGGTCGACGTCGAGCTCACCGCCGAGGGCGAGGCGCTGCGCCAACGCGCGCTCGCCGTACCCGGCGAGGTCGTCGCGCGCCTCGGCTACCCGGTCGAACGGCTCGAGCGGTTGCGCGACGAGCTCACCGCGCTCCTCGAGGCCGCGCACCGCGTCGACTGACGCCCCTCGGCCCGCGCCAGCACGCGCGGGCAGTCCGTGTCAAGTCCCTCCCGCGATCCGGGAACAGTCCGTACAACTGACTGCGCGGGTCCCCGAAGCCCGCGACAGGCCGTCGGTCACCGCGCGGAGTTCGACCACGCGGACGTCCCGGGACACCCGGGCGATCGACGGCCTGACCCGTTCCATCGCCATGCCCGGAAGGACCCCGTTTGGGAACGCTCCACGTCGGCCGCATCTCGCGGATCGATCTCCCCGACCCCGTGCTCGCCCACGTTCACGCCGTCGTCATCGCCAAGCTCCGCGTCCACGAGCCCGTCGTCGTCGGGTGGATCGCTCCCCACGGGCGCCGCGACGAGGTGATGGTCCACCCGGCCATGTCGATCGTCGTCCGATACGACGTCGACGACGTGCTCGCCCTGGACCGGGCGTGGCTGGAGCGGCTCATGCGCGCGGCGAACGGCGTCGGCGGCCTGCAACTGACGGCCGAGGCGATCGAGGAGCTGGCGGCGATCGGCGATGCGCCGACGCCCGCCGGCTGATCCGGAAACCCGGTCGCGGATGTCGTCGCGCGGTGCGACCATGGACGCGTGCCGGAGATGCCCGAGGTCCAGGCGCTCGCCGAGTTCCTCAGCGGGCGCACGGCCGGGCATGCGATCACGTCCGCCCGGGTCGCCGCGATCGCCGCGCTGAAGACCTTCGATCCGCCCCTGCAGGCGATCGAGGGCCGTCCCATCGCCTCGGTGGTCCGGCACGGCAAGTTCCTCGATGTCGAGCTGGGCGGCGCGGATGCCTCGGGCGGCGGCGAGGCCGGGCCCCTGCACCTCGTCTTCCACCTCGCGCGCGCGGGCTGGCTGCGCTGGTACGACGAGCTCCCGGCGACGGTGCTCCGACCCGGCCGGTCGCCGATCGCGCTGCGGATCCGGCTCGACGACGGCGCGGGCTTCGACCTCACCGAGGCGGGCACGAAGAAGTCGCTGGCGGTGTACGTCGTCCGCGACCCGGCCGAGGTGCCCGGCGTCGCGAGGCTCGGCCCCGACCCGATGGCCGACGACTTCACGCTCGACCGGTTCGCCGAGGTCCTGGGCGGACGCCGAACGCGCATCAAGGGGCTCCTCCGCGACCAGTCCGTGCTCGCCGGGATCGGCAACGCGTACTCCGACGAGATCCTCCACGCCGCGAAGATGTCCCCGTACAAGATCGCCGCGACCCTCGACCCGGCCGAGGTCGAGCGACTCTTCGCGGCGATGCGCGGCACGCTCGGCGAGGCGCTCGCCGAGGCATCCGGCAGGCCCGCCGCCGAGCTGAAGGACGCCAAGCGGCGGAACCTCCGGGTCCACGGACGCACCGGTCAGGCCTGCCCGGTGTGCGGCGATACGATCCGGCAGGTGGAGTTCCACGACTCCACGTTCCAGTACTGCCCCACGTGCCAGACCGGCGGCACCCCGCTCGCCGATCGCGTGCTCTCGCGGCTCGTGAAGTAGCCCCTCCGAGCGGGCTGTGGGGATGCCGCGAGAGACCTGTGGTCCCCGCACGGCGTCACGCGCGCGTGCTTGCATGCTCGCATGGGTTCGTTCGCGATGTTCCCGCTCGGCAGCGTGCTCTTCCCGCACATGCCGCTCGCGTTGCGCGTGTTCGAACCGAGGTACCTGGTCATGATGTCGCGGATCCTGGACGCCGAGCCGAGCGAGTTCGGCGTCGTGCTGATCGAGAGTGGGCGCGAGGCCGCAGGCGCCGAGACGCAGCGGCGGTTCGGCGTCGGCACGGTGGCGCGGGTCACCGAGCTCGGTGCGACCGACGGCCACCTCGCGGTCATCGCCCGTGGAGGGCGGCGCATCGAGGTCGTCGAGTGGTTGCCCGACGACCCGCACCCCGCCGCCGTCGTCCGCGACCTGCCGGAACTCGAGTGGGACGAGAGCCTGCGGCCGCTCCTGGAGAAGGCCGAGCTCGTCGTCCGCCGCACGATCGCCCGGGCGAGCGAGTTCGTCGAGCTCCCCTGGGATGCCGACGCGGCGTTGAGCGATGAACCGTCCGTGGCTGCGTGGCAGCTCGCGGGGATCGCCCCGCTCACGCCGCTCGACCAGATGCGCCTGCTCGCCTCGACGAGCCTGCGCTCGCTGCTCACCGAGCTCGTCGAGCTCACGCTCGGTGCGCGTGAGGTGCTCACCACGTCGTGGGCGTCGACCGATGACCTGGACGCCGAGATCGCCGAGGCGCTCGACCGCGCGGACGACGATCGAGACGGCCCCCTCGACGATCCGCGCGATGACCCCGACGACGGCGAACCGCCGACGGGAGAAGAGGGGAGGGAATGGTGAGCGAGCGATGGAACCGCATCCGCTGCCCGTGGTGCGGCGAGACGGCCGCGGTGCTCGTGACGGTGGTGCCGACGATGGGCGACGCCGGCCTCGCGGTGACCGACTACCGGTGCCCGGACGGATGCCGCCTCGACGACCTGCACGACGAGATCGACGACGCGCTCGGCATCCGGCACGTGTTCGGCTGATCGACCGCCGGCCTCAGCTCGGCGCCGCACCGAACCCCTCGCCGTCGTCATCGCGCGCCTGCGCGACCACAGGGCTTGGTCGCGACGCGGCCGCCGTCCACGTGCTGCGACATCCCCACCACGTTCGCGAGGTGCGCCTTCTGCCGGTGCATCGGGGCGCGGACGGGGGCCGCCGTGTCCGCGGCCTCCCGCCGACCGGCTCAGGCCTCGCGAGCGTGCCGGGGCGCGTGCTGGTCGGCGTCGACCCGGTCATCGTCGTCGGTCGCGGTCCGCGCCGGGACCTCCGACGTCGTCTCGACGTGCTCCGCCGACGTCGTCTCGACCTGCTCCGCTGCGGCGGGAGCGGGATCCGTGTCGGCGCGCCGCTCGTCCTGTCGGGCATCGTCCGTGGCCGCGGTGTGCGGCGCCGCCGCGGGTACCGGTGCCGGAGCCGCTTCCGCGTTCGCCGGGGGCGCGTCCGCCGGGGTCGCATCCGGGTCGACCTCCATCGCGCGTCGCTCCTGCTCCGCCTGCGCGTCGCGCAGTTCGGCGGCCTGGTCGCGGTGCTCGCGGCTCGACTCGGCGAGCCGCTCGGCCTCGAGCTGCGCGCGGGCGGCGTCGGCCTCCGCGGCGCGCGCCGCGGCATCCGCCTGCATGGCCTTCGCCTCGCGCTCGCGCGCTTCGCGGTCGGTCTGCGCGGCCTGCTCGCGGATCTCCGCCGCGTGGGCGCGCTGGGCCTCGGCCCGAGCCTCGCGCCGACGACCGGCGGTCGCGATGAGCACGATCGCCGCGACCACGACCAGGAAGGCGATGACGCCCACGACGATCCAGATGGTGGTGCTGCTGTCCACGTTCGCACGTCCCTTCGTCAGTTCAGGTCACTCAAGCGCACCACGTCGGCTCGCGAACAGGGGTTGCACACGGGCGCCGCGTATGGTTCGCGCGACCGGTGGAAGGAGAATTCGCCGATCGCTCATGTTCGCCTATGCTGGCAACACCCTTCCCCCTGAACGGGGGAACCCGTTCAGACTGGGATCGGCGCCCCCCGACAGTGCCGGTCGGCTTGGAGTGTCCGTGGGACGTCATAGCGTCGCGGCTCCGGCGAAGACGCCGAGCCGCAGATTCATCCTGTCCATCGTCGCCGGAGTCGCGGTCATCGGCATCGTCGCGTCCGGCGTCTACCTGTGGGTGGGGGGTCACCTCAACCCGATCTTCGCCTCGGCCGACGAGCCGGCGTGCGAGGAGATCGAGGAGCTCTCGATCGTCGCCGACCCCTCGATCGCCCCGGCGATCGCGGAGCTCGCCGCCGACTTCGACGCCGACCCGAAGCGATGCGTCGAGACCGCGGTCCGCGCCCAGGACTCCGCCGACACCGCGGCCGAGCTCGCGTCCGGCACGCTGTCCGCCGACGCGTGGGTGCCCGACTCGACCAGCTGGCTCACGCGCACCGCGTCGACCGCCGCGTCGCTGGGCCTCGGCGAGCCCGAGGCGACCGTCGGCGATTCGGTCGCGACCTCGCCCGTCGTCTTCGCGGCACCCGCCAGCGAGGCGCAGGAGCTCGCGGCCGAGCCGGTCAGTTGGGCGCGCGTGCTGAACGGCACGCTGCCGGCGCTCCTGCCCGACCCCGAGGCATCCGCCGCAAGCCTCGCGAGCCTGTACGCCCTGAAGGGCCAGTCGTCGCCCGATGACCCGCGGCAGTTCGCCGGGGCGCTCATCGCGCTCGGCAAGTCGATCCCCGCGACGGCCGACGCCGCCATGAGCACCGTCGCGTCGGCGAGCACGCCGACCGTCGTGCTCACGAGCGAGGCGAGCGTCGCCGCGCACAACTCCGATTCCTCTGCCGCGCCGCTCGTCGCCGCCTATCCCGAAGAGGGCACGATCGCGCTCGACTACCCGTTCGTGCGCATCGGCGACGTCGATTCCGCGAACCTCGACCGCTTCGAGGCCGCGCTCGGCACGGCGACCGAGCACTTCCTGGAGGCCGGCTTCCGTGCGCCCGACGGGTCGGGCGAGGTCGACTCGCCGGGTGTCGCTGCGACCGCACCGCCGACGCAGACCGAGTTGGACGCCGCGGCGCAGATCGAGATCCTGCGTTCGTGGGGCGTCCTGACGCTGCGATCGCGCATGCTCGCCGTGATCGACGTGTCGGGCTCCATGGAGGAGCCGGCCGAGAACGGCCTCCGTCGGATCGACATCTTCCAGCAGGCCGCCGTCGGCGCCATGTCCAAGTTCTCCGGCGAGGTCGAGCTCGGCGTGTGGGTGTTCTCGACCGCGCGGAACGGCGATCTCGACTACGAGGACCTCTCGCCGATCGCGCCGCTCGCCGACGCCTCGCACACGCAGCAGATCCAGGAGATCATCGGGTCGCTGCCGGCCCGCCTCGGCGGGGCGACCGGACTCTACGACACGACCCTCGCGGCCTTCAAGCGGGTGCAGGAGTCGTACGACCCCGACAAGGTCAACTCGGTGCTCGTCATCACCGACGGCAAGAACGAGGACGAGAACGGCATCGGCCTCGACAAGCTGCTGGCCGAGCTCGAGAAGCTCGAGGACCCGACCAAGCCGGTCGCCGTCATCATGATCGGCTTCGGCCCCGACACCGACCTCGACGCCATGAAGAAGATCGCGAAGGCGACCAAGGGCGGGGCGTACTCGGCGACCAAGCCCGAGGATCTCGGCACGGTGCTCGTCGACGCGTTGTCGCAGCGCACCTGCCGCCCCGACTGCGGCTGATGTCGGATTCGACCGCACTGACGACGAAGGGCGCCCTCCTGCCGGAGGGCGCCCTTCGTCGTCTGCGGGGACCGCTCAGTGCGCGGGTGCGCCACCGGACGGCATGTCGGCCGGTCGACGAACGAGCGTCGCGCCGACGATCGCGAGCAGCGAGACGATCGCGCCCACGAGGAAGGCGTTGCGCACGCCGGCCGCCTGCGCGGCGATCTCCGCCGTGCCGCCCGCGGTCGCGCCGGCGGCGGTCGCGGTCATCACAGTGATGAAGAGCGCGGTGCCCGCCGCTCCGGCGACCTGCTGGAGCGTGCCGACGATCGCCGACCCGTGCGAGTACAGGTGCGGCTCGACGGAGCCGAGCGCCGTCGTGAACAGCGGCGTGAACATGAACGCGAGCGAGATCGAGAGCACGACGTGCGCGATGAGGATCATCCAGGGCGGCGTGGTCTCGGTGACGAGCGTCAGCGACCACAGCACCGCGCTCACGCCGATGCTCGCCGGGACGAGCAGGGGCGTCGGGCCGACCTTGTCGTACAGGCGACCGACGGTGGGTCCGAGCAGGCCCATGACCAGGCCGCCGGGAAGCACGAGGAGCCCGGTCGCGAGGGGCTCGAGGCCGAGCACGTCCTGCAGGTAGATCGGCAGCAGGATGATGGTCCCGAACAGCGCGGCCATCATCACGGCCATGAGGCCGATCGACACGGCGAAGTTGCGCGACCGGAACGTGCGCAGGTCGAGGAGGGCTCGGTCCCTGCGCTGCAGGACGAGCTGCCGGACGATGAACGCCGTGATGCCGAGCGCGCCGACCGCGAGGGCGATCCACATCGGAACGGCATCGCCGGGCGCACGGCCGCTCGCGACCTCGCCGACGAGGCTCAGTCCGTAGACCAGGCCGCCGAAGCCGAATGCGGAGAGCACGACCGAGAACACGTCGATGGGGAAGACCCGTGTCTCGCTCACGTTCTCGACCCGACGGAGGCCGATGACGAGCATCGTGACGGCGATGGGCAGCACGAGCCAGAACATGTAGCGCCAGCCGAGCGTGTTGAGGATCAGCCCCGAGATCGCCGGCCCGATGGCGGGTGCGACCGACATGACGATCGACACGCGCCCCATGAAGCGGCCGCGGTCGGCCGGGGCCACCACCGTCATGAGCGTCGTCATGAGGAGCGGCATCATGATGGCGGTGCCCGTGGCCTGGATGATGCGGCCGCCGAGCAGGACCTCGAATCCGGGCGCGAGCGCGGCGAGCAGGGTGCCCGCGGAGAACAGCGTCATCGCGGCACCGAAGATCGGCCGCGTCGGGAAGCGCTGGAGCAGGAAGCCCGTGATCGGGATCACGACGGCCATCGTCAGCATGAACGCCGTCGTCAGCCACTGTGCGGCCGACAGCGTCACGCCGAGGTCGTCGACGAGCTCTGGGATCGCGACGCTCATGATGGTCTCGTTGAGGAAGACCGTGAACGTCGCGGCGAGGAGGAGCCAGATCACGCGGGTGTTGCGCGCGCCGTGCTCGGGGCGGGCGGCGACGATGTGCTGGTCGATGGCGCGGTCGGCGGCTTCGGCGTCGGCCACGGCGTCGACGCCGTGGTGGTGGGCCACCCTGATCGAGTCGGTGTCTGGTGCGGATCGTTCGCTCACGGTGCGTCCTGTCGTCTCTGCGTCTCGTCGTTGCTCGGCTCGGCGGGCGCGCGGCGGTGCCGCTCCGCGCCGGGCGAACGAGGAATGCAACCCGCCGGCGCGAGTGCGCTATTCCCGATCCGGACGATGCATGCAGGCGCATGCATTCGACCTGGTTCCCCCGACCGGCGCGGCGACGTCGCTCGGCCCGGTCAGGGGACGATACCGCGCACCGCCGACACCGCGTCGGCGAGGGCCTCCGCCGCGATCGCGGCATCCGCCTCGGCCACGTCGCCGCCGAAGGAGAACCGCACGGCCGTCAGGGCGACCTCGGGTGCGAAGCCCATCGCGGTCAGGACGTGCGAGGGCTCGTCGCTGCCCGCCGCGCATGCCGACCCGCTCGAGACGACGACCCCGCGCCGCTCGAGCTCGAGCAGCACGGCCTCGCCGCCCGTCCCTGGGAAGACGTACGACACGGTGCCCGGCAGCCGCCGCGACGGGTGGCCCGTGAGCACGGCACCCGGTACGGACGCCGCGACGAGCTCCCGGAAGCGGGACGTCGCAGCGCCGACGCGTGCCGCGGCATCCGCCCGCTCGTCCTCGGCGAGCCGCAGGGCCGTCGCGAACGCCACCGCTCCGGCGACGTTCTCGGTGCCCGACCGGCGCCCGCGCTCCTGCCCGCCTCCGTGCAGGACGGGTTCGATCGGCAGCCGTCCGCGCACGACCAGCACGCCCGTGCCCTTCGGCGCACCGACCTTGTGTCCGGCGAGCGAGAGCGCGTCGACGCCGAGGTCGTCGATCGCGAGCGGGAGCCATCCGGCGGCCTGGACGGCGTCGGTGTGCATGAGCGCCCCGGCGGCGTGCGCGACCGCGGCGAGCTCGGGGATCGGGTTCACCGTCCCGACCTCGTTGTTCGCGAGCTGCACCGAGACGAGCGTCGTGTCGGGGCGGATGACCCGGGCCAGCGCCTCGGGCGTGGTCGAACCGGTCGCGTCGACCTCGACGTCGTCGACGTCGAACCCGTGCAGGCGCCGGAGCGCGTCCGCGGCGCCGAGCACCGCCTCGTGCTCGACTGGGGAGACGACGACGTGCCGGCCGCGCGGGTTCGCGAGTGCGAGGCCGAGCACGGCGAGGTTGTCCGCCTCGGTCCCGCCCGACGTGAAGACGACGTCGCCCGCTCGGCGTCCGACGATCGAGGCGACCGTGTCGCGCGCCCACGCGAGCGCGCGGGCGGCCTCCTCGCCGACGCCGTGCCGGCTCGACGGGTTGCCGAACGCGCCCGTGAGGTAGGGCCACATCGCCTCGAGCGCCTCGCGGCGGACGGGCGTCGTGGCGGCGTGGTCGGCGAAGATCACGCCGGGCCCGCCTCGATGACGACGTCGAGGCCGAGGTCGAGCGCACGCGCCGAGTGCGTGAGCGCGCCGACGGAGACGACGTCGACGCCCGTGGCCGCGATGTCCGCGACCGTGTCGAGGTTCACGCCTCCGGACGCCTCGACGATCGCGCGGCCGTCGATCAGCGCGACGCCCTCGCGCAGCGCGTCGAGGTCGAAGTTGTCGAGCATGATGGTGTCGGCGCCGCCGGCGAGCACGGCGGGGATCTGCTCGACCCGGTCGACCTCGACCTCGAGGTGCGCGGTGTGCGGCATCCGCTCGCGCGCGGCGCGCAGCGATTCGGCGAGGTCGGCGCCATCGGCGGTGAGCACGGCGAGGTGGTTGTCCTTGGCCATGATCGCGTCCGACAGCGAGCGTCGGTGGTTGCGCCCACCACCGTCGCGCACGGCCTGCCGTTCGAGGCTGCGCAGGCCCGGCGTCGTCTTGCGCGTGTCGACGATGCGCGCCCGAGTGCCCGCGACCGCGTCGACGTAGCGCGCGGTCAGCGTGGCGACGCCCGACATCCGCTGCACGAGGTTCAGCGCGACGCGCTCGGCACGCAGGATGCCGCGGGCCGGCCCGGCCACGCGCGCGATCACGTCGCCCGCCGCGAAGCGCGCCCCGTCTGCGACGAGCACCTCGACGGAGATCCGCGGGTCGACGAGCCGGAACGTCGCCTCGACGACGCGGGCCCCGCTGAAGACGCCGGGCTCGCGCGCGACGAGCTCGGCGGTCGCGCTCGCAGCCTCGGGGATCAGCGTCTCGCCCGTGAGGTCGCCCCACGGGGCGTCCTCGTCGAGCGCCATCAGCACGATCCGCTCGATCTCGCGGGTCTCGGTCATCAGGCGGCCTTCCGCTCGGGGGTCTCGGTGGTGGCGCGGCCGGCGGCGGGGGCCGCGGCGTCCGTGCGCGTGTGCGCGCCGACGCTCGCGGTGCGGGCGAGCGCGGCGGCGACGGTGAGTCGGGCGAGGTCGAGCAGGTTGCGGTCCTCGACGCTCCGCCGATCGACGGGGACCGGGGCGTGCCATCCGTCGAGTCGGGCGGATGCCTCGGCGAGGCCCGACGCGTCACGCTCCAGCCCGACGTGCTGCCACATCAGCTGCCGGAGCGCCTCGCGGTCGATCGGCTGGGTCCGCTGCGCGGGCTGGGTCGGCCGGCTCGGTCGGCTCGGCTGAGTCGACGCTCCGGAGGAGATTCCGGCCGACGCGCCGAGCCCGGGACCGCCACGTTCGGCGTGTCGCGGGATTCCTCCTCCCGACGGCGCGGCGGCCGCGGTGGGCGAGGCGGCCGCGGCGGGCGAGGATGCCGCGGGGGAACGCTCGGCGGCGATGGCGCGCGCGGCGCGCTCGGCGAACACCGCACCCTCGAGGAGCGAGTTCGAGGCGAGCCGGTTCGCGCCGTGGACGCCGGTGCGCGCGGCCTCGCCGACCGCCCACAGCCCGGGCAGGCTCGCGCGTCCGTCGAGGTCGGTGACGATGCCGCCCATCGCGTAGTGCGCCGCCGGGACGATCGGCACGGGCTCGCGCGACCAGTCGAAGCCCGCCGCCCGGCATGCCCGGTCGAGCGACGGGAAGCGCCGCGCGAGGAACTCCGCGCCGAGCGCGGTGGCGTCGAGGCGCACGGGTTCACCGCCCTGCTCGGACATCCGTCGCCAGACGCCCCGCGCGACGACGTCGCGCGGGGCGAGTTCGCCGCGCGGGTCGACGTCGAGCAGGAACCGGCGGCCGTCCGCGTCGCGGATCACGGCGCCCTCGCCGCGCACGGCCTCGGAGATGAGCGGCGTCCCGGGCACGGCCAGTGCGGTCGGGTGGAACTGGACGAACTCCAGGTCGGCCACCTCCGCCCCGGCGCGGGCCGCGGCCGCGACCCCGTCGCCGGTCGCGACGTCGGGGTTGGTCGTGTGGGCGTACAGCACGCCCGCGCCGCCCGTCGCGAGCACGACGGCGTCGGCCGGGAGCTCGACGACTCGTGCGGCGCCGGCGGCGACCTCCGTCGGATCGGCGGCATCCGTCGGGTCGTGGCCGTCCGTCGGTCCCGCGGCGTCAGCCGGGTCGGTGCCATCAATCGGGTCGGTGCCCTCCGCCCCGCCCTCGACGAGCACCCGCGCGCCCGTCACCGTGCCGCGCTCGACGACGAGGTCGACGAGCGTCGCGTGCTCGAGCACCCGGATGCCGCGCCGCCGGACCGTCGCGACGAGCGCCGTCTCGATCGCCGCACCGGTGGCGTCGCCGCCGGCATGCAGGATGCGGGCGCGCGAGTGCGCCGCCTCGAGTCCGCGAGCGATGCCGGACTCGTCGCGGTCGAACGCGACGCCGAAGCGGATCAGGTCCCGGATGCGGGCCGGGCCCTCCGTCGTGAGCACGTCGACCGCATCGGGGTCGCCGAGCCCGGCGCCCGCGGCGAGCGTGTCCGCGGCGTGACGGGCGGGGGCGTCGCCGGCGAAGACCGCCGCGGCGATGCCGCCCTGCGCCCACGGAGTCGAGCCCTCGCCGATCGCGGCCTTCGTCACGACGGTGACGTCGCAGCCCGCCTCGGCGGCGCGGATCGCCGTCCAGAGTCCGGCGATGCCGGAGCCGACGACGAGCACGGCGGTCATGTCAGGCCCCGGTCGCCGAGGGGGGCGGGGCGGCGGCCGAACGCGCGGCCGCGGCGTCCGTCGCCGCCGCGATCGTCGAGCCGGCGGGCACCGGCACCGAGGCCGGGGGCTTCGCCGCGAGCATGCGCTCGAGCGCGAGTCGGGCCGGTACCGCGACGTCCTCGCCGACCGAGATGCGGTTGACGACGCGACCGGCGACGAGTTCCTCGAGCACCCAGGCGAGGTAGCCGGGGTGGATGCGGTACATGGTCGAGCATGGGCAGACCACCGGGTCGAGGCAGAAGATCTCGTGCTCCGGGTGCTCGGCCGCGAGGCGCTGCACGAGGTTGATCTCGGTGCCGATCGCGAACGTCGAGCCGGCGGGCGCCCCCTGGATCGCCTTCACGATGAAGTCGGTCGAGCCCGCGGCATCCGCCGCATCGACGACCGGCATCGGGCACTCGGGGTGCACGATGACCTGCACGCCGGGGTGCTCGGCGCGGGCGCGCTCGATCTGGTCGACCGTGAAGCGCTTGTGCACCGAGCAGAAGCCGTGCCACAGGATGACCCGCGCGTCGGCGAGCTCGTCGGCCGTGTTGCCACCGAGGGCCTTCCGCGGGTTCCACATCGGCATGGCCTCGAGCGGCACGCCCATGGCCTTCGCGGTGTTGCGGCCGAGGTGCTGGTCGGGGAAGAACAGCACGCGCTGTCCGCGCTCGAACGCCTGCTCGAGCACGGTCTTCGCGTTCGACGAGGTGCAGACGATGCCGCCGTTGCGGCCCACGAAGCCCTTGAGCGCCGCCGACGAGTTCATGTAGGTCACCGGGATGACGGGCACGCGTCCGGACGCGTCGGTCGCGGCCAGGTCGCCGTAGACCTCCTCGAGCTGCTCCCAGCACTCCGCGACGCCCGACTCGTCGGCCATGTCGGCCATCGAGCAGCCCGCCGCGAGGTTCGGCAGGATCACGGCCTGGTCGGGACGCGAGAGCAGGTCGGCGGTCTCGGCCATGAAGTGCACGCCGCAGAACACGATCGCCTCGGCGTCGGGGCGCGTCATGGCCGCGTTCGCCAACTGGAACGAGTCGCCCGTGAAGTCGGCGTGCTGCACGACCTCGTCGCGCTGGTAGAAGTGGCCGAGGATGACGACCTTCTCGCCGAGCGTCGCCTTCGCGGCCCGGATGCGGTCGTGCAGCTCGGCGTCGGAGGCCTCGCGGTACTCGGCGGGAAGCGCGCCCTGGCGCGGCGACCCGGTCGGTATCACGTCGCCCATCGAGGAGCCCGGGCCGTAGCCGGCGGGGCCGGCGTCGAACTCCCACGGCCCCTTGGCGAGGTCGGGCGTGCACGTCTCGCCGGCGGCCTTCCCGGTCGTGATGAGCCGGATGGTGCGATCGACGGATGCCGCGAGGCGGACCTCGCGCTCGGGCGTGGTTGCGGTGGTGCTCATTGCGGTTCCTTGCTGTGCGTTCCGGGCCTGGTCGTGGATGCGGTGGCGGATGCCGCGTGGGGCGGCGCCGTCGGCGCCGGTGAGGGCGACGCCACGGGCGAGTGGGCGGGGTCGAAGCGGTAGAGGGCCGGCGGGCGGTGTCGCGTGCCCGCGAGCCGTTCGCCGGTGTCGATGAGGGTTCCCGACGCCTCGATCGTCCGGCGGAAGTTCGCGGGATCGAGTCGGCGCCGGAGGACGGCCTCGTGCACGCGGCGGAGCTCGGCCATCGTGAACCGCTCGCCGAGGAGCGCGTGCGCGATGCGCGAGTACACGAGCTTCGTGCGGAGGCGGCGGAGCGCGTAGTCGATGATCGCGGCGTGGTCGAAGGCGAGGTCGGGGAGGGCGTCCTCGTCGAACCAGCGGACGTTCTCATCGGAGACGGCGCGCTCGACCTCGTCGGAGTGCACGAGCGCCCAGTAGACGACCGAGACGACGCGCTCGCCGGGGGAGCGGTCGGGGTCGCCGAACGTGTAGAGCTGTTCGAGGTACTTGGGTGCGAGCCCGGTCGTCTCGTTGAGCGTTCGGGCCGCAGCGCCGTCGAGCGCCTCGCTCACGGGCAGCCATCCGCCCGGCAGCGCCCAGCGGCCGACGCCGGGCTCGCGGAGGCGCCGGACGAGCGGGATGCGCAGGCTGGCGGGGCGTTCGCGGTCGTCGGCGACGCCGTCGGCCTGGTCGGGGGCGAGGGCGAAGATGACCGTCGAGACGGCCAGGCGCGCGTGCGCGTCGTGCTGCGACATCCGTTCGCCCCTCTCGCCTGCTTAGAGTCACCGTGACGCTAAGTCGATGGAGCACAGCTTACAGTCGCCGTGACACGAACGCGAATCGCGTGACGAGGACGGTCGCGACGCGCGCGCACGGTCGCGCGCGCAGACCCGGGCGCGCGCGTTGGTAGACTGCCCCCGACAACCGCATACCGGGCCATCGACGCATCGCGGGAGAGCCGGCCGGAACCTCCGGGAACCGTTCGGCACCGAAGGAGCAAGCCTCCCCGCCAATCTCTCAGGTCGCATCACCGCGATGACGAGGCCGACTCTGAAAAGCGGATGCCGCAACGGCGGCTTCCCGCCGAAGGTGAAAGCACAGCTCCCCCGGGGCGTCGCGAAGCTCTCAGGCCCATGACAGAGGGGGAGTTCTTCCGCGGCGACCGCCGCGTGATCCGCGCGATCCTGGAGAACTCGTGACCGACGCACCCGGAACCACCGACCCCGGCACCACCGAGCGCCGCAGCCCCCTCGACGAGGTGCACCGCGCCGCGGGCGCGTCGTTCACCGACTTCGCCGGATGGCAGATGCCGGTCCGGTACTCCAGCGACCTCGCCGAGCACCACGCCGTGCGCGAGCACGCCGGCCTCTTCGACCTCTCGCACATGGGCGAGATCCTGGTCGTCGGGCCCGAGGCGTCCGACGCCCTCGACTACGCGCTCGCCGGCAAGCTGTCGGCGATCGTCGAGGGGCAGGCGAAGTACTCGCTCCTCCTCGCCCGCGACGGCGGCGTCATCGACGACCTCGTGATCTACCGCACCGGCCCCGACCGCTACATGGTCGTGGCGAACGCCGCCAACCGACACGTCGTCGCCGAGGAGCTCCGCGCGCGCACCGCGCCGTTCGAGGCCGACGTCTTCGACGAGTCCGACGACATCGCGCTCGTCGCCCTGCAGGGTCCCGACGCGCTCGAGGTGCTGCAGCAGACCCCGGGGTTCGGTATCGAGGGCCCCGGCAACGACGAGGAGGACTTCGTCGCCGCCGTCGCCGCCCTGAAGTACTACCGTGCGATCGCCGCCACGTGGGAGGGTGCGCCCGTGCTCGTCGCCCGCACCGGCTACACCGGCGAGGACGGCTTCGAGCTCTACGTCGCGCCCGAGCGCGCGAAGGCCCTGTGGGAGGCGCTCCAGGAGACCGGCGGGCCGCGCGTCGTGCCGTGCGGGCTCGCGAGCCGCGACACCCTGCGCCTCGAGGCGGGCATGCCGCTCTACGGACACGAGCTCTCTCGCGACATCTTCCCCGTGCAGGCCGGTCTCGGCCGGGTCGTCGCCCTCACCAAGGAGGGCGACTTCGTCGGCCGCGCCGCGATCGAGCAGGGCCCCGCCGACGGTGCGCCCGTGCTCGTCGGTCTCACGGCCGAGGGGCGTCGCGCGCCGCGGGCCGGCTACGCCGTGTTCGACGGCGCCGGTGAGGACGCCCGGGAAGTGGGCGAGATCACCTCCGGCGCCCTCTCGCCCACGCTCCGCCACCCCGTCGCCATGGCGTTCGTCGCGCCCGACGTGGCGGAGGCCGGCTCGCCGCTCTTCGTCGACGTCCGCGGCACGCGCGTCCCGGCATCCGTCACCTCGCTGCCCTTCTACAAGCGCGGCGCCTGACCACGAACCCGCCGGCGGCCGCGTCGCCGGACCAGCACCACACGATCACGAGGAGCACCCCATGACCGACCGCAGCGAACTGCAGTACACCGCCGAGCACGAGTGGGTGAAGGTCGACGGCGACACCGTCACCGTCGGCATCACCGACTACGCCGCCGAGAAGCTGGGCGACGTCGTCTACGTCGACCTCCCGGATGCAGGCAGCACGGTCGTCGCCGGCACCGTCGTCGGCGAGATCGAGTCGACGAAGTCGGTCGGCGAGCTGTTCGCCCCGGTCGACGGCGAGGTCGTCGAGTCCAACCAGGCCGTCGTCGACTCGCCCGAGCTCGTCAACAGCGACCCCTTCGGCGACGGATGGCTCCTGAAGCTCACCACCACGTCGCTGCCCGCCCTGCTCAGCCACGACGAGTACCGCGCCCTGACGGGCGAGTAGTCCCACCCCGAGGAAGACGATGACCACCAGCACCTCCCCGGCCTTCGACGTCGACGCCTTCGGGCGCCGGCACATCGGCACGACCCCGCGCGACCACGAGTGGATGCTCGCCGCGCTCGGCTACGACTCGCTCGACGCGCTCATGGACGCCGCCGTGCCGAGCGCCATCCGCATGCACGAGGTGCTCGACTCGGTCATCCCGGCCGCGGCGACCGAGCGCGAGGCGCTGGCCGAGCTGCGCGAGCTCGCCGACGCGAACACCGTGCGCACGTCGATGATCGGCCTCGGCTACTCGGGCACGATCACGCCGGCCGTGATCCAGCGGAACGTGCTCGAGAACCCGAGCTGGTACACGGCCTACACGCCGTACCAGCCCGAGATCTCGCAGGGCCGGCTCGAGGCGCTCATCAACTTCCAGACGATGGTCACCGACCTCACCGGGCTCGACACCGCCAACGCGTCGATGCTCGACGAGGGCACCGCCGTCGTCGAGGGCATGCTCCTGGCGCGCCGCGCCTCGAAGTCGAAGTCGAACCGCTTCGTCGTCGACGCCGACGCGCTGCCGCAGACGCACGCGCTGCTCGCGTCGCGCGCCGAGGCCGTCGGCATCGAGCTGGTCGTCGCCGACCTCGACGCGACGACGGACGTCGCCGCACTCGGCGAGCACTTCGGCGTCTTCGTGCAGTACCCGGGTGCGTCGGGTCGCGTGTGGGACCCGTCGGCGGTCATCGCCGCATCGAAGGAGCAGGGAGCGCTCGCGGTGGTCGCCGCCGACCTGCTCGCCATGGCGCTCATCACGAGCCCGGGCGAACTGGGGGCGGATGTCGCGGTCGGCACGTCGCAGCGCTTCGGCGTGCCGATGGGCTTCGGCGGCCCGCACGCCGGGTACATGGCCGTGCGGAAGGGCCTCGAGCGGCAGCTCCCCGGCCGCCTCGTGGGCGTCTCGCAGGACGCCGCGGGCCACCCCGCCTACCGGCTCAGCCTCCAGGCCCGCGAGCAGCACATCCGCCGCGAGAAGGCGACGTCGAACATCTGCACCGCGCAGGTGCTGCTCGCCGTGATGGCGTCGATGTACGCCGTGTACCACGGGCCGCGAGGCATCCGCCACATCGCGGTGACCACCGCGGCGAAGGCGACGGCGCTCGCCGACGCACTGACCGGCTTCGGGCTCACCCTCGCGCACGACGCCTACTTCGACACGATCCGCGTGCACGTGCCGGGGCTCGCCGCGAACGTCGTCGCGCGCGGACGTGAGCTCGGGTTGAACCTGTGGGAGGCCGACGAGGCGACCGTGCACGTCGCCGTCGACGAGACGACCACGGGCGCCGAGCTCTCGCTCGTGGTCGAGGCCTTCGGGTTCGACCCGCGGATCGAGGTGCCGGTCGCGCTTCGCGAGCTCCCCGCGAGCCTGCCCGAGGCGCAGCGCCGCACGTCGTCGTACCTCGAGCACCCCGTGTTCAACACGCACCAGTCCGAGACGCAGATGATGCGGTACCTCAAGACCCTCGCCGACCGCGACTACGCTCTCGACCAGGGCATGATCCCGCTCGGCTCCTGCACCATGAAGCTCAACGCGGCGACCGAGATGCAGGCCGTCACGTGGCCCGAGTTCGCGAACCTGCACCCCTTCGCGCCCGAGGCCGACGTCGTGGGCTCGCTCGGGCTCATCGAGCAGCTCGAGAGCTGGCTCGCCGAGGTCACCGGCTACGACACGGTCTCGCTGCAGCCCAACGCGGGCAGCCAGGGCGAGCTCGCGGGCCTCCTCGCCATCCGCGGCTACCACCTCGCCAACGGCGACGACCAGCGCGACGTCTGCCTGATCCCCTCGAGCGCGCACGGCACGAACGCCGCGTCGGCGGTGCTCGCGGGCATGAAGGTCGTCGTCGTCGCGACCGACGAGCTCGGCAACGTCGACCTCGACGACCTGCGCGCGAAGATCGCCGCGAACGCCGACCACATCGCGGCCCTCATGATCACCTACCCGTCGACCCACGGCGTCTACGAGCACGAGGTGAAGTCGATCACGCAGGCCGTGCACGACGCCGGCGGCCAGGTCTACATAGACGGCGCAAACCTCAACGCGCTGCTCGGCTTCGCGCGGTTCGGCGACGTCGGCGGCGACGTGTCCCACCTCAACCTGCACAAGACGTTCTGCATCCCGCACGGCGGCGGCGGCCCCGGAGTCGGACCGGTCGCGGCGAAGGCGCACCTCGCGCCGTACCTGCCCGGCCACCCGATGGCGCAGCGCGCCGACCACGCCGGCGGCGTCGAGCACGGCGGCGGGCCGGTCTCGGCCGCGCCCTACGGCAGCCCGTCGATCCTTCCGATCTCGTGGGCGTACGTCCGCATGATGGGCGCCGAGGGACTGAAGCAGGCGACCGCGACCGCGGTGCTCGCGGCGAACTACGTCGCCGCGCGCCTGCGCGACCACTTCCCGGTGCTCTACACGGGGGAGAACGGGCTCGTCGCGCACGAGTGCATCCTCGACCTGCGTCCGCTCACCGCCGAGACGGGCGTCACCGTCGACGACGTCGCGAAGCGCCTCATCGACTACGGCTTCCACGCGCCGACCATGTCGTTCCCGGTCGCGGGCACGCTCATGGTCGAGCCGACGGAGTCGGAGGACCTCGCGGAGCTCGACCGGTTCGTCGAGGCCATGATCGCGATCAAGGCCGAGGCCGACGCCGTCGGCCGCGGCGAGTGGCCGGCCGAGGACAACCCGCTGCGCAACGCCCCGCACACCGCGGAGTCCGTCATCGCGGGGGAGTGGACGCACCCCTACACGCGCGAGCAGGCGGTCTACCCGGTGCACTCCCTCGTCCGCAACAAGTACTGGGCGCCCGTGCGCCGCATCGACCAGGCGTACGGCGACCGCAACCTGGTCTGCGCGTGCCCGCCGATCGAGGCGTTCGCGTAGCGGACGCCTCGATGGGGAGCGCAGCGGCATCGCGCCGAGACGACGTCGAGGCGTTCGCGTAGCGGACTCGAGCCGGGCGTCGCGGGCGGTCGTCAGGCCGTCCGCGGTGCCGCGTGCCGGCCGCGCTCGGTGAACGTGAGCGGGCGGCGCTCTGCCGCGGCCGCGCGGCGGCGTGCCACGCGTCGCTCGGCCTCGCGGACCTCCGTCTCGTCCGCGGTGAAGCGGTGGTCGGTGCGGCGGCCGGCGAGCCCGCCGGCGTTGAGGGCGTGTGCGAGGTCCATGCTTCCTTCTCCCGAGGTCGGACCGGGCGGGCCCCGCCCGGTGACGACCATCGTTCGCGCGGCCCGCGGTCGCGGCATCCGGACGGACCCCTCGATGACCCCCGGGAGTACACTGAGGATCACTCGCATCGAAGGGGGTGCGCATGATCCCGATGGATGTCGTCGCCCTGCTCGCCACGCTCGGCTTCGTGGGCGTCATGGTCGGCTGCACGCTTGCCGGCGCACGGGGGCTCGGGCTCGAGCAGCGGGCCGGCCTGCTCGATCGACGGAACCCGCAGCTGGCGGACGCGCTCCGTCGAGCGGAGTCGTTCAGCGATATGTCACGGAGCGGGTTCTACGGGGGCGCCGAGCAGTTCTCCGCAGTCTGCACGCCCGGCCGTCGAAGCTGGATCGACGGCGCACTCGTGCGGTCGAACGACTCCGACCTGCGCGTCGAACCGCCGGAGGAGACGCTGCCGCCGATGCCGGCGACCGTCGTCGCGCTCGCCGGAGCGCGTCACGTGGCCGATGCGCCGCGGCCGCGGCATCCGTCGACTGCGCCCGCGCGCCCGGAGTCGCCCGTCGGTCAGTCCGCGGGCGGCGCGAAGAGCCCCGGCCACCAGCCGACCGCGAGCGGGTAGCCGACGAAGCTGACGATGTCGAGGAGCCAGTGCGCGATGACGAGCGGCATCGTGCGGCCCCATCGCGTGTAGGCCCAGCCGAAGACGACGCCCATGACGGCGTTGCCGACGAAGCCGCCGAAGCCCTGGTACAGGTGGTAGCTGCCGCGGAGGAGCGCGCTCGAGAGGATCGTCGCCCACGGGCCCACGCCGAGCTCGCGCAGGCGAGTGAAGAGGTAGCCGACCGCGATGACCTCCTCGGTGAGCGCCGCCTTCAACGCGGCCAGCACGAGGATCGGGATCGTCCACCAGTACGTGTCGAGCGGCTGCGGCACGATCGCCACCGTGAATCCGAACGCCCGACCGGCGGCGTAGAGCGCGAGGCCGGGCACGCCGATGACGGCGGCGAGCAGCAGGCCGGATGCCGCGTCCCGGCCCGGTCGCGTCAGGTCGAAGCCGATGCGGCGGAACGGGCTGCGTCCCGGCTGCCAGAGCAGGTAGAGGACGAGGGCGACGACCGCCAGGCCGAACACGACGTCGAGGAACTGGTACGTGAGGTCGAGCCACTCCCGGGTCGAGCGCGACTGGTTCAGCGCGGCGCTCTGCTCGCCGAGCGGGCGCTCGGCGGTGAGCCGGGCGATGAGCGCGACGAGCGCGTACACCGCCGACGCGCCGAGGGAGAGCGCGAGCACGATGGCCACCTCGATGCGGAGACGTCGTGCCGTTGGCATGCGGCAATCCTCGCATGCACGCTCGCGGCGCAAGATTCGTGCGTCGGCGTCTGCTCATCTGCGCATCTCACCGTCGCAAGATTGCGCCTCGGTAACGGTTCCGCCGTGAAGTTTGTTCGGCGTTGACCCGCTTATAGTCTCGATTCACCTACCAGCGCCCCCCTGCTCGACCACGAATCGAACAGTCGTGCGCTCATCTCACAGGAGGAACATTGAAGATCAAGAGAATCGGCGTCGCAGCCATTGCTCTTGCGGCGGCCGGAGCGCTCACGCTCGCCGGCTGCTCGTCCAGCAGCGAACCCACCGCACCCGCCGGTGACACCACCGCGATCATCACCACGAACGGTTCCGAGCCCCAGAACCCGCTGGTCCCCACCAACACCAACGAGACCGGTGGCGGCAAGATCCTCGACTCGATCTTCGCCGGCCTGGTGTACTACGACGGCGAGGGCGCTCCGCACAACGACATGGCGGAGTCGATCGAGACCGAGGACGCGCAGACGTACACGATCACGATCAAGGACGGCCAGACGTTCACGAACGGCGAGGACGTCACCGCCGAGTCGTTCGTCAAGGCGTGGAACTACGGCGCCGCGCTCGACAACGCGCAGCTCTCCAGCTACTTCTTCGACTCGATCGAGGGCTTCAGCTACGACGAGAACGTGGACGAGCTGTCCGGCCTCGAGGTCGTCGACGACAAGACCTTCACCGTGACCCTCAAGCAGCCGGAGTCGGACTTCCCGCTCCGACTCGGTTACTCGGCCTTCTTCCCGCTCCCCGAGGCGGCGTGGGAGGACCTGGACGCCTTCGGTGAGAACCCGATCGGCAACGGCCCCTACATGCTCGACGGTGAGGGCGCCTGGAAGCACAACGAGCGCATCGACCTCGTGAAGAACGAGGACTACCAGGGTGACCGCCAGGCCGCCAACGGTGGTCTCTCGATCATCTTCTACGCGACGCAGGACGCGGCGTACGCCGACCTGCAGGGTGGCAACCTCGACGTGCTCGACGCCATCCCGGACAGCGCGCTCTCGACCTTCCAGGACGAGTTCGGCGACCGCGCCATCACGCAGGGTGCTGCGATCTTCCAGTCCTTCACCATCCCGGAGCGCCTCGCGCACTTCGAGGGTGAGGAGGGCCAGCTCCGCCGCGCCGCGATCTCGCACGCGATCAACCGCGAAGAGGTCACCGACGTGATCTTCTCGGGCACCCGTACCCCGGCCCACGACTTCACGTCGCCGGTCATCGACGGCTACTCGGAGGACATCGCGGGCAGCGACGTGCTCGACTACGACGCCGACACGGCCAAGGAACTGTGGGCCGAGGCCGACGCCATCAGCCCGTGGGAGGGTTCGTTCCAGATCGCGTACAACGCCGACGGTGGCCACCAGGGCTGGGTCGACGCTGTGACCAACCAGATCAAGAACGAGCTCGGCATCGACGCTTCGGGTGCTCCGTACCCGACGTTCGCCGAGATGCGCACCGCGGTCACCGACCGCACCATCGAGACCGCGTTCCGCACCGGTTGGCAGGCCGACTACCCGTCGCTCTCCAACTTCCTCGGCCCGATCTACGTGACCGGCGCCGGTTCGAACGACGGTGACTACTCGAACCCCGAGTTCGACGCGCTGATCCAGGAAGGCCTCGGCGAGACCGATGTCGACGCCGGCATCGAGAAGTTCCAGCAGGCGCAGGAGATCCTCTTCGAGGACCTCCCCGCGATCCCGCTCTGGTACTCGACGGTGAACGGCGCCTGGAGCGAGCAGGTCGAGAACGTCCAGTTCGGCTGGAACTCGGTGCCCCTGTACTACCAGGTGACCAAGAGCGAGTGATTCTCGGTCGAGGCGACTGAGGGCTAGACTCTCTGACGCCCGTGGGGCGGCGGTCCATTGGATCGCCGCCCCACTCCCACGTATCCGGGGTGTGCCGAGGCGCGTAACATCGTGTGTGCGCACTCCCATATCGGTGAGGTTTCTTCAACTATGTCTACACACGCAGATCGCGGGGCCTGATCCATGGCCGGCTACATCGCGCGCCGACTCCTGCAGGCCATCCCTGTGCTGCTCGGCACCACCTTCCTGATCTACTTCATGGTCTTCGCCATGCCGGGCGACCCGGTCGTCGCCCTGTTCGGCGACAAGACCCCTCCGCCCCAGGTGCTCGAGGCCGTCCGAGAGCGGTACAACCTCGACCAGCCGTTCATCGTGCAGTACCTGCTCTTCCTCGGCGGCATCTTCCAGGGCGACTTCGGCGTCTCGTTCTCGGGTCAGCCGGTCGGCGACATCCTCGCCGAGACGTTCCCCGTGACGCTCCGCCTCGCCGTGCTCGCCGTCTTCTTCGAGATGGTCGCCGGCATCACCATCGGCCTCATCTCGGGCCTTCGCAAGGGTGGGATCTTCGACGCGAGCTTCCTCGTGCTCAGCCTGATCCTCATCTCGCTGCCGATCTTCGTCGTGGCGTTCGTCGCGCAGTACGTGCTGGGCATCCAGCTCGGCCTGTTCCGGACCACGGTCGGGCCCGGTGCCCCGATACAGGACCTGATCATGCCCGCCATCGTGCTGGCGACGATCAGCTTCGCCCAGATCGTTCGACTGACAAGGGCGTCGGTCATCGACACGGGAGGACAGGACTTCGTTCGCACCGCCGCGAGCAAGGGCCTCACCCGTCGCCGCATCGTCCCCGTGCACATCCTGCGCAACTCGCTCATCCCGGTCGTCACCTACCTCGCCGTCGACTTCGGCACGCTCATGGTGGGTGCGACCGTGACCGAGGGCATCTTCAACGTGCCTGGCGTCGGCCGAACGCTGTACCAGGCCATCATCCGCGGCGAGGGACCGACCGTCGTCTCGTTCGTGACCGTCATGGTGCTGATCTACCTCGTCATCAACCTCCTGGTGGATCTGCTGTACGCCGTGCTCGACCCGAGGATCCGCTATGCCAAGTAACACCAGACCGACTCAGGCGCACTACGTCGCGCCGATCGACGAGACTCCGCTCGTCGCGATCGACTCCGTCAAGGCCGAGGGAAAGCCCTCGAACCTCTGGCGCGATGCGTGGCGCGATGTCCGCAAGCGGCCCATGTTCTGGATCTCGGCGACGATGATCTTCCTCATCGTCATCGTGGCGCTGTTCCCGATGCTGTTCACGAGCCTCGACCCCCGCTACTGCCAGCTCTCGCTGAGCAACCAGGGCCCGGGCGACGGCAGCGTGCTCGGCTACAACCGCCAGGGCTGCGACATCTACGCGCGCATCATCTACGGCACGTCGACGTCGCTCTCCGTGGGGCTCATCGTGACCACCATCGTGGCCACGCTCGGTATCATCATGGGCTCGCTCGCGGGCTTCTACGGTGGATGGGTCGACGCGGTGCTCTCGCGACTCGGAGACATCTTCTTCTCGATCCCCTACATCCTCGCCGCCGTCGTCATCATGTCGGTGCTCTCGCAGTACGTGAGCGTGTGGACGATCTCACTCGCGATCGGCATCTTCGCGTGGCCCGCCACCGCACGTGTGCTGAGGGCCGAGATCCTCAGGGTCAAGAACTCCGACTTCGTCATGGCGGCCACGGCCGTCGGCGTCACGCGGCTGCGCATCCTGATCCGGCACGTCCTCCCGAACTCGATCGCCCCGGTGATCGTGATCACGACGATCTCGCTCGCTTCGGCGATCGTGGCCGAGGCGACCCTGTCGTTCCTCGGCGTCGGACTGCCCTCGAGCACCATGTCGTGGGGCAATGACATCAGCCAGGCCCAGGTCGACCTGCGCACCAACCCGCAGACCCTGATCCTGCCCTCCATCGCGCTGTCGGTGACCGTCCTGAGCTTCATCATGCTCGGCGAGGTCGTCCGCGACGCGCTCGACCCGAAGGCGAGGGCGCAGCGATGACCTCCACCGTGAACGGAAGCGACGTGCAGCACACCACGCCCGACGGCGAGGAGCGGCCGCTCCTCGACATCAAGGACCTCAAGGTCGAGTTCGCGACCCAGGAGGGCAAGGTCACGGCGGTCGACGGCGTCAACATCACGCTGTACCGCGGGCAGAGCCTCGCGATCGTGGGCGAGTCCGGTTCGGGCAAGTCGACCACCGCCCACGCGATCATCAACCTGCTGCCCGGCTCCGGCCGGATCGCGGGCGGCCAGATCATGCTCGACGGGCAGGACATCTCCAAGGCCTCGAAGAAGGAGATGGAGGCCATTCGCGGTCGCAAGATCGGCTTCGTCCCGCAGGACCCGATGTCGAACCTCAACCCGGTCTGGTCGATCGGGTTCCAAGTCGAGGAGGCGATCAAGGCCAATGGCATCGCGTCCGGCCGCAAGGAGGTCCGTGCCCGCGCGATCGAGGTGCTGAAGCAGGCCGGCCTGCAGGATGCGGACCGTCGCCTCAAGCAGTTCCCCCACCAGTTCTCCGGCGGCATGCGCCAGCGCGTGCTCATCGGCATGGGCCTCTCGGCCGACCCGCAGCTGCTCATCGCGGACGAGCCCACCTCGGCGCTCGACGTGACGGTGCAGCGCGTCATCCTCGACCACCTCGAGTCACTGACCCGGGAGCTCGGCACGACCCTGCTGTTCATCACGCACGACCTCGGCCTCGCCGCTGAGCGCGCCGAGCAGCTCGTGGTCATGTACAAGGGCAAGGTCGTCGAGTCGGGTCCGTCGCTCGAGATCCTCCAGAACCCGCAGCACCCGTACACGCAGCGGCTCGTCGCTGCGGCGCCGAGCCTCGCCTCGCGCCGCATCCAGTCGACCGCGCACGCGGGTGAGGCATCGAACGAGCCCGGCACCGAACCGGCGACGACGACGGACACGATCGACCTGATCGCGACCGCCGAGGCTCGCGCCGAGGCGCACGAGGCCGCGGCATCGCAGCCGCCCGCGATCGTGGTGGAGGACCTCACCAAGGTCTTCAAGATCCGCGGCTCGGGCGACTTCACGGCGGTCGACAAGGTCTCCTTCGAGATTCCGAAGGGCACCACCACGGCGCTCGTCGGCGAGTCGGGCTCGGGCAAGTCGACGGTGGCGAAGATGCTGCTGAAGCTCGAGGACGCGACCAGCGGCAAGATCCTCGTCGGCGGGAAGGACCTCGCGAGCCTGACCGGCAAGGAGCTGTTCGACCTCCGCAGCCGGATGCAGCCCGTGTTCCAGGACCCGTACGGCTCGCTGAACCCGCTCCGGAACATCGGGAACACGATCTCGGAGCCGCTGGTCACCCACGGCGTGGGCGACGGCGCGTCACGACGTGCGCGCGTGTTCGAGCTGCTCGACCAGGTCTCGCTGCCGCGCACGCTCGTCGGCCGCTACCCGAACGAGCTCTCAGGCGGTCAGCGCCAGCGCATCGCGATCGCGCGTGCGCTCGCGCTCAAGCCCGAGATCGTCGTGCTCGACGAGGCCGTGTCGGCGCTCGACGTGCTCGTGCAGGCGCAGATCCTGCGGCTGCTCGCCGACCTGCAGGCCGAGCTCGATCTCACCTACCTCTTCATCACGCACGACCTCGCGGTGGTGCGCGTCATCGCCGACAACGTCTGCGTGATGCAGAAGGGCCGGATCGTCGAGGCGGCGACCACCGACGAGGTGTTCGAGAGCCCGAAGGAGCAGTACACCAAGGATCTCCTCGCGGCGATCCCCGGTGCGAACCTCCAGCTCGGCGCGTAGCACCGGACGCACGGACGCCCGGCCCCTCGACGGGGGCCGGGCGTCCGCCGTTCCGCCGGAGGCGGTAGGCTGGTCTGGCGCGACCCGTGACCATCGGCTGACCGCGCTCCCACCGACTCCACTCCAGCGCCCCGGCGCTGCCGATCCGCGCCCCGGAGCCGCACGGCGACCGGAGGCCACGCGAGGACCTCACCATGGCCAAGGCCACCCGCAACGACCTGCGCAACGTCGCGATCGTCGCCCACGTCGACCACGGCAAGACGACGCTCGTCGACGCGATGCTCCAGCAGACCAACTCCTTCGACGCGCACGCGCACATCGAGGAGCGCGCGATGGACTCGAACGAGCTCGAGCGCGAGAAGGGCATCACGATCCTCGCCAAGAACACGGCGATCTCGTACAACGGGGTGCATGCGGGCGGGTCCCCGGTCACCATCAACGTCATCGACACCCCGGGCCACGCCGACTTCGGCGGCGAGGTCGAGCGCGGCCTGTCGATGGTCGACGGCGTGGTGCTCCTCGTCGACGCGAGCGAGGGTCCGCTCCCGCAGACCCGGTTCGTCCTCCGCAAGGCCCTCGAGGCACGCATGCCGGTCATCCTGCTGGTCAACAAGACCGACCGGCCCGACGCCCGCATCGACGAGGTGGTCGCCGAGAGCCAGGACCTGCTCCTCGGCCTCGCCTCGGACCTCGCGGACGACGTCCCAGACCTCGATCTCGACGCGATCCTCGACGTTCCCGTCGTCTACGCGTCCGGCCGGAACGGCGCGGCGAGCCGCACCCAGCCCGAGAACGGCGCCCTGCCCGACAACGACGACCTCGAGCCGCTGTTCGAGGCCATCCTCGAGCACATCCCCGCTCCGACCTACGACGACGAGCACCCGCTGCAGGCGCACGTGACGAACCTCGACGCGTCGCCCTTCCTCGGTCGCCTCGCGCTCCTGCGCGTCTTCCAGGGCACGATCAAGAAGGGCCAGACCGTCGCGTGGGTCAAGCACGACGGCTCGGTCCAGAACGTGCGCGTGACCGAGCTCTTCCTCACGAAGGCACTCGACCGCTTCCCGGCCGAGAGCGCCGGCCCGGGCGACATCGCCGTGGTCGCAGGCTTCGAGGACATCATGATCGGCGACACGCTCGCGGACCCCGAGGACGTGCGCCCGCTGCCCGTGATCGCGGTCGACGAGCCCGCGATCTCGATGACCATCGGCACGAACACCTCGCCGCTGGTCGGCAAGGTCAAGGGGCACAAGCTCACCGCCCGCATGGTCAAGGACCGCCTCGACCGCGAGCTGATCGGCAACGTGTCGCTCCGCATCGTCGACATCGGCCGTCCCGACGCATGGGAGGTCCAGGGGCGCGGCGAGCTCGCGCTCGCGATCCTCGTCGAGCAGATGCGTCGCGAGGGCTACGAGCTCACCGTGGGCAAGCCGCAGGTGGTCACGAAGCAGGTCGACGGCAAGCTGCACGAGCCGTTCGAGCACCTCACGATCGACGCGCCCGAGGAGTACCTCGGCGCCATCACGCAGCTCCTCGCCGCCCGCAAGGGCCGGATGGACAACATGTCCAACCACGGCACCGGGTGGGTGCGCATGGAGTTCATCGTGCCGAGCCGCGGCCTGATCGGCTTCCGGACCGAGTTCATGACGACGACGCGCGGCACGGGCATCGCGAACGCGATCTCGCACGGCTACGACGAGTGGGCGGGCCAGATCGTGACCCGCAACAACGGGTCGATCGTCGCCGACCGGGCGGGCGTCGTGACGCCCTTCGCCATCATCGCGCTGCAGGAGCGCATGACGTTCTTCGTGAACCCCACGGAGGAGGTCTACGAGGGCATGGTGATCGGCGAGAACTCGCGCAACGACGACATGGACGTCAACATCACGAAGGAGAAGAAGCTGACGAACATGCGTTCGTCGACGGCCGACACCTTCGAGTCGATGACGCCCTCGCGCCAGCTCTCGCTCGAGGAGTGCCTCGAGTTCGCCCGCGAGGACGAGTGCGTCGAGGTCACCCCGACCGCGGTGCGCATCCGCAAGGTCGAGCTCGACGCCACGGCGCGCGCGCGGGCCGCATCGCGCCTGAAGAAGCAGGGCTAGCCTCGGACTGACGAGGGGGATGCCGCGGTGTGGCCGCGGCATCCCCCTCGCTGTGTTCGCGACGTCGTGACACTGGGTGAGGGCGGTGGAGGAACCTCACAGAAACAACCTCGTATGGTTGTCGGGTTCTTCGAAACCCGAGTTTGTCGTTACGCAACCGTTACCTGAGTACCACCCACCTTCCCCCGCTTATGAACCTCCCCCAGCATGGCCGTCGTGCGGCCGGACGCCCCCGCTACCGCCGCACTGCCCCAGCCCGCCCCGCAGCCACCACCATGCCCGATGCCGCCCGGCAAGCGGTCGCCCCGGCGACCACGGCTCGCCCGGCCGGCCGTCGAAACCTCTCCGCAGCCCTGCGCCCGGTCATGACGATCGGCGCGATGACCTTCGCCGGCGGCATGCTGCTCTCGACGAGCGTCCCCGCACTCGCGGTCAGCGCGACCGACACCGTGGCGCGCGCGTCCGTGTACGCGCCGGCCGAGGACACCATCTCGCTCCGCTCGCAGACGCTCGAGGTCGGATCCGAGGTCGCGCTCGAGCCGATCGACGTGGGCGACTGGGACGTCGAGGCGGCCCCGCCGCCCATCGAGTCGAGCGTCGCCGGCCTGGGTGACGTCTCCCTCCTGCAGGCGGACCGCGTCGTCTGGCCGGTCGACCCCTCGCGCACGTCGTCGGGCTTCGGCCCCCGCATCGCGCCCTGCGCGGGCTGCTCGACCTTCCACGACGGGATCGACTTCAACCCGGGCGTGGGCGCGACGATCGGCTCCATCGCCGACGGCGTCGTCATCACGGCCACCGAGGCCGGTGGCGGGCTCGGCGTCTACGTCGAGGTGCAGCACAACATCGGCGGCGCCGTGGTCACGTCGCTGTACGCGCACATGCAGTACGGTTCGCTCGCCGTCGCCCCCGGCCAGCGGGTCACCGCCGGCCAGGCCCTCGGCGCGGTCGGCACGACCGGACAGTCGACCGGGCCGCACCTCCACCTCGAGATGTACGGTGCCGACGGGGTGCGCTTCGACGGCATGTCGTGGCTGAGCGTGAACGTCACCGGCTGAGCCGGAGACGAGGCCGATGCCGCGGCGCGAGCCGCGGCATCCGTCGTGTCAACGACCCGTGAACTCCGGCGCGCGCTTCTCCATGAACGCGGCGACGCCCTCACGCATGTCGTCGGTGCGGAACGCATCGGCGAAGCCGGCGACCTCGAGGTCGGTCGCCGTCTCGGTCGGCGTCCCGGCCGCCTCGACGAGCACGCGCTTCGCGAGGGCGACGGCCGTCCAGGCGTTCGCGGCGACCTCGTCGATGGTCGCGCGTGCGCCCGCGATCAGCGCGTCGCGGTCGGCGAAGCGTCGCGCGACCAGGCCCGCGGCCTCCGCGGTCGCGGCATCGATGCGGCGGCCCGTGAAGATGAGCTCCTTCGCGAGCGAGAGCCCGACCGCGCGAGGCAGCCGGACCGTGCCGCCGAAGCCGGGGATGAGGCCGAGCCCGACCTCGGGCTGACCGAACGACGACGACTCGGTCGCGTAGATGAGGTCGCACGCGAGTGCCAGCTCCAGGCCGCCGCCCAGGGCGAATCCGTCGACGCAGGCGATGACGGGTGCCGGGAACGCCTCGATCGCCGCGGCGACCCGATGGCCGAGACGGGCGGCCTCGGCGCCCTCGTCGGGCGTGAGGATCGCGAGCGAGCGGATGTCCGCCCCGGCGACGAAGGCGCGCCCGCCCTCGCCGACCACGATGACGCCGCGGACGGCGTCGGCCTCGGATCGGAGCGCGTCGAACGCGTCGGAGAGGGCGCGGAGCACCTCGGGGGAGAGGGCGTTGAGCGCCTTCGGCCGGTCGATCACGACGGTGGCCACGACGCCGTCGCGCTCGATGCGCACGGGCGGACGGTGCTCCTCGGTTCCGGGCTGTTCGGTCATCCTCGATCGTCCTTCCCGCGGCGGTTCGGCCGCACCGCCGACCACGCTACGGCATGCCGCGGGCGCCGCGATCCGCAGCGGCAGCAGCGGCACGGGCACGGCGGATAGACTCGCGCCCATGCCTCTCTTCCCAGGGCGTGCCCGCGCGGCCGCCATCGTGGCGAGCCTCGCGGCGGCGTCCCTGCTCACCGGGTGCACGGGCACCGTGCAGGAGTTCGTCGAACGCGGCGTCGAGGATGCCGTCGAGGAGGGCGCCGGAGCCCAGGTCGACCTGAGCGGGGAGCTGCCGACCGACTTCCCGACCTCGGTCCCGATCATCGACGGCACCATCGAGCTCGCAGGCGGAGCCGCGAGTGCGGATGGCTGGGTCGTGGTCCTCACGTCGGAGGCGGCCGATCCGTTGGCCGACGCGCGCGCCGAGGTCGAGGGGGCGGGCTTCCGCGAGGACCCGGCGCTGGCACAGGCGAGCGCGGCCGGCACGGTCTACACGGACGGCGAACTCCTCGTGATCCTCGCAGGCGAAGGCGACGCGGTGACCTACACCGTGACGCCGGCGCCGTGAGCGCGTCGACCGGGCGCCGATCGCTCGGCTCCCGGATCGTCCCGCTCGCGATCGCGTTCGCCGTCGGCGTGGTGTACGGCACGGTCGCGACGATCGGTCACCGGCACGCGCTCGAGATCGCCGGCGTCGCGATTCCCTGGGGCCTCGTCGCCGGTCTCGTCGGCGTCGCCGCGCTGCTCGTCGGCATCCGACTCGTCGCGGGCGGCCGGGCGGCAGCGACCGCCGCCGCGGTCGGCGTGGTCGGAACCGTGGCCGTGCTGGCGCTCCCCGGGCCGGGCGGATCGGTGCTCGTCGCCGACGGCGTCGTCGGCATGGTCTGGGCGATCGGCCCGGCGATCGTGTCCGTATTGGTCGTCGCGTGGCCTTCGCTGCCGTCGCGCGAGGCGCGTCGCGCATAGACTGGCAGTCCAGCATCACCGAAGGGACAGCGACCCACCGTGACCTATGTCATCGCCCTGCCGTGCGTCGATGTGAAGGACCGCGCCTGCATCGACGAGTGTCCCGTCGACTGCATCTACGAGGGTGAGCGTTCGCTCTACATCCACCCCGATGAATGCGTCGACTGCGGCGCCTGCGAGCCGGTCTGCCCGGTCGAGGCGATCTACTACGAGGACGACCTGCCCGATGAGTGGGCCGACTACTACAAGGCGAACGTCGAGTTCTTCGACGAGGTCGGTTCCCCGGGCGGCGCGGCCAAGGTCGGCGTCATCCCCAAGGACCACCCGCTGATCGCGGCGCTGCCCCCGCAGGGTCACTGACCATGGCGCTCGGGGCCCTGCCCGAGTACCCCTGGGACCTGATGGTCCCCTACCGCGACCGGGCGGCATCGCACCGGGACGGCATCGTCGACCTGTCGATCGGCTCGCCGATCGACGCGACGCCCGGCCTCGTGCGCGACGCCCTCGCGGCGGCCACCGACGCGCACTCCTATCCGACGACCGTCGGCACGACGGCCCTGCGGCGTGCGATCGTCGACTGGTTCGCCCGCCGCCGCGGCGTCGAGGGGCTCGGCGCGGACGCCGTGCTGCCGACGATCGGCTCCAAGGAACTCGTCGCGCTCCTTCCGTTCTTCATCGGCGTGGGCGCCGGCGATGCGGTGGTCCACCCACGGGCGGCCTACCCGACGTACGAGATGGGCGCGATCTTCGCGGGCGCCGAGGCCGTGGCCTCCGACGACCCGGCCGAGTGGCCGGCGCACACGCGACTCGTCTGGCTGAACTCACCGGGCAACCCCGACGGTCGCGTGCTCGGGGTGCCGGAGCTCCGCCGCGCCGTCGAACGGGCCCGAGAACTCGGCGCGGTCATCGTCGGCGACGAGTGCTACGCCGAGCTCGGCTGGGAGGAACCGTGGCATGAGGGCGCCGTCCCGAGCGTGCTCGACCCGGCGGTGACGGGCGGAGATCCGGCCGGGGTGCTCGCGATCTACTCGCTGTCCAAGCAGTCGAACATGGCCGGGTACCGAGCGGCCTTCGTCGGCGGCGACCGCGAGCTGATCGCGCGACTGACGACCGCGCGGAAGCATGCCGGGCTCATGGTTCCGGCCCCGCTGCAGGCGGCGATGGCCGTCGCGCTGGCCGACGACGCGCACGTCGAGGAGCAGAAGGCGAGGTATCGCGCGAGACGCGAGCTGCTGCGCCCCGCTCTCGCGGACGCCGGATTCCGCATCGACCACAGCGAAGCCGGGCTGTACCTCTGGGCGACCGAGGGGCGGGACGCCTGGGAATCGATCGGACGCCTCGCCGACCTCGGCATCCTCGGCGGGCCCGGTCACTTCTACGGACCGCATTTCCCGCAGCACGTGCGACTCTCGCTCACGGCGACGGACGAGCGGATCAGGCAGGCGGCCGCCCGGCTGCGCGCGACGGCGGTGCGCTGACGGCGGGTCGTCACCGAATCGCAGTGAAGACTGTGGCACCACACCAATCGATCACGCGATCCATTGGTGGATGCGACAGTGTGCGCCCGACCCGTCTAGGCTGTAGTCGGGCCGCGCGCGCCGACCGGTGCCGGACCGGAGAGCAGGGAACCGCGAGACAGTGACGATCACAGGAGACGCCGTGAGCAACGTCGTGAACGAATCCGTCGGAGTCGACGCCGACACCGCGACGCTGAACTTCCCCGGTGGGACGGCCGAATTCCCGATCCACCGCGCTTCGCAGGGCAACGCGAGCATCGACGTGTCGACGCTCACCCGGCAGACCGGCCTCACGGCACTCGACTACGGATTCGTGAACACGTCGTCGACGCGATCGGCGATCACGTACATCGACGGCGAGCAGGGCATCCTGCGGTATCGCGGTTACCCGATCGAGGAGCTCGCCGAGCACTCGACCTACCTCGAGGTCGCCTGGCTGCTGATGTACGGCGAACTGCCCACTGCCGACCAGCTCGCGGAGTTCGACGAGAAGATCCGTCGCCACACGCTGCTGCACGAGGACCTGAAGCGCTTCTTCTCGGCGCTGCCGCACACCGCGCACCCGATGGCCGTGCTCTCGAGCGCCGTGGCCGCCCTCTCGACGTACTACGAGGACTCGTCCGACCCGCACGACCCCGACCACGTCGAGCTCACGACCATCCGCCTCCTCGCGAAGATGCCGGTGATCGCCGCCTACGCGCACAAGAAGAGCATCGGCCAGGCGTTCCTCTACCCCGACAACTCCCTCAACTTCGTCGAGAACTTCCTGCGGCTGAACTTCGGCAACATGGCCGAGCCCTACTCGATCGATCCGACGCTCGCGAAGGCGCTCGACCGCCTGCTGATCCTGCACGAGGACCACGAGCAGAACGCCTCGACCTCGACCGTGCGACTGGTCGGCTCCACCGGCGCGAACCTCTACGCGTCGATCTCCGCCGGCATCCAGGCGCTCTCGGGCCCGCTGCACGGCGGCGCCAACGAGGCCGTCCTGCAGATGCTCGCCCAGATCCGCGACTCCGGCGAGGGCGTGGGCAAGTTCGTCGAGCGCGTGAAGCGCAAGGAGGACGGCGTCAAGCTCATGGGCTTCGGTCACCGGGTCTACAAGAACTACGACCCGCGGGCGAAGATCGTGAAGACGAGCGCCGACGCCGTGCTCGAGGGCCTCGGCGTCAACGACCCGCTGCTCGACATCGCGAAGGAGCTCGAGCAGTTCGCGCTCGAGGACGACTACTTCAAGCAGCGCCGCCTCTACCCGAACGTCGACTTCTACACCGGCGTCATCTACAAGGCCATGGGCTTCCCGACGCGCATGTTCACGGTGCTGTTCGCGATCGGCCGGCTCCCGGGCTGGATCGCGCACTGGCGCGAGATGAACCTCGACGGCGGGACGAAGATCGGTCGACCGCAGCAGCTCTACACGGGGTCGGGCGAGCGGCACTACCCGCTGGGCTGAGCCCCGCACCCGGAAGCCGAAGCGAGAACGAACGGCCTGTCCTCGGACAGGCCGTTCGTCGTCCCCGGCTGCGGCTCGTCAGAGTGCGGCGATCTCGTCCGCGGCGGCATCGTCGACCGGTGCCGATCGGTGCTCGACCAGGCCCGGCCGCGGATCGAGGTGCACGCCCGCGAGCATGCAGCGCACGGATCCGCCGGCGAGCTCGATCGTCGGGACGTCGAGCGGGAGCAGGCGGGCCGAGCGCTCGATGCGCGCGCGCTGGTCGACCGTCAGCGCGTCGAACGCCGTGCGGGAGAGCGCGAGCACGCGTCCCTCCGTCGACCAGAGTTCGAGCGCGTTGCCGGCGAACGCGTCGACCTGCGCGTTGTCGAGCGTGATGACGTCGCGTCGGCCGCGTGCGGCCAGCCGGCCGAGCACCTCGTCGCGACGCGCGGGGGAGACGAACATATCGGCGGCGACGAGCGCGAACTCGGTCGCGATGCTCAGGATCACGTTGGTGTGGTACACCGCGACGCCTCGGCCGTCGACCGCGTCGAAGACCATCGGCTCGTAGCCGAAGTTCGTGCAGAAGCGCTCGAGCGCGATCGGATCGGCCCGGTTCGACCGCGCGGCGTAGGCGATGCGCGACTCGTGGTCGAGCACCATCGCCCCGGTGCCCTCCAGGAAGACGTCGTCGTACTCGAGGCCCGAGTAGTCGATGACGTCCTGCACGCGGTACGTGGTCTTCAGCAGTTCGACGATGTCGCTGCGGCGCTCGGTCCGGCGGTTCGGCGTGAACATCGGGAACAGCGCGATGTGGCCACCGGAGTGCGTCGAGATCCAGTTGTTCGGGAAGACGCTGTCGGGCCGGTGGACCGTCTCGTCCTCGAAGAGGTGCACGGTGACGCCCGCCGCCTCGAGCGCGGCGGCCGCTCGCGTGACCTCGTCGTAGGCGGCCGCCGAGACCCGATCGGGGTCGAGCCCGTCCGCGTTCGGCTGGAAGCCGTTGTCGGCGAGGGTGTGCGGATTCGGGGCGAAGTGGTGCGGCCGGACCATCACGACCGCGGATGGCGACTGGACCGACATCCGCTCAGCCCACCGGGGAGAATGCGCCGACGAGGCCGAAGAGGTCCTTCGGGTCGTCGGGGTCCGCGACGAGGTCGATCCGCTGCTCGTACCGGGTCCCGGCCACCTGGTCGCGCGCGTAGCGCAGGGCCGAGAAGTCCTCGATCGCGAAGCCCACGGAGTCGAAGACCGTGATGGCCTCCGCATCGGTCCGGCCGGGCGTCCGGCCGGTGAGGACCTCCCACAGCTCGGTGACGGGGAAGTCGGCGGCCTTCGCCTGGATCTCGCCCTCGATGCGCGTCTGCGGCGTGTACTCGACGAAGACGTCGGCCCGATCGAGGATCGCGGGGTCGAGCTCGGTCTTGCCCGGGCAGTCGCCGCCGATCGCGTTCAGGTGCATGCCGGGTCGGACCCACTCGTCCGAGACGACCGTGGCGCGGGCCTTGTCGGCCGTGCAGGTGGTCACGATGTCGGCGCCCTCGAGCGCCTCCGCCGCGCTGCCGGCGACCGCGATCTCGAAGCCGAGCGGGAGCATGTTGCGGACGAACTTGGCGATCGCGTCGGGGTCGACGTCGAACACGCGGAGGGTCGTGATGCCGAAGGCGTGGCGGAAGGCGAGCGCCTGGAACTCCGCCTGGCTCCCGGTGCCGATCATCGCCATGACGCGCGAGTCGGGGCGCGCCAGCAGCTTCGCCGCGAACGCGGACGTCGCGGCCGTGCGGAGCGCGGTGAGCACGGTCATCTCGGCGAGGAACGTCGGGTAGCCGTTGTGCACGTCGGCGAGCACGCCGAAGGCGGTGACGGTCTGGTAGCCGCGCGCGGGGTTCGAGGGGTGTCCGTTGACGTACTTGAAGGCGTAGGACTCGTGATCGCTCGTCGGCATGAGCTCGATGACGCCGAACGGCGTGTGGCTCGCGACGCGCGGCGTCTTGTCGAAGCTCTCCCAGCGCGCGAAGTCCTGCTCGAGGTAGTCCATGATCCCCGCGATGATGCGCTCGGGGCCGGTTCCGGCGACCCAGCCGACCATGTTGCGTACGTCGACGAAACTCGTCATCTCGTTCCCTTCAGTTCGGTGATTCGAGGGTACGATCCGTCGATATGCAACAGCAACGACCCCTCTGCTCACGGATCGTCAGCCAGATGAGCAGTGTGAGAAGTCCCGCTGTACGATATGTGCATGGAACCGCTCGACGATCTCGACCGCAGGCTGCTGGCGATCCTCCGTGAGGACGGCCGCACTCCCGTGGCCGAGCTGTCGCGCCGGCTCGGGGTCGCCCGGGCGACCGTCACGGGGCGCATCGACCGGCTCGTGGCATCCGGGATCATCGTCGGCTTCTCGGTCCGCGTGCGCGACGAGACGGACCCGCTCTCGATCCACGCCATCTCGTTCATCGAGGTCGAGGGGCGCACGACCGACGACGTGATCCGCCGGCTCCGCGGGTTCCCAGAGATCATCGCCCTGCACACGACGAACGGCGGATGGGACCTCGTCGCCGAGCTCCGCACGGAGACGCTCGGAGAGTTCGACCGCGTGCTCGGGCGCATCCGATCGATCGACGGCGTGGTCAACAGCGAGACGAGCCTGCTGCTGAGCTCGGTGCTCCGTTGAGCCGGGCGGCGCGGCGGTCGCCGCGTCGCGCAGCGGCCCGGCGTCGCGTCAGCGCCCGGGCTGCAGGACGAGCGCGTCGGTCGCCGCCCTCCGCACCGCGCGCGTCGAGAAGGGCCACTCGCGCGTCCCGCCCTGCTGCCACAGCTCGGCCTGGTCGTCGTAGTGCGGATGGAAGGCGTGGCCGGACGCGCCCGTGAGGTTCACCCACGTCGAGTCATTGAAGTTCTCGAGGTCCACGACCATCCGCATCGAGGGCACCCAGTTCACCTCGTAGCCGAGCGTCGCGTCCCAGCCGTTGGCGTTGACGATCGCCGAGCCGCCGCCCGTCTCGTACGGGCCCCGGTTGAACAGCCACTCGATGGGTCCGATGCCCGACTCGCCGAAGGTCTGGTTGGTCAGGGTCAGGGTGTGCAGTCCGCCCCACCGCCAGGCCCCGGGGTCGTCGCCCATGAGTTCGGATGCCTCGGCCCACGCGGCGTCCAGGGCGGCGGCGAGCACGGCGTCGCGTCCGGTCGCCCCGGAGGCACGATCGGCCCACCAGGCGTCCTCCGGTTCGCCGAGCAGGGTCCCGAGGACGGAGAACCACCGGTCGCCGCCCACGGGCCTGGTCGACTCGGGGAGGCCGCCGAACATGCCGTCGAGCAGGTTCCGCCAGAACACCGCGAAGTACGCGGCCTGGGCGCTGTCGACGTCGGCCGACGCGTCCCAGTCGGCGAGGAGTCGTGCGCCGCGTGCGGCGTCGCCGTCGAGGTCGAGCTCGGCGATCACCGGGAGGAACGCCTCGGCGTTGGCGTCGCGGGTGTCGAACTGGATCTCGCCCATCGACTCGACCGTGATCGGTTCGCCCTCGGCGATGAGCTCGCCGAGGCGCCGCTCGATGCCCTCGGCTCGGTACCCGAGGTCCCAGTCGCGCGTGAGGAGCGGGCCGTCCTTCTCGACGGCGTTGTTCGCGGTCACGATGTATCCGCGATCGGGGTTCAGCACCGAGGGGAGATCGTCGAAGGGGACCGTTCCGGTCCACCCGTTCTCGCTGGTCCAGCCGGGCAGGGGCACGGTCCCGTCGCCGGAGGAGCGGACCGGGATGCGCCCCGGCGCCTGGTAGCCGATGTTGCCCTCGACGTCGGCGTAGACGAGGTTCTGGGACGGCACCTCGAATCGCGCCGCGGCGTCGCGGAACTCCTGCCAGGTCGAGGCCCGGTTCATGGCGAAGATCGACTGCGGCGTGCGACCCGGTTGCAGCGCGGTCCACTGCAGTGACACCTCGAGCTCGAGCTCGGGCTCCTCGGCCTCGGCGGGCTCCTCGGCGGCGTCGGCGGAGGCGTAGCCCGCGGCGACGGCCGCGAAGTCCGAGCCGATGTCGGTCACGATCGGCCCGCGCGCCGTCGAGCGCACCGTCACGGTCACGGGCTCGCCGCCGGCGACCTCGATGACCTCCTCGCGCAGCGCGAGGGGCTCGAGTGCGCCGTCCAGCTCGTAGGACTCCTCGGTGACGCGCTCGAGGTAGAGGTCGGCGACGTCGGGGCCGAGGTTGGTGAACCCCCAGGCGATGCGCTCGTTGTGCCCGATGATGATGCCCGGGAGCCCCGAGAACCCGAACCCGGCTACGTCGAACGTGCAGATCGGCGTGAGCTCGGCGCAGTGCAGGCCCATCTGGACCCAGATCGACGGCATGGCCGGGCCGAGGTGCGGGTCGTTGGCGAGCAGGGGCATGCCCGTGTCGGTGAGGGCGCCCGAGACGACCCACGAGTTCGAGCCGATGTCGCCCCCCTCCGGCCCGAGCAGCTGCGGCAGCGCGTCGAGGCGCGCGGCGAGGTCGCCGAGCACGGTCGCGGTCTCCTCGTCGGCGGATGCAGCGTCGGCGTGCGCCTCGAGCGGGACGGACGCGTCCTCGACGGCGCGCACGTCGAGCGCGGCGGGGGCGGCCGGTGCGGGCCCGCCGACGATGGTCGGCTTGGCCGACCACGGGAACCTGGGGTGGAGCTGCGCGACCTGCTCGGAGGAGAGCCCGGAGGCGAGCAGGAGCGCTCGGTCGATCTCGTCGCCGAGGTTCGACCTGAGGTCCCAGGCCATCGCCTTGAGCCAGGCGATCGAGTCCACCGGGGTCCAGCGCTCGGGCTCGTAGCCCGGGTTCTGCAGGGCGAGCACGCCGTACTCGAGCGAGAGCTCCACTCCCGATCGTTCGGCGAGGTAGGCGTTCACGCCGTCGGCGTACGCCTCGTACAGCGCCCGGGTCCCGTCGTCGAGCATCTCGAACTCCTGCTCGGCGATGCCGCGCCAGTCGAGCGTGCGGATGAACGCGTCGGTCGCGACCTGGGACTCGCCGAAGAGCTCCGCGACGCGGCCCGCGGTGACGTGCCGGCGGAAGTCCATCTCCCAGAACCGGTCCTGCGCATGCACGTACCCCTGCGCGAAGAGCAGGTCGTGGTCGGTCTCGGCGACGAGCTGGGGGATGCCCGCGTCGTCGCGGTACACCGTGACGGCGCCGTTCAGGCCGGGGACCGAGATCCGCCCCGACTCGACCGGGAACGAGCGGTGCACGGTCCACCAGCCGAACCCGACGGCCGCGACGCCGAGCACGAGCACCGTGACGAGCGCCCCGACGAGGAACTTCGCCCATCCGGTCCGTCGGGTCCTCGGCGCGTCGGTTCCCACGTCACTCCTTCGTGTCGGCGCATGGCACGGGCCGCCCGTCCGAGCGACCCCGGGTCATCACTGTACCCCGGCCGTCGCGCCACGGCGGCCCGCGCCGCGGGCCGCCGGGATCAGGCGTGCAGCGCAGCGTTCAGCGCGATGCCCTCGCCCGAGCGCGACAGCACCTCCACCCGCCCGTCGAGCGAGTTCCGGCGGAAGAGCAGGTTCGGCAGGCCCGACAGCTCGACGGCCTTGACGATCCGGTCGCGCTCGCCCGCGCCGCCGCGGAGCACCACCTTCGTGCCGGCCGTGACGTACAGGCCGGCCTCGACGACGGAGTCGTCGCCGATCGAGATGCCGATGCCGGAGTTCGCGCCGAGCAGCGCGCGCTCGCCGATCGCGACGCGCTGCGTGCCGCCGCCGGAGAGCGTGCCCATGATGGACGCCCCGCCGCCGATGTCGCTGCCGTCGCCGACGACGACGCCCTGCGAGACGCGGCCCTCCACCATTGATGACCCGAGCGTGCCGGCGTTGAAGTTCACGAAGCCCTCGTGCATGACGGTGGTGCCGGGTGCGAGGTGCGCGCCGAGGCGCACCCGCGACGCGTCGGCGATGCGCACGCGCTCGGGGATCACGTAGTCGAGCAGTCGGGGGAACTTGTCGAGCCCGGTGACGTGGATGCCGGCGCGCTGGAGGACCGGGCGGAGCCGGTCGAGGTCGTCGGGGTGCACCGGTCCGGCGTTGGTCCACGCGACGTTGGGGAGGTGCCCGAACACGCCGTCGAGGTTGAGTCCGTTGGGGGCGACGAGCAGGTGCGAGAGCAGGTGCAGTCGGAGGTACGCGTCGGAGGTGCTCGCCGGGGCGTCGGCGAGGCGGATGGCGACGCGGACGGCCTCGACGCGGACGCCTCGCCTGTCGTCCGGGCCCACCGACCCGACGGGCGGCTCCCAGGCGGGCGCGTCGGCGGCGGGCTCCCCGAGCTGCGGCGCCGGGAACCACGTGTCGAGCACCGTACCGTCGCCGGCGATCGTGGCGAGGCCGTCGCCCCAGGCCGTGGCGGGCGAGGTCGGGTTCGACGAGTCTGCGGGCATGCTCCAAGGGTACCGAGCGCGATGGGCGGGCGACGGCGGATGACGCGGGGCGGAGGCCGCGGCATCCGCCCTCGTAGACTCGGGGGCATGGCTGCACCCGTCCCGCCCACGGCCGCCCTCGACCTCTCCGCCGACGTGGTCGCCATCACCCAGGCGATCTGCGACGTGCCGAGCGTCTCGGGCGAGGAGGGAGCGCTCGCCGATCTCGTCCAGGGCGCACTGGCGGGTGCCGCGCACCTCGACGTGTTCCGCGACGGCGACACGATCGTCGCCCGCACGAACCTCGGGCGCGACCGGCGCGTCGTCATCGCCGGGCACCTCGACACGGTGCCGATCAACGGCAACGTCCCGACCCGCTTCGAGGTCGACGGGGACCTGCAGGTGCTGTGGGGGAGGGGGACGGTCGACATGAAGGCGGGCGTCGCCGTGCAGCTCAAGCTGGCCCGGGAGCTCGTCGCCCCGATCGTCGACGTGACCTGGATGTGGTACGACCACGAGGAGGTCGCCGCCGACCTCAACGGGCTCGGGCGCGTCCTTCGCCTCCGGCCCGACCTCTTCGAGGCCGATTTCGCGATCCTCGGCGAACCGACCAGGGGCGAGGTCGAGGGCGGCTGCAACGGCACGCTGCGGATCGAGCTGCGCGCGACCGGGCGCCGGGCGCACTCGGCGCGCAGCTGGGTCGGCGAGAACGCGATCCACAAGCTCGCGCCAGCGCTGGAGCGGCTCGCAGGATACGAGGCCGAGACCGTGCGCGTCGACGGCCTCGACTACCGCGAAGGGCTGAACGCCGTGTTCATGCACGGCGGCATCGCCGGCAACGTCATCCCCGACGACGCCGTGCTCACGCTGAACTACCGCTTCGCGCCGAGCCGTTCCGTCGAGGAGGCCACCGAGCGCGTGCGCGCGCTGTTCCCCGAGTACGAACTCACCGTCACCGACGCGTCGGATGGCGCTCGTCCGGGCCTCGACGACCCGCTCGCGCAGGAGTTCGTCCGCGCCGTCGGCGGGGCCGCGCAGCCCAAGTACGGGTGGACGGATGTCGCGCGCTTCAGCGCGCTCGGCATCCCGGCCGTGAACTTCGGACCGGGCGATCCGCTCCTCGCCCACGCCGACGACGAGCGCGTGGACTGCGACGAGATCATCGCGTGCGAATCGGCGCTGCGCGCCTGGCTGACGGGAACGGCGCGCTGAGCCGACCCGTCGGCGCGGAGACCGCGGCGGGGGCGCCGGAGCCGCGGGACGCGGGCGCGCACCGGGTCGGACGGTGGTCGCCGCGCGTGCGGTGGCGCCTCCTGCCGTGGTGGGGGCGCGTCGTCGTCGTGTACCTCGCCGCACGCGTCGTGTCGATCGCCATCGTGCTGCAGTTCGCGCACGCGCAGGCGGCGAGCGCGTGGACCGACGCGCGACCGGGCTACTTCGAGTACGCGAACATCTGGGACGGACGGTGGTACGCGTTCATCGCCGCCGCCGGCTATCCCACCGAGCTCCCGCTCACCGACGACGGCCACGTCGCCGAGAACGCGTGGGCGTTCCTTCCCGTGTTCCCGGGCATCGTGCGGCTCTTCACCGCGGTCGGCGTCCCGTGGGACGTGGCATCCGTCGTCGTGGCGCTCGTCGCGGGCCTCGCCGCGGCGCTCGTGCTCCACCGCCTCATGTCGCGGTTCCTCGATCCCGACCAGGCGCTGTTCGCGGTCGTGCTCTTCTGCGTCGCGCCGGTCTCGCCGATCATGGGGTTCGGCTATGCCGAGTCGCTGGGCTTCCTGTGGCTGGCGCTCTCGCTGCTGCTGCTCGTCGATCGCCGCTACGGCTGGCTCGTGCCCGTCGTGACGATCTGGGCGTTCACGCGTCCGGGGGCGCTCGCGTTCGCCCTCACGCTCGGGCTGCACTGGATCGTGCGATGGTTCACGCGGTCCGGCGACCCGTTCCCCGTCCGCGAGCGCGTGCTCGCGGCATCCGTCGCACTGTTCGCCGCCGTGGTCGGGCTCGCCTGGCCGGCGATCGCGTGGGCGTTCACCGGCGAGCCGAGCGCCTACACCGACACCGAGCTCGCGTGGCGCGCGCCGTACATCGGGTACGTGGAGCTCGTGCCGCTCACTCCCTGGTTCCAGTCGGGCGACTGGTGGCTCGGCCAGCCCATGGGGACGATCCTGCCGATCGCGCTCGTCGTGGGGTTCGGGACGCTGCTGTTCACGCCGTGGGTGCGCCGACTCGGCGTCGACATCAGGCTCTGGCTCGCGAGCTATGCGCTGTACCTGCTCGCGGTCTTCTTCCCGCAGTCGAGCACGTTCCGGCTGCTGGCGCCCCTCTTCCCGATCGTCGGCGCGTTCGCCGTGCCGCGCTCACGCTGGTGGCGGGGCTCGCTCGTCGCGGCTTCGATCGCGCTCCAGGTCGTGTGGCTCCGGATCGGGTGGTTCATCGACGGCTACGACTGGACCCCGCCGTGATCTGAGGTGCGCAGCGCGACCGATGCGGCCGGTGATCGGCGGGTGCACGCCGCGCGTCCGGCGCGTGAACGGCGGGCGCGGGTCGTCCACAGCGGCGGCCCGGTGTCCCGGGGCGTCGCCTCGATGCGGGATAATGGAGATTCAGCCACGAAAGGGGTAGCTCAATGGCGGCCATGAAGCCACGCACTGGAGACGGACCGATGGAGGCTGTGAAGGAGGGGCGGCTCATCATCGTGCGCGTGCCCCTCGAGGGTGGCGGTCGCCTCGTCGTCTCGGTGAACGACGCCGAGGCCAAGGAGCTCTACGACGTCCTGGGCGGCGTCGTCAACGCGGCCTAGTCAGGCGCCCAGCTTCACGATCTGCAACAGGCCGTCCCCGGCCGGCGAGATGGCGGTGACCACCGCGGTGGAGGCTGCGAGCTCCGAGACGAGCCCGCGGAACGCCGCAGTGACGTCGTCTCGCCGTGCCGGGTCGGCCACCCTCCCCTTCCAGAGGGCACGGGCCACCAGCACGCTGCCGCCGGGCTTGGCCAGGCGGAGGCCGTGCTCGACGTACTCGATCACCGAGGCCGCGTCCGCGTCGATGACGACGAGGTCGTAGGAGCCCTCGTTCATGCGCGGCAGCACCTCGCCGGCACGACCCGCGATGAGGCGGACGCGCGCGGGGGCGATGCCCGCGTCGGCGAAATGCTCGCGCGCATGCTGCTGGTACTCGGTCTCGGCGTCGATCGAGGTCAGGTGCGCCGACCGTGCCGCCTGGAGCATGGAGAGCCCCGAGACGCCGACGCCGGTGCCCACCTCGATGATCGCGCGCGCGTCGCTCGCGGCGGCGATCACCGCGAGCTGCGCGGCGACGGCGGGCGAGACGGGCTCCACGCCGAGCTCGAGGGACTGCTGGCGTGCCTTCGCGATCGACTCGGACTCGACGACGGATTCGTCGACGTACTTCCAGTTCAGGTCGTGTTCGGACACGTGGCGGCTCCCGGGGCTTCTGTCGACCCCCAAGCCTAGGGGTCGCGACAACGGTCGATCGCACGCCTCGCCGCCGACTATCCTTGAGCGCATGGGCGGCCTCACCTTCGACAAACTCCTCATCATCGGGGTGATCGCCGTCTTCGTGCTCGGTCCGGAGCGGCTCCCGCACTACGCGGCGCAGCTCGGCCGGTTCGTGCGATCCCTGCGCGACATGGCGAACGGCGCGAAGGACCGCGTGCGCGAGGAGATGGGCCCCGACTTCGACGACGTCGACTGGCGCAAGCTCGACCCGCGCCAGTACGACCCGCGACGCATCGTCCGCGAGGCGCTGAGCGAGGTCGACCCGTTCGCCGAGCCCGCGAAGCCCGTCGTCGCGCGAGCGGCGGTCAACGAGAACTCCGCCTACCTCCAGCGCAAGCGCAAGCTCGACGCGATCGCCGCCGGCGAGTCGGCGCCGTTCGACTCCGAGGCGACCTGAGCCCGAACGGGCGCGAGCGGACGCCTGCTCGGGTCCGGTTCCGCCGCTCCGGAGCGGCGGACTAGGCGCGGCGGATGGCGCGCAGCACCCGTGCGAGCAGCACCAGGGGGCCGCTGAGCCGGGCGTAGTCGCGTCCGGTGTGCGGCAGCGGGATGATCCGCGTGTTCACCGAGACCGTCACCGGATCGACGAAGCGCAGCAGGCCCTCGCGTCCGTTGCGGCGGCCGACGCCGGATGCCTTCACGCCGCCCATGGGCGCATCGACCGAGCCGAAGCTGCCCCGGTAGCCCTCGTTGACGTTGACGCTGCCGGCGTCGAGCTGGTCGGCGAGGCGGAGCGCGCGCCGGGTGGATCCGGAGAGCACCGACGCGTTGAGGCCGTACTCCGAGGCGTTCGCGGCGAAGACCGCCTCGAGCTCGTCGTCGACGACCTGGAGCGAGGCGATCGCGCCGAACGTCTCCTCGTCGAGCACGCGCATGCCCGGTGCGACGTCGGTCAGGACGGTGGGCTCGAACGCCCACGGCCCGACATCGGGTCGCGGGTCGCCGCCGACCAGTACGCGGGCGCCCTTCGCGAGCGCGTCGTCGAGGTGGCCGCGGATCCGCTCGAGCTGCGCCGCCGTCGCGAGGCTGCCGTAGTCGGCGTCGTGGTCGAGGCCCGAGCCGATCCGCGGGTCCGCCAGTCGCGCGGCGAGCGCCGCGGTGAACGCGTCCGCCACGCGGCGGTGCACGTAGATCCGCTCGACCGAGACGCACAGCTGGCCCATCGACGAGAAGCACGCGTGCGCCGCATCCGCCGCCGCCTGCTCGACGTCGACGTCGTCGAGAACGATGAGCGCGTTCTTCCCGCCGAGCTCGAGGGAGGCGCCGATGAGTCGTCGACCGGCCTTCTCGCCGATGCGGCGGCCGGTCGCCGTCGAGCCCGTGAAGCAGATGTAGTCGACCTCGTCGGTGAGCGCCTCGCCGACCTCGGCCGCGTCGCCCGAGACGACCGCCCAGGCCGACTCGGGCAGCCCGGCGTCGATGAACGCGCGGCGCAGCGCCAGCACCGAGAGCGTGCCCTGGTCGTCGGCCTTCTGCACGACCGCGCAGCCGGCGGCGAGCGCGGGGATCACGTCCATCGCGGCGAGGCTGATCGCGTAGTTCCAGGGCGTGATGACGCCGACGACGCCCTTCGAGCGGTAGCGGACGCGCGTCGAGAGTGCGACGGGGATGCCGGCGCGGCGGCGGCCGCCGCGCAGCACGCTGCGCGCCTTGAGCGCGTTCCACCGGGTCACGGAGAGCGCCTGGAAGACCTCCTCGAACGCCTGGCCGCGCGTCTTGCCGCTCTCGAGCTGGGTCAGGTCGAGCAGCTCCTCTCGGCGGGCGAGGACGAGGTCGTACGCGCGGAGCAGGATCCGGCGGCGCGCGGCGAAGCCGGCCCGGGCCCACGCGACCTGCGCCAGTCGCGCACGCGAGACGGCGCCGCGGACGTCGTCGGCACTCGAGCGCGGGAGCTCGACGAGGGTGTCGCCGGTCGTGGGAGTCGGGATCGCGGCGGTGCGACCGCTCGTGGCGACGAGGTCGGCGACGAGGGAATCGCGCGCGGGGTTCGGGGTCACGGCCGGGGTTCGGGTGGCGGCATCGGGCACCCGGCCAGTCTAGGCGTGCGGCGACCGGGGGACCGTGTCCGGATCGGCCCGGCCGAATGGGTATGCTTCCCCGCATGGCTTCCCCCGAACGGCGGGTCTCACGCGGCATCGTGGCCCGATACGCCATCGGTTCGATCGGCACCGGCGGCTTCGCCACGCTGCCGGGACTGGTGCTCGTCTTCTACCTCACCGACACGCTCGGCGTCACCGCGCTGCTCGCCGGGCTCGTCGTGACGGCAGCCAAGGTGTGGGACGTGCTCATCGACCCGTGGATCGGCGATCGGAGCGACCACGCCCTCGCCGTGTCCGGCACGCGCCGCACCTGGATGCGGATCGGCGCGCTGACCCTTCCGGTGGCGTTCGTCATCACGTTCGCCGCGCCCGCAGGGCTCGGCCCGGTCGTCGCGGGCGCGTGGGTCATGGTCGCCTTCCTCGCCACCGCGACCGCGTTCAGCCTGTTCCAGGTGCCGTACATCGCGCTGCCCGCCGAGCTCACCGACGACTACGACTCGCGCACGCGCCTGCTCACCTGGCGCGTCGTCGTGCTGAGCCTCGCGATCCTCCTCTTCGGCGCAGGCGGGCCCCTCCTCCGGAGGGCGGGCGGCGACGACGAGGCGCTCGGCTACCTCGTGATGGCCGTCGTGGCCGGCCTCGTCATCGGCATCGGCATGCTCGTGGCCACGACCACGGCGCCGACCGGCATGGTCGTCGAGCAGCGCGAGCGTCGGAGCCTCGCCGCCGGCTACGCCGAGGGCCTCGACGCCCTGCGTCGCAGCCGACCCTTCCGGCTGCTGCTCGCCGGCTTCCTCCTCCAGGGGCTCGCGACCGGTGCCATGCTCGCGGGTGCGAACTACGTCGCCGTGTGGGTCCTCCACTCCGAAGACGCGCTGACCTTCCTCTTCGTCGCCCTGATCGGCCCCGCCATCCTGTGCGCGCCGCTGTGGGGCCGCCTCGCCCGCCGGATCGGGAAGGAGCGGTCGTACGTGTTCGCGAGCGCGTTGTTCGCCGTGGCGTCCGCCGCCCTCGTCGGCATGCTGTGGGCGCCGGGCGCCTGGGTGTACGCTCCCGTCGCGATCGCGGGTGCCGCTTACGCCGGCATGCAGTCGCTGCCGATGGCGATGCTCCCCGACGTCGTCGCCCACGACGCTCGCGCGAACGGCCCGGGGCGCGCGGGCACCTTCGGCGGCGTGTGGACCGCCGGCGAGACCACCGGGATGGCGCTCGGCGCCACACTGCTCACGATCGTGCTCGCGGCGACCGGCTACCTCGAGTCCGTCGGCTCGGCCGTCGTCGCGCAGCCCGACGCCGCGGTCGCCGGCATCGCGCTCAGCTTCAGCGTGCTCCCCGCCCTGCTCGTGCTCGTCAGCATCGTCCCGCTCCTGCGCTACCCGCTGCGGCGCGCGGACATCGACGCCACCGCCCCGACCGAGGAGATCGCCCGATGAACGCCTTCGAACGCGAGCCCGACGACGTGCTCGCCGAGCTCGCCGCGCTCCGGGACGGCGACGCGCCGACCCACGGCGGTCGCGTGCTCTCCTACGTCTACGACTCGGGCCTCGCCGAGCTCGACGAGCTCGCCGCGCGCGCGGCCCGGCTCGTGCAGCCCGTGAACGGCCTCGACCCGACCACGTTCACCTCGGTCGCCGCGATGGAGGCCGCGGTCGTGGGCTTCGCGCGGCGCGTCTTCCACGGCGATCCGGCCGGGGCGGGTGCGGCCGCGCCGGGTGCCGAGGTGGTCGGCTCGGTGACCTCGGGCGGCACCGAGAGCTGCCTGCTCGCCGTGAAGACGGCGCGCGAGGCCTGGCGGGCAGCGCACCCCGGCGACGACCGGACGCCGCGCCTCGTCGCCCCGACGACGGTGCACGCCGCGTTCCACAAGGCCGCCCACTACTTCGGGCTCGCGCTCGACCTCGTGCCAGTCTCCACGGAGACGGGCGCACCGGCGGTCGCAGACCTGACCGCCCGACTCGACGCCGACGTGGCCCTCGTCGTGATGAGCGCGCCCTCCTACCCGTTCGCGACGCTCGACCCGGTCGGCGAGGTCGCCGCGGCGACCTCCGAACGCGGGATCGCGCTGCACGTGGACGCCTGCATCGGCGGCTTCGCGCTGGCCTTCCAGGAGGGGCTGCCCGATTGGGACCTCCGCGTGCCGGGGGTGACGAGCCTCTCCGCCGACCTGCACAAGTACGGCTACGCGCCGAAGGGCGTGTCGGTGCTCCTCCAGCGCGGGCGCGACCGCCAGCGCCGGCAGTACTTCGCGACGACCGCCTGGCCCGGCTACCCGGTGGTGAACCCGACCATGGCGGGCTCGAAGCCGGCCGGACCGCTCGCCGCGGCCTGGGCGATCGTGCAGGTGCTCGGCGAGTCCGGGTTCGCCGAGCTCACCGCGCGGGCGACGACGGCGACCGCGACCCTCCGGGAGGCGATCGACGGCATCGAGGGCCTCGCCGTGGTCGGCGACCCCGTCGGTCCGCTGTTCGCGGTCCGCGCCGACGAGGCGGTTCCCGCCGAGCGCCGGGTCGATCCGCACCACTGGGCGGATGCCGCGCGCGGCGCCGGATGGCACCTGCAGCTGCAACCCGGGATGGTCCAATCCGACGGCACGGTGCTGCCGCACACGACGCACCTCACGGTCACGCCGGTCACCGACCACGTCGTCGGCGACCTCGTGCCGGCGCTCGCGGCCGCGGCCGACGCTGTGCGGGGCATGCCCGCCGTCGACGGCGGGGCGCTCGTCGCCGGGCTCGCCGGGCAGCTGCCTGGCGGCGCGGAGGCGCTCGCCGCGGCATCCGCCGGGCTCGACTCGGACGGCGCAGCCGGACTCCTCGGCGCCGTCGGGCTCCTCGGCACCGACGGGGCGGGCGGGGCGCTGCCCGAGCGGATGGCGCCCGTGCTCGCGCTCGTCGAGGCGCTCCCCGGTCCGCTCACCGAGCGGCTCCTCGTGGAACTGCTCGCCCGCGTCGTCGAACCGCGCGACTGACCGCAGGTGCCCGGCCGGGCGCCGTCCTGTGAGGCGGCGGGCACTTGACGCGGCGTCACGGTGGTGGAAGCCTCGGCGTCACGGGGGCGGACGCCGGAACGTCCGCCGCCGCCGGAGCAGGTGGAATCCGATCGTGAACCTCGGCCTCATCCTCGTCATCCTCGGCGTCGCCGTCGTGGTCGGGACCATCGTGGCCTTCTTCGTGCCCTACATGTTCTTCGACTGGTTCACCTACCGGTTCTGGGTGGTCCACGTGCTCGTCGCCACCGGTGCCCTGGTGGCCATCGCGGGCTGGATGCTCGGCGGCCCGGCGGTCGTCGCGATCATCGCGATCGTGTTCGCCCTCGGATGGTTCGTGCTCACGACCGTCGAGAACCGCATCCCGGGCTCGCGCCGACTCGCCGTTCGCAGCGGCGACCCGCTTCCGCCGTCAGCCTGACCACCGTGGACGGCCGGACCGTCGACGATCGCGCGATCGTCGCCACCGCTCCGGCGCTGCTCGTCTTCTACCGCGGCTGGTGGTGCCCCACGAGCAGGATGCAGATGCACGACCTGCTCGACGCGTACGACGAGCTGTCGGCGGCGGGCCTGACGGTCTACGCCGCGTCCGTCGACGGCGCCGACGAGGCGGCTCCGCTGCAGGAACTGGTCGGCGAGCGGATCACCATCCTGTGCGGACTGGACGCCGCCACCCTCGACGCCGTGGGCGCCCACGACACGCGCGGCCGGCCGTGGTTCACCAGGCCGTTCCTCGGCGGCACGAGCGAGACGACGGCGATGCCCACCTCGCTCGTCGTCGACCGCGACGGTCGCATCGCCATGGCGCACCGCGCGAAGCGCGTGGACGAGCGACCGGTGCCGTTGCGCTGGCTGAAGTCGCCCCGACTCTCGCCGCGGTGACGCCGCCGGACCCCGCCGGTCAGAGCGCGAGCATCCGGTCGGTGTCGCCGAACACCTCGAGGCCGGCGCACTCGGCGACGCCCTCGAGCAGCGTCGTCCCGTCGTGCGCGACATGGCGGAGGGTGATGCGCGCGTCGAGCGTCTCCTCGACGCGCTGGTGCATCGCGGTCCGCAACGGGGCGTGCAGCAGGCCGCCGCGCACGCGCTCGGCCTCGAGGTCGATCACGCCGTCGGGTCCGGCGAGCGTCCATCGGACGTGGGTGTCGTCGATCTCGAGTCGTCGCTCCTCCGAGCGGTTGTACGTCGTCCACCGGTGCAGGCGCCCGCCGTGCCGGAGGCCCACGATCGAGCCCCGGAAGCTCCCGCCCAGCCAGGGGATGATCGCGACGGACGCGATGAGCGAGGCATCCGGATGCTCGCCGCCGTCGTGGTCGACGTGGTTGCTCGCCATCCAGACGTAGCCTGACGGGAACGCCCGGCCCCAGTCCTTCTCGATGTAGCCGCGGCCGCCGTCGAAGGACACGGGGACGCCCTCGACCTCGAGCGCGCCCCGGAGGCCGTGGCCGAACGAGACGACGCCGTGGAAGCACTCCATGAACGGCACGAGCCCGTACCAGCCCATGATGCCCGGCTCGCGGAGGGTCACCGGCCACGGCCGGAGCGGCTCGGCGTGCTCGAGGCGCCCGCGCAACTGCGGGAGGTCGAGCGTGATGCCGCGCGCGTCGAACCGGTTCGCGCCGACCTCGACGTCGAACCCGTGCGCCGATGCGGAGAACGCCTCGACCGGGAACCGGTGGTACCACGACCGCCCGGTGAGCCCGTCGAGGACCTGCACGAAGGCCTCGTCGCGGTCGCCCCCGTCGGCACCGCCGATCCCGCGGAACACGCCGGGGATGACCGCCCAGCGATGAGTCCGGTCGGGCGAGACGAGCTTGACGTACCAGCCCTCGAAGAAGCCGCGCCGCACCCCGTGACCGTGGAACGCTTCGGGGTGACGCACCCCGCGCAGCCATTGGGCCGGTGTCCGCATTCGCCCAGCGTACTGGCCGTTCCTCCGGTGCTAGAGGCCGCAGCGCTCGGCGTAGTAGGCGTAGAGGTCGGCCTTGAGGGCGGCATCCGAGGCGATCTCCAGGCGACCCTCGCGTCCGTCTCCGGTCGCGAGGGTGAACGGCAGGATCGTGCCGCGCTTGTCGTCCGCGAGGGCGTGCGCATCGCAACGCGCGGGCCGGACGGCGAGCGCCACGTCGACCGGCTCGTCGCCGGCGGCGACCTCGATGCGCAGGGGCCAGTCCTGGCCCTCCTCGTTGCCGATGAGCGTCGTCGCGGAGACGCCGTCGATCACGAGGGTGCCGTCGCCGGACGCCACGGGCACGACCCGCACGTCGATCCACGCGCGCTGCCCGCCGCCCGTGCCCGTCGTGCGCAGCCGCTCGGGGAGTTCGATCGCCGCGACGCCGGCGACCGACTCGGCGAGGCAGTCGGCGTCGGCGATGCGCGCCATCGTGCCGAACGGGTCCTCGGGCTGGAGGGTGCCGTCGCGCTCGCCGCCGTCGTCGGTCGTGAGCCGCACGTCGATGCCGATCGCCGCGGGGTCGCCGTCGCACACGCTGCCGGTCAGGTCGAGCCGGATGTCGATGGCGTCGCCCCGGTCGAGGGTGAACGGCTCGTCGCGGTCCATGCCCGGTTCGAGGGCGGGGGAGCGGACGGCGACCGACGAGACCGTGACGGGGTCGCCCGCGTTCTCGAAGTGCAGGACGAGCCGGCCCTGCGGCACGTCGAGCCGCCCCTGCTGGACCGCGACCGCGAGCCCGTCGGGCAGGCCGGCGTCGGACCCGGCACCTGGTTCATCGCCCGTCGCGCACGCGGCCAGGGCCGCGACGGCGAGCGCCCCGACCGCGAGGCCGGCGGCCATGCCGCGCGCGAGTCCCACGGGGGAGCGGGCGGCAGGCGGCATCCGGCTCACCGCGCCGAGACGTCGAGCCGACGGCCGGCGAGCGAACGCGGCCGCCCGGCGAGGAAGGCCGCCGCCTGCTCGATCGCCCGGGCGGCGGGGTCGTCGGGCTCGGCGAGGACCACGGGGCGACCCTCGTCGCCGCCGCGCCGGAGCGCGACGCTGAGCGGCACCGCGGCCACGAGCGGGACGGGTTCGTCCACGCCCTCGGAGAGACGGCGCGCGACCTCGTCGCCGCCGCCCGAGCCGAACAGGTCGAGGAGCGAACCGTCGGGCTGCGCGAAGCCCGCCATGTTCTCGATCACGCCGACCACGCGCTGCCCGGTCTGCCGCGCCACCAGGCCCGACCGCTCGGCGACGTCGGCCGCGGCCGGCTGCGGAGTCGTCACGACGACGACCTCGGCGTTCGGCAGCAACTGGCCGAGCGAGATCGCGACGTCGCCCGTGCCCGGCGGGAGGTCGACGAGCAGCACGTCGAGGTCGCCGAAGTACACGTCGGTGAGGAACTGCTGGAGCGTGCGGTGCAGCATCGGCCCGCGCCACGCGACGGCGACCGACGATCCGCGGCCGCCGGGTTCCGTGGGCTCGACGAACATGCCGATCGAGATGACCTTCACGCCGAACGCGACGGGCGGCAGGATCATGTCGTCGACGCGCGTCGGGCGCGCGGCCGTGCCGTGCTCGTCGACCAGTCCCAGGAGTCCCGGGATCGAGAAGCCGTGCACGTCGGCGTCGACGAGGCCCACCGAGAGCCCTCGCGCCGCGAGCGCGACCGCCAGGTTCGCCGTCAGCGTCGACTTGCCGACGCCGCCCTTGCCGCTCGTGACGGCGACGACGCGCGTCAGCGTGCCCGGGCCGAACGGGTTGCCGCGCGCGGCGCGACCGCCGCGGAGGCGCTCGGTGAGCGCGGACCGCTGCTCGGGCGTCATGACGCCGAGCTCGACGACGGCGTTGCCCGCGCCCACGACCTGCTCGGCCGCGTCGCGCACGTCGCGCTCGATGCGGTCGGACGCCGGGCACCCGACGATCGTCAGGCGCACGCCGACCTCGACGCCGACGTCGGTCGCGGTCACCCGCTCGACCATGTCGAGTTCGGTGATCGGACGCCGGATCTCCGGGTCGATGACGCCCTCGAGCGCGGCGCGGACGGCCCGCTCGACCTCGCCGGCATCAGGACGGGGCATGCGTGGCGTCCTCCTCGTCGCGCTTGTCGAGCTCCTCGAGCGCCTGCCGCAGCTCCTGCCGGATGAACTCCTTCGAGGCGAGGTCGCGCACGGCGAGCCGGAGCGCCACGACCTCGCGGGCGAGGTACTCGGTGTCGGCGAGGTTGCGCTCGGCGCGCTGGCGGTCCTGCTCGATCTGGACCCGGTCGCGGTCGTCCTGGCGGTTCTGCGCCAGCAGGATCAGGGGCGCGGCGTACGAGGCCTGCAGCGAGAGCACGAGCGTGAGCGCGATGAAGCCGAGTTCGACCGAGTCGAACCGCCAGGCGGGCGGGGCGAGCGTGTTCCACAGGATCCAGAACGCGACGAAGAGCGTGAGGCCGAGCAGGAACCACGGGGTGCCCATGTTGCGTGCGACCCATTCGGTGAACCGGCCGAAGCGGTCCCGATCGCCGGAACGGCGCAGGGGCGGCGCGGGTCGGCGGATGCCCTTCGGGGTGTCGAACCGACGGTCGTCGGCGGCGTCAGCGCGTGCCATCTCCTGCCCTCCTTCCGGGTGCGATCGGGATGCTGCCGGTGGCCAGCTGTGCGCGGGCCGTCGCGCGTCTGCTCACCTCCGACTCGTCCTCGGGGTGACTCCTCCAGTCGTCCGGGAGCAGGTAGTCGAGCACGTCGTCGATCGTGACGACGCCCACCAGGCGGTGCTTCTCGTCGACCACGGGCACCGAGACGAGATCGTAGCTCGCGAGGATGCGGCTCACCTCGGCGGCCGACGTCTCGGCCTTCACGGGCTCGAGGCCCTGGTCGATGAGCGAGCCGAGCCGCTCGTGCGGCGGGTAGCGCAGCATCCGCTGGAAGTGCACGATGCCGAGGAAGCGGCCCGTCGGCGGTTCGTACGGGGGGAGCGTGACGCAGACCGCGGCCCCGAGCGCGGGCGGCAGGTCGTGGCGGCGGATGAGGGCGAGGCCCTCGGCCACCGTGGCATCGGCCGACACGATGATCGGCTCGGTCGTCATGAGTCCGCCCGCGGTGTCGGGGCCGTAGGAGAGCAGGAAGCGGACGTCCTCCGCCTCCTCGGGCTCCATGAGCTCGAGGAGGTGTTCGCCGCGCTCCTCGGGCAGCTGGGCGATGAGGTCGGCGGCGTCGTCGGGCGACATGTGGTCGAGCACGTCGGCCGCGCGGTCGTCGCCGAGCTTGGCGAGGATCTCGACCTGGTCGATCTCGGGCATCTCCTCCAGCACGTCGGCCAGGCGGTCGTCCGGCAGCTCGGCCGCGACCTCCTGCCGACGCTGCGGCGGCAGGTCGAGCAGGGTGTTGGCGAGGTCGGCGGGCTTCAGCTCGGAGTAGGTGGCGATCAGCTGCTCGGCCGACTGCGCCTCGCCGGCCTCGGTCGTCTCGCGCACCTCGCGCCACGTGACGTAGGCCGACGGCCCCTTCGCGAACGGCGACGCGCTGGTCTTCGGGCGTCGCACGAAGAGCTGGTCGACCTCCCACTCGCCTGGCTCGCGCTCCTCGATCGCGACGTCCTCGATGCTCGCCGTGCCGGAGCCGTCGTTGAACGCGACCTTGCGGCCGAGCATCTCGGCGATCACGCGGACCTCGCCGCCGCGCTGCTCGAAGCGACGCAGGTTGATGAGCCCGGTCGTGATGATCTGGCCGCCGCCGATCGAGGTGACGCGCCCGATCGAGACGAACACCCGCCGTTTGCCGGGGATCTCGACGATGAGTCCGACGACGCGCGGCGGGTCGTCCTTGCGGTACACGACGAGCACGTCGCGCACCTTCCCGACGCGGTCGCCCGCGGGGTCGAACACGGCGCACCCGGCGAGTCGGGCGACGAAGACTCTCGTGGCGCTCACGCCTCCCAACTTACCCCGCGCACCCGGGTTCGGACCGGGCGACGGAGCCGCGTGGAAGAATGGCAGCGTGAGCACCCAGTCACCGTTCGGCGGTCGCATCGGCCGCGCCTTCCCGACCCTGCCGAAGGGCGAGACGGTCGCGAGCTACGAGACCTACCAGGAGGCGCAGGCCGCCGTCGACCAGCTCGCGAAGGCCGAGTTCCCGGTCAAGGAGCTCTCCATCGTCGGGCACGACCTGACGAGCGTCGAGCGGATCACCGGCACGCTGAGCTGGGGCCGCACGGCCGCCGCCGGCGCGCTCTCCGGGGCCTGGTTCGGCACGTTCCTCGGCCTGCTGTTCTTCATCTTCTCGCCGTCCGGCACCTCGCTCGGCATCCTCGGCGCGGCGGTCCTCATCGGGGCCGGCTTCGGCATGATCTTCAGCCTCGTCTCGTACTCGATCAACCGCCGCCGGCGCGACTTCACGTCGGTCATGCAGGTGCTCGCCACGCGCTACGCGATCATCGCGGAGCCCGCGCACGTCGTGCGCGCACGTCAGGTGCTGGGCGTGACGGATGCCGCAGCGCCGCCCGCCCCGGTCGCGACGACGGTCGCCCGCCCGCCGGCCGCCCCGTCGCCCGAGCCCGAGGCGGATGGCCCGGCGGAGGCCGCGCCGACCCACGGCGAGGCCGCGCCCGAGCCCGAGACGCGCGAGATCGACCCGTCGCGTCCGCTCACCTACGGCGAGGCGCAGGATGCCGCGCGCCGCGCCGCCCGCGAGCGCGGCGAGGAGTAGCACGGGTCCGCTCAGCCCCGGGCCGGCTCCGCCGACGGCCGTGCCGCGGTCGCACCGGCGACTCCCAGCGAGCGCGCCTAGCGTGACCACCATGCCCGACGCACCACGTCCCGAGCCCGGTCCGACGCCGCTCGAGCGCACCGTGCGCGCCGAGATCGTCGCCGCCGAGCGGCCCGACCGCCCGGTGCGGCGGTGGCTCCGCGGCATCCGCGGCTGGATCGACCGGCACCCCCGCCTGCGGTTCGCCTACCGGACCGGCGTGGGCGTCCTCGGCGGCGTGATCGCGGTCGCCGGCCTCGCGCTCGTGCCGCTCCCCGGGCCCGGCTGGCTCGTCGTCTTCCTCGGGCTCGCGATCCTCGGCACCGAGTTCGCCTGGGCGCGCCGCCTCGCGGCCTGGGTCAAGCGGATGCTCGACCGGTTCTGGGCCTGGTGGAAGGCGCGCCGCGCGGCGCGCACCGCGCGAGCCGTCGCCGAGTGAGGCCGAACGCGCCGAGCGATGCCGTGGCATCGATACCACTCGGCGCGACGTGCCGCACTCAGCGAGACGAGGTCGGCGGAGCCTCAGGACTGCGCGCCGCGCACCCAGGCCTCGACCTCGTCGGCCGTGCGGGGGATGCCCGCCGAGAGGTTCTCGGCACCGTCGGCGGTCACGAGGATGTCGTCCTCGATGCGCACGCCGATGCCGCGGAACTCCTCGGGGACGGAGAGGTCGTCGGCCTGGAAGTAGAGGCCCGGCTCGATCGTGAAGACCATGCCCGCCTCGAGCACGCCGTCCATGTACATCGATCGGCGCGCCTGCGCGCAGTCGTGCACGTCGAGGCCGAGGTGGTGGCTCGTGCCGTGCACCATGTACCGGCGGTGGAACTGGTTCTCGGGCTGCATGGATTCCTCGGCGGGGACCGGGAGGAAGCCCCACTCGGCGGTCCGCTTCGCGATGACCTCCATCGCGGCCGCGTGGATCTCGCGGAAGACGGCGCCCGGGCGCACGATGCGGAACGCGGCATCCGCCGCCTCGAGCACGGCCTCGTAGACCTTCCGCTGCACCGGTGAGAACGTGCCGTTGACCGGGAACGTGCGGGTGATATCGGCGGTGTAGTAGCTGTCCATCTCGACGCCGGCGTCGAGCAGGACCAGGTCGCCGGGGACCACCGGGCCGTCGTTGCGCGTCCAGTGCAGGATCGTCGCGTGCGGGCCGGCGGCGGCGATCGAGGCGTAGCCGACGTCGTTGCCGTCGAGGCGGGCCCGCGTGGCGAAGACGCCCTCGATGACGCGCTCGCCGCGCACCTCGCTCGTGATGCGCGGCAGCTCGGCGAGCACCTCGGTGAAGCCCCGCTCCGTCGCGTCGACCGCGGCACGGAGCTCGGCGACCTCGAACCCGTCCTTCACGAGGCGCAGTTCGGAGAGCACCCGCGCGAGCTCGGCATCGGGTTCGTGCTCGGCGTTCACCTCGAGGCTGAAGGGCGCGTCGGACGCGTTCGTCGACAGCGCCTCCTCGGCGGCGAAGCGAAGGCGGGCGTGGTCGATGCGCTCGGTGATCGCGGCGTCGGCCTCGCGGACCACGAGCGTCGCCGTGTCGACCGAGTTCACGACCGCGTCGAAGTCGGCGATGCCGCGCGTGGCCAGCTGCAGGTCGGCGGCGACGTGGTCGAGTGACGGGCGCGGCCCGATCCAGAACTCGCCGATCGCCGGGTTCGCGTAGAACTCCTCGCTGTCGCGGCCGGCGCGCTCGCGGAAGTAGACGGTGGCCTCGTGGCCGGCGTCGCCGGTCGGCTCCAGGACGAGCACGGCGCCCGGCTCGGAGTCGGAGCCCCAGCCGGTCAGGTGCGCGAACGCGGAGTGCGCGCGGAACGGGTAGTCGGTGTCGTTCGCGCGCTGCTTCATGTCACCCGCGGGGATCACGATCCGCTGGCCGGGGAACTCTGCGGAGACCTTCTCGCGGCGGGCGGCCGCGTGCACGGCCTGCGGGCGCGCCTCGGGCAGGCGTTCGTCGCGCTCGGCCCAGCCTCCGCCGATGAAGGCCTTGAAGCCCTCGGACTCCGGCGTGGTCGAACGGTTCGCGTTCCGGCCGGTCTCCTCAGCGGTGGTCTCGTCGGTGGGGGCCTCGTGGGCCGTCGCGGTCGCGTCGCCGGTGTTCGTCATGGTCTCCATTCTCGCACCGCCCCGTCGCCACCGGGGCCGCCCGGGGATCAGCCCGCGGCGTCGACGGAGGATCAGCCGGCGGCCCGGGAGAGGGTCGCGACGATCGGTCGATGGTCGCTGCCCGCGCCGTCGAGCGCATCGAGCACGCGGAAGGCGTCGACCGACCAGCCGGGCGTCGCGAGCACGTGGTCGATCGGGCTGCCGAGCAGTTCCGGGAGACTGGTCGGCCAGGTGCCGATGCCGCCCGCGCCGCCCGCCATCGCGGCATCCGCGCACCGCCCGAGGTCGCCGCCGTCGACGCCGCGACCCGCGAAGTGGTCGACCGTGGCGTTGAAGTCGCCCGCCATGATGACGTCGTCGCCCGAGCACTGCTCGGCCAGCCAGTCGAGGTCGCTGCGCCAGTTGCGGAGCTCCCAGCGGATCGGTGCGACCGCGTGCACGGCGACGATGCGCGGGCCGTCGCCGTTCGCCGGCTCGGCGACGACCGACGGCAGCGTGTTGGTGTTCCCCGGCGGTCCCGGCCACGGGTCGTTCACCACGTCGTACTCGCCGAGCTCGGGGGAGATGAGGATCGTCGTCGAGCGCGCCTTGGCGACCTCGTCGAAGGACTGCGTGTGCACCCACATCGGCCGCCCGCCCTCGCGCATCGCGATCGCGACCTCCTCGCCGAGCGACGCGGTGGTCTCGGGCAGGACGACCACGTCGGCCTCCTGCTCGAGCGCGAGTCCGGCGATCGTCGACGCGTCGGGGACCTCGCCGAGCGTGTTCCACGACAGCACCGTGACCGCACCGTCGGTCGCGACCGCGTCGCCGCCGCCGAACCCGCGCACCGCGAGGATGCCGAGGTTGCCGAGCGCGAAGACGACGAGGATCGCGGTCACGGCTCCGATCAGGCGGCGGCCGGGGCCGAGGGCCAGCGCGATCGCGAGCACGGCGGCGAGGAGCCCGGCGCCGAGGGCGGCGACCCCGCGGAGCGCCACGACGTGCGCGGCGATCCACTGGTTCTGCAGCCCGAACGCCTGCGGCCAGAGCAGCGCCGCGGCGAGTGCCGTGGTGCCGAGCACGATGGCCCAGCCGAGGACGCGGGGAAGCATTCACCACAGCGTAGGCGAGTGCGCACGCGCAGGGCGGAGCATCCACAGGGCGTCGGCTGGGAGTCCGCGGGGAACCGGCTGACTCCGCGCGCCTACGATAAGGGCATGGCCGACGCCCCGTTCGCCGTCGCAGCGGACCTGCACGCGCACACCACGGTCTCCGACGGCACGGATGCGCCGGCGGAGCTCGTCGCGGCGGCGTCCGCTGCCGGCCTCGGCGCGCTCGCGATCACCGACCACGATTCGACCGCCGGCTGGGCCGAGGCATCCGAGGCCGCGCGCCGCCACGGCATCGCCCTCATCCCCGGCATCGAGCTCTCGACGCGCGAGCAGTTCACGAGCGTGCACGTGCTCGGCTACCTCATCGACCCCGCCGACGAGCCGCTCCTGGCCGAGATGGCGCGGATCCGCGACTCCCGCCTCACGCGCGCCGAGGCGATCGTGCGCCGGATCTCCGCCGACTACGACCTCACCTGGGACGACGTGCTCGCCCAGACCAGCGCCGGCGCCACCATCGGACGACCGCACATCGCCGACGCGCTCGTCGCGCGCGGTCATGCGTCGACCCGCTCCGACGCCTTCGCGGGCATCCTGCACTGGCGGTCGGGGTACGCGCAGCCGCACTACGCGCCCGACCCGCTCACGGGCATCCGCCTGATCCGGGCCGCGGGCGGCGTCCCCGTGCTCGCGCACCCGGGCACGCGCGGCGCCGAGGACGTGGTCCCCGATCGCCGGCTCGGCCGCTTCACGGACGCCGGCCTGTTCGGCCTCGAGGTCGACCATCCCGAGAACACGGATGCCGCGAGGCCGCGCTTGCGCGAGCTCGCGCGCCGCCATGGGCTCGCGATCACGGGCTCGAGCGACTACCACGGTCGCGGCAAGGTCAATCGGCTCGGCGAGTACACGACCGCGCCAGAGGTCGTCGCGCGGATCCTCGCCGAGGGACGCGGGAGCTCGCCCGTCCTGCCCTGACCTCCGCCGGCCCGAGGCGCTCCCTGGCATGAGGACGGGCCGGATGCCTCGTGGCGAGGCATCCGGCCCGTTCCGACGTGTCGTTCGGCCGGTGCGTCAGGCCGTGGGCGCCGTCGACGGCGCGCCGGCGGCGCTGCCGCCCGAACGGCCGCCGCGGCGACGGCGGCGACGGCGCGGGGCGGCGTTGCCGTCGTGGTGCTCCTTGCCCTTGCCGTCGTGCGTGCCGGCGCCAGGCTCCTTCTCCTGGGACTCGCCGGCCTCGGCGCCGGTCGTCGTGGCGGACGCGCCCTCGCCGACCGGGCGGCCCGACCGCGTGCGGCGACGGGAGCGCGAGCTGCGCTCGCCCGAGCCATCCGCCCGCCCGTCGCCCTCGCGCCGGCCGGCGGTGCTCGACCGCGACGGCGCCGCGGCCGGCGCCGCGGGCTTCAGGCGGCCCTTGGTGCCCTCGGGGATGTCGAGGTCGGTGTAGAGGTGCGGGCTCGACGAGTACGTCTCCGTGGGCTCGGGCTGGCCGAACTCGAGCGCGCGGTTGATGAGCGCCCACTTGTGCAGGTCGTCCCAGTCGACGAAGGTCACGGCGATGCCGGTCTTGCCCGCGCGGCCGGTGCGGCCTGCGCGGTGCAGGTACGTCTTCTCGTCGTCGGGGATGGTGTGGTTGATGACGTGCGTCACGTCGTCGACGTCGATGCCGCGCGCCGCGACGTCCGTGGCGATCAGGACGTCCTTCTTGCCGGCCTTGAACGCGGCCATCGCACGCTCGCGCTGGTCCTGGTTCAGGTCGCCGTGCACCGCTGCGGCGTTGAAGCCGCGGTCGTTGAGCTCCTCCACGAGCTTGGCGGCGGCGCGCTTGGTGCGCGTGAAGATCACCGTCTTGCCGCGGCCGTCGGCCTGCAGGATGCGCGAGATGACCTCGTCCTTGTCGAGCGAGTGCGCCCGGTAGATGAGGTGCTTGATGTTCGCCTGCGTGAGTCCCTCGTCGGGGTCGTTCGCGCGGATGTGGATCGGGCGCGACATGAACCGGCGCGCGAGCGCGACGATCGGGCCGGGCATGGTCGCCGAGAAGAGCATGGTGTGCCGGGTCGGCGGGGTCTGCGCGAAGAGCTTCTCGATGTCGGCGAGGAAGCCGAGGTCGAGCATCTTGTCGGCCTCGTCGAGCACCATCTCGGTGACGTTCTTCAGCGACAGCAGGCGCTGGGACGCGAGGTCGAGCAGGCGCCCGGGCGTGCCGACGACGATCTGGGCCCCGGCCTTCAGCTGCTCGATCTGCCCCTCGTACGCCTTGCCGCCGTAGATCGAGACGATCTTCGTGGGGCGATTGGACGTCGCGAGCTCGAGGTCCTCGGTCACCTGCACGCACAGTTCGCGCGTGGGGACGACGACGAGGGCCTTGACGCCGGGCTCGGGGTCGTCGCCGAGTCGCTGGATGAGCGGGAGGCCGAAGCCGAAGGTCTTGCCGGTGCCGGTCTTGGCCTGGCCGATGATGTCCTGCCCGGTGAGGGCGAGGGGGATGGTCTGCTCCTGGATGGGGAAGGCATCGGAGATGCCCTTCCCGGCGAGGGCCTCGACGATGTCGGGCGCGATGCCGAGTTCGGTGAAGGTGGTCAAGTGTCTGCCTGTCCGTGATGCGGAAAACGGGTGCGCCCTGTTCCGATCGACAGGCGCACGGCCGCGGTTCCATCGCCCGCGGCGGGTCCAAGCCTATCCGAGCGGGCTGCGAGGCCCCGGATATGCTGTGCTCGTGGTCAATTGGTCGATGTCGCGCCGTCCCCGTCCGGAGACCCCGAGGCTGCGGCCGAGGGTTGCGCCGACCGACCTCACCCGCATCGACTTCACCGAATTCACGCCCGAGCCCGTCCCGTTCCTCGGACAGGCCGCGTACATCCAGCTGGAGTTCTTCGAGAGCCTCGCGAAGGCCGTCGCCACGGCCCCCGACCTGGCGTCGAAGGAGGGGCTGAGCGCGGCGGCGGGCGTCGCCCTGCGCAAGCACCACGAGCTGATCGCCGAGCTGCGGCGGCTCGACGCCGAGCCCGCCGAGGTCATGGCCCCGTTCGCGCCCGCCGCGGACCGGTTCCGCCAGGTCACCTCGGGCGCCGACTGGTACGAGCTGCTGCTCGGCATCCACATCACGTCGGGCATGCTCGACGACTACTTCATCCGCCTGGCCGACGGGCTGCCGCACGAGCTCCGGACCCGCGTGCGCGCGATCCTCGGCGAGTCGCGTTCCGCCGAGGTGATCGAGCGCGAGCTCGAGCGCGCGATCGCGACGGACCCGACGCTCGACGACCGGCTGGCCCTGTGGGGGCGGAGCCTCGTCGGCGACACGCTGCTCATCGCCCGCTCCGCGGTGCGTGCGGCCGGGTCGGGCGAACACGGCCCAGACGTGGAGCCGGTCTTCACCGAGCTCATCGCCTCCCACACGCGACGGATGGACGCACTCGGGCTCACGGCCTGAGCGGCGTCCGGCCGGTCGGCCGCGGCGCGGTCAGGTCGGGGCCGCTCCGCTGCGCGTGCTCGGGTGCGCGCTCAGCCGCGGGCGAGGCCGAAGCGGGCGAGGTGCGCGAACGTCCGCGCGTCGTCCTCCTGCCGGCGACGTGCGAGGAGGTGGCCGGATCCGGCCGCGGCCGCGGCGGATGCCACGAGCGAGGCGACCCAGATCCATCCGCCGTCCCACGGCATGCCGAGCCAGGTCAGCGCGACCCACACGACCGCGGCGACGCCCGCGCCGACGGCCGGGACGAGCACGACGCCGCGGAACTCGCGACGAGGCAGCACGAAGTGCGCGGCGAGGCCGAGGATCGCACCGCCGAGGGTGACGAAGAGGAGCTCCATCAGCCGACGAAGCCGATCTTGCGCGACTCCTCGGTGCCGATCTCGACGTACGCGAGGGCCGCCGCGGGCACCACGTACACCGCGCCCTTCGCGTCGGTCAGGCGCAGCACGGGCGACTGCCCGCTGAGCGCCGCCGAGACGGCCTGCTCGACCTCCGCCGCCGTCAGCGAGGTCTCGAAGCCGAGCTCGCGGGGGGAGTTCTGGATGCCGATACGAAGGTCCACTGTGCGCCTTTCTGTCGTTGACAGCACCCTACGACACGCGGGCGTCGCGCCCCGTCGCGTTCACTGTCGGCGGACACGGATACCGTGGGCCGCATGCCGCACGAAGCGACCACCGCGCCCGCCGTCGTCGACCTCGTGCCCACGCTCGCGACGGGCGGCCACGCGGCGGTCTTCGGGGCCCCGGGGTCGGGCAAGACCCGCCTCGCCGTCGAGCTCGTCGCGCACCGCGTCGAGCTCGGCCTCGACCCGACCGAGGTGCTCGTGCTGTCCGCGACCCGCCGCACCGCGGCGGCGATGCGCGACGCCATCGCGCTGCGGCTCGACCGCACCACGCGCGGCGCGCTCGCGCGCACCGCGAGCGCAGTCGCCTACGACCTCGTGCGCGCGCGCACCGGGCGTTCGGTCACCCTGCTCACCGGCGCCGAGCACGACCAGGTGATCGGCGAGCTGCTCGAGGCGCAGGCGATCGACGGCGACGGGCCGGAGTGGCCCGAGGCGCTCGCGCCCGACGTCCGGGAACTGCGAGGATTCCGTTCCGAGCTCCGCGACCTGATGATGCGCGCGGTCGAGCAGGGCGTCGGCCCGGCCGACCTCGCCCGACTGGGCGGCGCGGCGTCTCGACCGGAGTGGAGTGCGGCCGCGGCGTTCCTCGCCGAGTACGCCGAGGTGAAGGAGCAGCTGCGCCCGACCCAGTTCGACTCGGCGGAGCTCGGGGCGTTCGCGGCGTCGATCGTGCGGCGCAGCGTCCACGACCCCGATGACGAGCGCGCGCTCGGCGGGCTCGCCGGTCTGCGACTGCTCGTGGTCGACGACGCGCAGGAGGCGACCGAGGCCACCGCCGCGCTGCTCGGCGCGTTCGCCGCGCGCGGCGTCGAGGTCGTCGCCCTAGGCGATCCGGATGTCGCGAGCAACGGGTTCCGCGGCGGCCGTGCCGACCTCCTCGGCTCCCTCGGCCGGGTGCTCGGGGGCGCCGAGGTGCGGCGCATCGAGCTGCCGCTCGTGCACCGGGGCCGACCGGCGCACCGCGAGCTGCTCGGGCAGGTCACCGCGCACGTCGGCACGGCGCTCGGCGGGCTCCACCGTGCCGCCGCGATCGCAGGCGAGCGAGACGACGACCCGCTCGACGCGGTCCTCGGCATCGAGGCGTCGTCGCCCGGGGCGGAGGGCGCGCAGGTCGCGGGACTGCTGCGCGAGCGCCACCTGCTCGACGGCATCCCGTGGTCGTCGATGGCGATCGTGGCGCGGTCCGGTTCCGAGCTGTCGGCGCTCGCCCGCGCGTTGGCGGCGGCCGAGGTCCCGGTGTCCGGCGGCGTCGGCCGCACAGCGCTGCGCGAGGCTCCGGGCTCCGCCGCGCTCATCGCGGCGGCCGCCGTCGTCCTCGACCTGGTGTCGCTCGACCCCGAGGCTGCGACGGCGCTGCTGACGGGTCCGCTCGGCCGTCTCGACCGCGTCGGCCTGCGCCGGCTGCGCCTCGCCCTCCGCCACGAAGAGCTGGCCGCGGGCGGCGTGCGGAGCGCCGACGAACTGCTCGTCGAGGCGCTGGGCGCCCCCGGCGGGTTCGCGACGATCGACGCCCCGTCGGGCCGGAGAGCGTCGCGCCTCGCGCGACTGCTCGATTCGGCGCGGCGCTCGGCCGCCCGCGGAGCGACGGTCGAGGAACTCCTCTGGCTGCTCTGGCACGACAGCGGGCTCGAGGCCGAGTGGGCGGCGCAGGCCGCCGGGTCGGGCGTGCTCGCCGACGAGGCGAACCGGTCGCTCGACGCCGTCGTCGCGCTCTTCGCCGCGGCCAGGCGGTTCGTCGAGCGCGAGCCGGGCGCGCCCGCCCGCCGATTCGTCGACGAGGTGCTCCAGAACGCCCTGCCCGAGGATTCGCTCGCCCCCGAGCGCGGGGCCGAGTCCGTCGTGCTGGCGACCCCGCCCGCGCTCATCGGCCGCGAGTTCGACGTGGTGGTGGTGGCCGGCCTCCAGGAGGGCGTCTGGCCGAACCTCCGGCCACGGGGCACCCTGCTGCACGCCGCGGCGCTCCCGCGCGCGGTCGCGGCGGCCCGTGCGGGCGATCCGGTCCGCGAGGAGGAGACTGCGGCATCCGTCCGCGCCGGGGTCCGCGCCGACGAACTGCGCCTGTTCGCCCTCGCCGTGTCGCGAGCGGCGCGCCAGGTCGTGTTGTCATGCACGGCGAACGACGACGAGCAGCCCTCCGTGCTCATGGGACTGGCGCCCACCCGGCTCCCCGCGCGCCGCAGGCGTCCGCTCCACCTGCGCGGCATGGTGGGCGCCCTTCGACGTGACGCGGGCGCGGGCGACCGGGAGGCCGCGGCGGCGATCGCACTGCTCGCCGAGCAGGGCGTGCCCGGCGCGCATCCCGACGAGTGGTACGGGATGGCCGAACCCACGACCACCGCGCCGCTCGTCGACCTCGACGGCGACCCGGAGGCCCTCGTCCCCGTGTCGCCGTCGCAGATCGACCGCGTCGAGGAGAGCCCGCTCGGCTGGTTCGTCGACCACGTCGCCCAGCCGCCCTCCGGGCTCGCGGCGTCGATCGGCACGATCGTGCACGCGGTCGTCGAGGAGGCGGCGCAGCAGGCCGGCGAGATCGACGTCGAGACCCTGTGGGCGTCGGTCGAGCGCCGCTGGCGCGACCTGCGCTTCGAAGCGGGCTGGGTCGCGGAGCGCGAGCGGCGCGGTGCGCGGAAGATGACCGAGGGCGCCGCCGACTACCTGCGGAACGCCGAGGACGACGGGGTCGTGGTGCTCGGCGCCGAGGGGCGGTTCACCCTCGTGAGCGGGCGGGTGCGCATCACCGGCACGATCGACCGCGTCGAGGCGTCTCCCGACGGCACGACGGTGATCGTCGACCTCAAGACCGGGCGCACACCGCCCACCGCCGCGAAGACGGCCGATCATCCGCAGCTCGCGGCGTACCAGCTCGCGGCGCGCGCGGGCGCGCTGCCCAACGGGGGCCGGCTCGGCGGTGCCAAGCTCGTCTACGTCGCCAGGCCCGTCGGCGGTCGGCTGTACACCGAGCGGGCCCAGCAGCCGTTCGACGACGACGCCGAGGCGCTGTTCCGCGCCCGGCTCGAGGAGGTGGCGCGCGTCATGGCCGGAGCACGGTTCGACTCACCCGTCGAGTTCGCGCACGGCTCGCGGTTCGGCGACTGGCAGTACCGGGTCCACCTCGTGCCGGCGGTGTGCGCGTGAGCGCCGCCAGGATCGGCGCCGACGAGATCGCCGCCCGCCTCGGACTGCACGCCCCCACGCCCGAGCAGCGCGCCGTCATCGAGGCCGACCCGCACGGCCGGAGCATCGTCGTCGCCGGTGCCGGCAGCGGCAAGACCGAGACGATGGCGAACCGCGTGGTCTGGCTCCTCGCCAACGGCGCCGTCGACGTGCCAGAGGTGCTCGGGCTGACGTTCACCCGGAAGGCGGCGGGCGAGCTCGCCGAGCGCGTGCGCGAGCGCGTGGGCCAGCTCGTGGCCGAGGGCATCGCCGACGTGCGGCTCGATCCGCTCGAGTCGGCCGCGGTCTTCACCTACAACGCCTTCGCCGGCGCGATCCACCGCGAGCACGCGATGCGGATCGGGCGCGAGCCCGACGCGTCGATCCTCGGCGAGGCGGCCGCGTGGCAGCTCGCTCGCGGCATCGTGTCCGCGTCGGCCGACCCGCGACTGGTCGAGCTCGACGCGTCGCTCGACCGGGTGACGGGCGCCGTGCTCTCGCTCAGCCGCGCGCTCGCCGAGAACGTCACCGACAGCCGCGACGTGCTGGCGTTCGCGCGCGAGTTCCTCGCGATGCACGACCTGCCGATCGAGGCGCCCCGCAAGCGGACCCCGTTCGACAGCTTCGTCTCGGCGCTCGGCGTGGTCGAGGCCCTGCCGCCGCTGCTCGAGCTCGCCGACGCCTACGCGGCCGAGAAGCAGCGCCGAGGGGTCGTGGAGTTCTCCGACCAGGTCGCGCTCGCACTCCAGATCTGCACCGCGCATCCCGAGGTCGCGGCCGAGCACCGCGAACGCTACGCGACCGTGCTCCTCGACGAGTACCAGGACACGAGCGTCGTGCAGACGCGACTGCTCTCGACGCTGTTCCGCGATCACGCCGTCATGGCCGTGGGCGACCCCGACCAGTCGATCTACGGATGGCGCGGGGCCAGCGCCGCGAACCTCGCACGCTTCGGCCGCGACTTCTCCGAATCGGGCGACGCGGTCGCCTACGACCTCTCGACGAGCTGGCGCAACCCGGTGATCGTGCTCGACGCGGCGAACGCGCTCATCGCACCGCTCGACGGCGGGATCCCCAAGGCGCCGCTGCGGCCGTCACCGTTCGCCGGCGCAGGCCGGCTCGACGTCTCATGGTCCGAGACCATCGACGACGAGGCGGCGGCCGTCGCCGACTGGCTGGCGGCCCGGATGCGACCGGGCGGACGGACCGGTGCGCTGCTCTGCCGCACATTCGCGCACGTCGACCTCTTCGCGTCGGCGCTCCGCGATCGCGGGGTCCCGGTGCACGTGCTCGGCGTCGCGGGGCTGCTCGACCAGCCCGTGATCGCCGACCTGGTGTGCGCGCTGCGCGTCGTGCACGACCCGACCGCGGGGTCCGAGCTGCTCCGACTCCTCGGCGGTGCGCGCTGGCGCATCGGCCCGGCCGACCTCGCCGCGCTCGGCGCGCTCGGGAAGTGGCTCGCCGATCGCGACCTCTCCACACGTCGCCTCGCCGACGAGGTGCGCCGGGGCATCCGCGGGTCGATCGCGCCCGACGAGTCCCCGTCGATCGTCGACGCGCTCGACTTCGTGCTCACCGCGCCCGACGACCATCGCGCGCTCGGCGCGCTCAGCGAGGAGGGCCTCACCCGCCTGCGCCGGGCCGGCTCCCAACTGCAGGCCCTGCGTCGGCGCGCCGGGCTCGGGCTCGTCGACTTCGTCACGCTGGTGCAGCAGGAGCTCCTGCTCGACATCGAGGTCGCCGCGAACCCGGCCCAACCACTCGGCTCGGCGAGCCTCGAGTCGTTCGACGACCTGGTCTCGAGCTTCGTCGACTCCGCCGAGCACCCCACGCTCGGCGCGTTCCTCGGCTGGCTGAACGAGGCCGAGCAACGCGACCGGCTGAGCCCCCGCCAGGACGAGCCCGAGCCGGGAGCGGTGCAGGTGCTCTCGATCCACGGCTCGAAGGGGCTCGAGTGGGACGTGGTGGCGATCCCGCGCCTGGTCGACGACGAGCTCCCGTCGAAGCCGCGGAGCAACCGTGGCTGGCTCTCGTTCGGCGCGCTGCCCGACGAGTTCCGGGGCGACGCCTACGAGATCCCGCAGCTGATGTGGCGCGGCGTGCAGAGCCAGGTGGAGTTCGACGAGGCGGTGAAGGCGTACGCCGAGGAGAACCGCGAGCGGCATGCCGAGGAGGAGCGTCGGCTCGCCTACGTGGGCCTCACTCGCGCACGCTCGGAGCTCCTGCTCTCCGGATCCTGGTGGGCCACGCAGCGCGCCCCGCGGTCGCCGAGTCCGTTCCTGCGCGAGCTCGTCGTGGCCGGCGTGGTGCACCCCGACGCGCTGCCGTCGACCCCGGCGGAGTCGGAGAACCCCCGGGCGGCGGACGCGGCGCGCGTGAGCTGGCCGCTGGATCCGCTGGGGGCCCGACGTCCGGCCGTCGTGCGCGCCGCCGACGCCGTGCGCGAGGCGGCCGCGCTGCCGACCGGCTCCGGGATCGGGCCGGTGCTCGCCGACGAACTGCGGATGCTGCTGGAGGAGCGCCGCCGACGCACGGAGTCGCGCGGGGGAGCCCGCGTGCCGACCCGCGTGCCCGCCTCGCGGTTCAAGGACTACGTCGACGACCCCGACGCGGTCGCGGCCGAGCTCGCCAGGCCGATGCCGCAGCGCCCGTACCGCGCCACGCGCATCGGCACGCTCTTCCATGCCTGGGTCGAGGAGCGCTCCGGGGGTGCCGCCGATCGGCCGTCGGGTGCGGCCGCCGACACCGATGCGACGGGCACCGGGGGTGCGACGACCGATCTCGACGCGCTCGACTTCGAGTTCGACGATGAGGCGGCCGACGAGCTCGTCGTCGATCCGGTCGATGCCCGCCTCGAGCGACTCCGCGTCACGTTCGCCGCATCCGAGTGGGGCGACCGCCGACCGGTCGCGGTCGAGCTCGAGCTGCACCTGCCGCTCGACGAGCAGGTGTTCGTGTGCAAGCTCGACGCGGTGTACGACGTCGAGCCCGGCTCGGAGCTCGGGCGCGGCGGCATCCGTGCACAGGTCGTCGACTGGAAGACGGGTGCCGCACCGCGCGACGCGCGCGAGCTCGAGCTGCGCCAGACCCAGCTCGCCCTGTACCGACTCGCGTACGCGCGCTGGTCGGGGCTGCGCCCCGAGGAGATCGACGCCGTCTTCTACTACGTGGAGGACGACCTCGTCCTCAGGCCCGACGAACTCTACGACGAGGCGGCGCTGCGCCGGGCATGGGCCGGGGTGGCTGCGAGGTCCGGTGGCCCGCGGACCGCGGGCGGCGAGACGTCGGCGGTCCCCGACGAGGTGCGCACCGCGATCTCGGGGCGCTGACCCGCGCTGACCCCGGGTGTCGACCACGGGGCGCCCGGCCGGGAGCTCGACGGCCCGTCCGTCGCGGCTACGCCGAGCGGTCGCGGGTTCCGCTCCCGCCGGTCGATTCGGTCGCCGATCCCGCGGACTCGGGCGCCGCGTCGCCCCAATCGCTCAGGTCGAGCGGGATGGGTGCCGTCAGGCCGAGGTCGCGCTCATCCCGGTCCGCCTCGGCGCCCTCGGCGATGTGGCGCCGCAGCTCGGACACGTCGTAGCTGTCGGTCAGCATCGTGGCGCCCGACTCCCGCGGCAACCCCTCGCGCGGCGTCTGGTCGAGCATCCGTTCGACGTCCGCCACGGCGAGCACCGGCCCGGTGTCGGTCGTCAGCGACTCGGAGGAGTGGTCGTGCACGCTCGCCACGAGCCCGTCGAGAAGTCCCACGGCATCCCCGATCACCTCGTCGTCGTGCGTGTCGACGCCGTGCAGCAGCCAGCGCGCGAGCTCGAGCTCGCCGTAGAGCAGCGCCCGTCGGGCGATCTCCGCGTCGGCGCCGCCGGCTCGCCCCTCCAGGTAGGCGCCGAGGGTCTGCTCCGCCGACGCCCCGGTCGACGTGAGCACCCAGTGAAGGTCGTGCGCCGGGTCGTCGTGACCGAGTCCGGACCAGCCGATCACGCCGGTCACCCTGTTGCCGTCCACGAGGAACGAGTCGGCGCCGAGCTGGCCGTTGACCACCGTCGGCGCGAATCGCCACAGCGTATCGTCGTCGGTCGCCTCCTCCCACCGGCGGACGAGGGCCGCCGGAAGCCGACCCGTGTCGGATGCGCGGTCGATGATCGCGACGGCCACCTCTCGGGCCTCGCTCGCCGACCGTCGGGGCAGACCGGCATCGCCGATGAACCCCGAGGGCAGCGCGTGGATGGCAGCGATCGCGCGGCCCACGTCGGCGGCGAGCTCGGGTGAGCCCGTGAGCTCGTCGGCCGTGCGGCCGGCGCCGGGGATGAACTCCGTGACGACCGCACGGGTGGGCCCGATGGGTGCCTGGCCGACGAACTGCGGCACCGCGAACGGCAGCCGGGAGCGGATGCCGGGCGTGAGCGCACGGAGGGCGACGAGGTCGGACGACTGCTCGGATTCGGCCGTCTGCGACCGCGGGGCGCGGATCAGCAGGTGCCGTCCGTCGGTGGAGTGGAGCTCGACGGCATCGAACGCGCCGCCCGCTCCGCGGGAGTGCGCCCGGGCCGCCCGCACCTCGAGTCCGGCCACCGCGGCCGTGGCCAACGCGGCTAGAGTGAGTGGGGGTCTGGCCATGGCACACAGCCTAAGCAGGTCATCCGGCCTGCCCGGCGACCGCCACGCGTTCCCGACGACTCCGGCTCCGACGAGAGGTGCACCAGTGCTCCACCCCGACGCGCCGAATCCCGCCGACGTCGCACGCCCCGTCACCGCCCCGCCCCTCGCGCGCGAGCACCTCGATCGCGACGGCGTGTCGCGCGCCGCGTCGGGTCGCGCTGCTGCGTTCGACGCCGACCCTGACGCCCGGGTGCTCGCGGTGCACGCCGGTCGCGTGCTGGTCGTCGAGCCGTCATCCGACGCCGATGCGCCGGGGCTCGAGCTGCGGCATCCGTCGACCCTGCCTGCTTCCGACGTGCGCTGCTACCTCGGGCGCACGCTCGATGCCGGAACGGATGCCGCGGGGCGCGCGCTGCCCGCCGGAAGCCCGATCGAGGCATGGACCTACGGTGCCGACGCCGCGGCCGCGATCGCCGACGACACGCGCTGGGTCGGGCTCCGCGGCGTCGCGACCGCGCTCGACGACCGTGATGCGGGCCTCGCGATCGAGGCGGTGGCGCTCGCGAACTGGCACGCGACGCACGCGTTCTGCCCCGGCTGCGGCAGCCCGACGGAGGTCGTCCAATCGGGATGGGCGCGACGGTGCCTGGCGGAGGATCGCCTACGGTTCCCGCGCACCGATCCGGCCGTGATCGTGCTCGTCACCGACGACGAGGACCGGGTGCTCCTCGGTTCGAACGCGATGTGGGAACAGGACCGGTTCTCGGTGCTCGCGGGCTTCGTCGAGCCCGGCGAGTCGCTCGAGGCGGCGGTCGTGCGGGAGATCGGCGAGGAGGCCGGCCTCGCGGTCGACCGCGTCGAGTACCTCGGGTCGCAGCCGTGGCCGTTCCCGGCGAGCCTGATGTGCGCGTTCCGGGCGCGTGTCGCGCGGGGTGCGGCGACCACGGTCGTGCCCGACGGGGAGGAGATCCTGGAGCTGCGCTGGTTCGACCGCGACGCGCTTCGCGACGCGCTCGGCCGTGTCGCGCTGCCGGGCGAGACCTCGATCGCGCGATGGATGCTCGAGGAGTGGTACGGCGGGCCCCTCGCCTCGTCCATGCCGTGGTCGACATCATGACGGGAGACCCGCTCCTCACCGCGCTCGACGACGAGCAGCGTGTCGTCGCCGAGGCGCTCATCGGGCCGGTCTGCGTGCTGGCGGGTGCCGGAACGGGCAAGACTCGCGCGATCACGCACCGCATCGCGTACGGCGTGGCATCAGGCTCGTACGATCCGGCGCGCGTCATGGCGCTGACGTTCACGTCGCGGGCGGCGGCCGAGCTGCGCACGAGGCTCCGCGCCCTCGGTGCGGGCGCGGTCGCCGCGCGCACCTTCCACGCGGCCGCGCTCGCACAGCTCAACCACTTCTGGCCGATCGTCGTCGGCGGTCCCGCGCCGCGCGTGCTCGAGTTCAAGGGGCGACTGCTCGGACTCGCAGCCGAGCGATGCGGGGTCAAGGTCGACACCGCGACGCTGCGCGACGTCGCCGCCGAGATCGAGTGGCGGAAGGTCGGACTCGTCGGCATGGACGACTACCGCGTCAGGCTCGCCTCGCGGGGCGCGCCGGGCACGCTCACGGCGGAGCAGACGGTCGCGCTCGTGGAGGCGTACGAGGAGCTCAAGGACGAGCGGCGTGCGATGGACTTCGAGGACGTGCTGCTCGCCACCGCCGGCATGATCGAGTCGGAGCCGACCGTCGCGCTGCAGGTGCGCGAGGCCTACCGGCACTTCGTGGTCGACGAGTACCAGGACGTCTCGCCCGCGCAACAGCACCTGCTGGGGCTGTGGCTCGGTGGGCGGCGCGACGTGTGCGTGGTCGGCGACGCGAGCCAGACCATCTACTCGTTCGCGGGCGCGAGCGCCGAGTTCCTGCTCGGCTTCGAGCGCCACCACCCGGATGCCACGATCGTGCGGCTCGAGCGCAACTACCGTTCGACGCCCGAGATCGTCGACGTCGCCAACCGGCTGATGCGCGGCCGGCCCGGTGCGCTGCGCCTCGCGTCGGCCGCGCCGGACGCGGGAGACCCGGCGGCATCCGGCCATGACCCCTCCGAGTCGGGACCCGAACTCGCACGCGCCGCGGACCGGGTCGCCCACGGCCCGGTACCCGACGTCGTCGAGTACCCCGACGAGCTCGCCGAGGCCCGTGGGGTCGCCACCCGCGTGCGGCAGAGCATCGACGCCGGCGTCGCGTCGGAGGCGATCGCGGTGCTGCTGCGCGTGAACTCGCAGTCCGCACTGTTCGAGCAGGCGCTCGGCGACGTGGGCGTCTCCGTGCGGGTGCGAGGAGCACAGCGCTTCTTCGACCGCCCCGAGGTGCGCGAGGCGGTGCACGCGATCCGGGCCGCGGCGCTCGCGATCGCCGACGAACCCCTGTTCAAGTCGGTGAGCGACGTGCTGCGCTCGCTCGGCTGGACCGTCGACCCGCCCGCCGGCCCCGGCGCCGTGCGCGACCGGTGGGAGTCGCTCAACGCGATCGCGCGGCTCGTCGACGACCAGCCCGCGGGCACGACCTTCCGCACGTTCGCCGACGACCTCCGCACGCGCGCCGAGACCCACCACGAACCGGCGGTCGCGGCCGTCACGATCGCGACCCTGCACTCGGCGAAGGGCCTCGAGTGGGACGAGGTCCACCTGCCCGGCCTCGCCGAGGGCATGCTGCCGATCGCCTACGCGACCGGCTTCGATGCGATCGACGAGGAGCGCCGACTGCTCTACGTCGGCATCACGCGGGCACGGCGACGGCTGTCGTTGAGCTTCTCGCGATGGTCGGGTGGACGGCGAGCGGAACGGGAGCCGTCGCGCTTCCTCCGGGAGCTCGACATCCGCACTCCGGGTGCATCCCGAACGGCGTCGACCGCGGGCGCTCCGGCGCGGGCGCGTCGCTGACGACCACCGACGCCGAGTCGAGCGCCGAGCGCCCGGCGCGCAGCAGGTCGTCGACGACGGATGCCGCGAGGGCGAGGGCCTCGTGCCGCGCGCGTCCCCGGTGCGGAGGCGCCGGCGCGACGGCGAGCTGGGCCGAGATCGCCGGCCACGCGGCATCCGCATCCCGTCGCGCGAGGTGGATGCAGCGCAGGCACGGCCCGGCACCGGGTCGGACGAACGGGCCGACCTCGGCGCCGCGCTCGTCGAACACGACGGCGAGGTGCGGGACGTCGGCCGAGAGCCACGGCAGGTGGGCCGCGGGTGGGACCACCCGGTCGGCGAGGAGCACGGCCGCATCCGTGGTCGCCGGGTCGGCCTCGGCGGCGGGCACCGGGCGATGCCCGAGCCGGATGAGCGCGGTGCCGAGGTCGTCGACGGACCCCGCCGGCCCGGCGAGGGCGACGACGCCGGAGACCGCGCGATGGGCGTCGTCGAGGAACGCCGGGGCGAGTCGGCCGAGCACGGCGTCGACCTGCTCGGGATCGCCGTCGAGCGCGGCGCCGATGGTGTGCAGCGTCGCTCGCGAGGCCCCGGCCGCGAGGGCGCGGAGCACGCCGGTCTCGAGCGCGGCGGGGTCGTCGAGCATCGCGACCGGGCGGACGCCGCCGAGCTGCAGCGTGTTCGGCGAGCGCCACACCAGGGGGAGTGCCGGGTCGAGTCGGGGCGTCATGCGGGAAGCATGCCGCAGGGCTCGACGGGGCGTCGCCGAGCGTCCACAGGCGCGGGCGCTCCGCGGGCCGAGGGGCGTCGAGACGTGAACCGGCCCGTCAGGACACGCGCGGGCCACCCTCCGGTGAGTCGCCCGCGGCATCGCCCGGGCCGTCGTCCCCGTCCGCGGCATCCGCCGGCGGGAACTCGCCGCGCAGCAGCGCCTCGAGGGCCTCGTCGAACTCCGCGTCGGCCGCTCCGCCCGCCTCTCCGCCGGACGCGAGGCGCGCCGCGAGCGGCGCCGGGTCGTCGAGGTCGGCGGCGGTCGGCAGGAGGTCGGGATGCGCCCACAGGGCGTCGCGCCCGGCGATGCCGACCGCGTCGGTGACCGCCCGCCACATGGCCGCGGCGTCGCGGAGGCGTCGGGGGCGCAGCTCAAGTCCGACGAGCGTCGCGAGGGCGGACTCGGCCGGTCCGCCGGTCGCCCGCCGACGGCGGATCGTCTCGGCGACGGCGTCGGACTTCGGCAGGCGGGACGTGGCATCCGCGGTCACGACGTCGACCCAGCCCTCGACGAGCGCGAGCATCGTCTCGAGGCGGCCGAGCGCCGCCTCCTGCTCGGGGCTCTTCGGGCGCAGCAGCGCACCGTTCGCGACCGCGTCGCGCAACTCGTCGGTGTTCGAGGGGTCGAAGCCCTCGGCGAGCTGCTCGAGACGCTCGACGTCGACGTCGATGCCGCGTGCGAACGCGGTGATCGCGGTGATGAGGTGCAGGCGGAGCCACCGTGCGTGGCGGAACAGACGGGCGTGCGCGAGCTCGCGCACTGCGAGGTAGAGCTCGACCTGGTCGGTCGGGATGTCGAGGCCCTCGCCGAACTCGACGACGTTCTCGGGCAGGAGGGCCGCCCGGCCGTCCTCCAGGAGCGGGAGCCCGACGTCGCCGCCGGAGACGACCTCGGTCGAGAGCTGCCCGACGACCTGGCCGAGCTGCATCGCGAACATCGCGCCGCCGATGCCGCGCATCATCCGGCTCGCCCCCTGGACCATCGAGCGCAGCTCCTCCGGCGCCTGCTCGCTCATCACGCGGGTGAGCGAATCGGCGATGCTGAGCGCGACCGGCTCGGCGAGCTGGCTCCAGATCGGCATGGTCGCGGCGGCCCACGAGCGCCGGGTGAGGAGCTCCGGCGTGCCGGGCAGCGCGGAGACCTCGACGGCCTCGTCGAGCCACAGGGCGGCGAGGTCGAAGGCACGGTCGAGTCGCTCCGTCTCGGCGGCGGCGATCTGCCGCTGGCCGGTCGAAGCGCGCTGCTCGGCCTGGCGGAGCGCGAGCGACCAGTCGATGCCCTCCTCCTCGGAGCGCTGCATCGCCTGCTGGAGCTGGCTGAAGAGCGCCGCGAGGCTCGCGGGATCGTTCGGCAGCCCGGCTGCGCCGGCGAGCTTCGACGGGTCGATGCCGCCCGAACCGGACAGCAGTTCGCGCAGCATGTCGCGGAACTCGTCCTCGGGGTCGCGGTCGGGCTCCTGGTCGCGTTCGGCCACTCGGGCCACCTCCCTCGCTTCGCGATCCACGCTACCGCCGCTCATCTGCGTCCTCGCCGGGAAATGGCCTAGGCTGACCCCTCGGGTGTCCGCCCGTCGCGAACAGCGCCGGTTCCCCCGCGGGCGCTCGGGAAGGACCACGGCGGATGACGCTCTTCGGCGGCCCCGGCGACGACCGATCGGCGCCCGCTGCGACGCCAGCGCGCGTCCAGGGCGCACGACGCTCGCGTCGCGAGCGGATCGGCTGGACCGCCATCGCGATCGCCGCCGTCATCGGCCTCGGGCTCGCCCTGCTGCCCAGTCCGTACGTCATCCAGCAGGCCGGGCCGGTCTACGACACGCTCGGTACGACCGAGGTCGACGACGAGGAGGTCCCGCTCATCGCGGTCCCCGGCGAGGAGACCTTCCCGTCCGAGGGGTCGCTCGACCTCCTCACCGTGTCGGTCCTCGGCCGTCCCGGCGTGACCCCGGGCTGGCTCGACGTCGCCGCGGCCTGGGTCGACCCGCGCCGCGCCGTCCTGCCGGTGGAGGTGATCTATCCGCCCGGCATCAGCAGCGAGGACCGCGACGCGGCCAACGAGGCGCAGATGGTCGACTCCCAGCAGGACGCGATCGCCGCCGCGCTCGTGGAACTGGGCTACGACTTCCCGCGCGACGTCGTGGTGCAGGGGGTCGGCGAGGGGACGCCCGCCGACGGCGTGATCGAGGAGGGCGACGTCATCCGCTCGGTCGACGGCACCGAGGTGCACTCGGTCGACGAGCTGCGTGCGGCGCTCGGCGAGCACGGCACCGAATCGCCCGCGGCGATCGGGATCGTCCGCGACGGCGAGGAGCTCACGGTCGAGGCGACGCCCGCGGCGAACGGCGGCAACGCGGTCCTCGGGGTGGGCGTCCGCATGCGGTACGAGTTCCCCATCGACGTCGAGATCCAGCTGAACGACGTCGGCGGTCCGAGCGCGGGCCTGATGTTCGCCCTCGGCATCGTCGACACGCTGACGCCCGGGGCGATGACCGGCGGTGAGAACGTCGCAGGGACCGGGACCATCGACTCCGACGGCACCGTCGGCCCCATCGGCGGGATCCGCCAGAAGCTCTGGGGCGCGCTCGACGCCGACGCCGCCTGGTTCCTCGCGCCCGAGTCGAACTGCGACGAGGTCGTCGGCAACGTGCCGGACGGGCTCGAGGTGTTCGCGGTCGGCACGCTCGATGAGGCGCGGGACGTCGTCGAGACGATCGGCGACGGGGGCGACACGTCCGCCTTCCGGAGCTGCGACGCCGTCGTCGGCTGACTGATCGCCTGCGGCTTCCGCCCCGGTCGTCGGTGACGGATGCCGCGACCCGCGTTCGCCCCGAGCGGAGCCGTGCGGCCCTCCCCGCCAGCCCTTTCCAAGAAAGCCGACCGTAGGATGGGAATCCGATCCCGTCCCGACCCGAATGAGGCCGAGAGTGTCCACAGCACAGTCGCAGGAACCGAGGACGACGCGCCGCCGCGCGCCGATCGCGATCACGATCGGCATCGTCGGTGCCCTCGTCATCGCGTTCTTCGTGTTCGCCGGTATCTACGCGGATATCCGCTGGTACGACCAGCTGGGGTTCCTCGAGGTGCTGACGACCGAGTGGATCACCCGGATCGTGCTGTTCCTCATCGGGTTCGTCGCCATGGCGCTGCCCGTGTGGCTCTCCATCCAGATCGCCTATCGGACCCGTCCGGTGTACGCGAAGCTCAATTCGCAACTGGATCGTTATCAGGAGATCTTCGAGCCGCTCCGGCGCCTCGCGATGTACGGCATCCCGGCCGTGCTCGGCATCTTCGCGGGCGTGTCGACGGCGAGCCGCTGGGACTCGGTGCTCGCCTGGCTGAACCGCACCCCGTTCGGCACGGTCGACCCGCAGTTCGGGTTCGACATCGGGTTCTACGTCTTCGAGCTGCCGTTCTACCGCTCGATCGTCGGCTTCGCGTCGGCCGTCGTCCTGCTCTCCGGCCTGCTCGTCATCGCGACGAACTACCTCTACGGTGCGATCCGCGTGAGCGGCCGCGAGGTCGTCATCTCGAAGGCTGCGCGCATCCAGATCGCCGTCACCGCCGGCCTCTACCTGCTGCTGCAGGCGGTGAGCATCTGGTTCGACCAGTACGCGACGGTCACCGAGACCGGCTCGCTCATCACGGGCGCCTCCTACACGGACGTGTTCGCGACGATCCCCGGCCGCCAGATCCTCTCGGTCATCGCCGCGGTGGTCGCCGTGCTGTTCTTCATCACCGCGATCCTCGGCCGGTGGCGCCTGCCGCTCGTCGGCGCGGTGCTGCTCATCGTGTCGAGCCTGCTCATCGGCTCGCTCTACCCGTGGGTCGTGCAGCGCTTCCAGGTCGACCCGAGCGCGCGGGCGCTCGAGGCCCCCTACATCGAACGCAACATCGACGAGACGCGCGACGCGTTCGGCGTGGCCGACATCGAGGAGATCCCGTACGAGGCCGAGACGGATGCCGAGCCCGGCGCCCTCCGCTCCGACGCGGCGACGACCGCGAGCATCCGGCTCATGGACCCGGCCGTCATCAGCCCGGCGTTCCGCCAGCTCGAGCAGTTCCGCCAGTACTACCAGTTCCCCGAGATGCTCGACGTGGACCGCTACGAGATCGACGGGCAGTCGCAGGACACGGTCGTCGCGATCCGCGACCTCAACCTCGAGGGACTGAACGACGCGCAGACGTGGTTCAACTCGCACCTCGTCTACACCCACGGCTACGGCCTCGTCGCCGCGGCCGGCAACCAGCGCCAGAGCGACGGCCAGCCGGTGTTCCTCGAGTCGGGCATCCCCTCGAACGGCACGCTGCCCGAGTTCGAGCCGCGCGTGTACTTCGGCGAGAACTCGCCCGAGTACTCGATCGTGGGCGCACCCGAGGGCGCGTCGCCGATCGAGCTGGACTACCCGGCCGGCGGCGAGGGCGAACCGCAGCAGACGACCTTCACCGGCGACGGCGGGCCCCTGCTCGACAACGTCTTCACGAAGCTCGTCTACGCGCTGAAGTTCCAGTCCGAGCAGATCTTCCTCTCCGACCAGGTCTCGAACGAGTCCCAGATCCTGTACGACCGGAACCCGATCGAGCGCGTGCAGAAGGTCGCGCCCTTCCTCACGCTCGACAGCGACACGTACCCGTCGGTCGTCGACGGCCGCCTCGTCTGGATCGTGGACGGCTACACGCTCTCCGACCAGTACCCGTACTCGAACAAGGTCAGCTACAGCGAGGCGATCTCCGACAGCGAGTCGGTGCAGCAGCCGCTCGCGTTCGATGAGGTCAACTACATCCGCAACTCGGTGAAGGCCACCGTCGACGCGTACGACGGCAGCGTGACCCTGTACGCGTGGGACACCGACGACCCGATCCTGCAGACGTGGCAGAAGGTCTTCCCCAGCGCGATCGAGCCGATGAGCGCGATGTCCGGCGAGCTCATGGCCCACGTGCGCTACCCGGCCGACCTGTTCAAGATGCAGCGCGCGGTCCTGGGGCGCTACCACGTGACCGACCCGGTGACGTTCTACTCGCGCGAGGACGCGTGGACGACGCCGCTCGACCCGACGCAGAGCGCGGCGACCTCGTTCCTGCAGCCGCCGTACTACCTGACCATGCAGATGCCCGGTCAGGAGGCGCCGACCTACTCGATCTACTCGACGTTCATCCCCGAGGCGCGCGGCAGCGCGAGCCGCAACGTGCTGCGCGGCTACCTCGCGGTCGATTCCGATGCGGGCTCGACCGATGGTGAGCGCGCCGAGGGCTACGGCAAGCTGAGGCTGCTGTCGCTGCCGGAGGACGACAACGTGCCCGGCCCCGGTCAGGTGCAGAACACCTTCAACTCCGATCCGACGGTGTCGCAGTCGCTGAACCTGCTGAAGCAGGGCCAGTCCGACGTGATCAACGGCAACCTGCTCACGGTGCCCGTCGGAGGGGGCCTGCTCTACGTGCAGCCCGTCTACGTGCAGTCGACCGGTGAGACGAGCTATCCGCTGCTGCAGAAGGTGCTGGTCGCGTTCGGCGACGAGATCGCCTTCCAGGACACGCTCGACGAGGCGCTGAACGTGCTGTTCGGCGGCGACTCCGGCGCGGCCGCGGGTGATGAGGAGGTCGAACCGACCACGCCCGGCGAGGGCGGGACGGGCGGCGAGGGCGAGACGCCCACGACGACCGACACCGAGTTGCAGTCGCTGCTCAACCGTGCGCGGCAGGCGATCGATGACAAGCAGCAGGCGCTGCAGGACGGCGACTGGGTGGCCTACGGTGCGGCGGACGCCGAGCTCGCCGAGATCATCTCGGAGCTCATCGTCCTCGCCGAGGACGGCGCGAGCTCGACGGACACCCCGCCGACCGACGCGCCGTCGACCGAGGAACCGTCGAACGGCTGATGACCGTCGATCTGGGCTCGGGGGACTGGCTCGAGGAGAACCGCGCGAACTGGGACGAGCGCGTCGCGCTGCATGTGGCGTCGCCGTTCTACGACCGGACGCGACTGCGCGCCGGCGGCAGCGTGCTCGACCCCATCGCGCAGGCCGGCATCGACCGGCTGTACCCCGAGGGCCTCGACGGCGTGCGGGCGCTGCACCTGCAGTGCCACTTCGGATCCGACACGCTCTCGCTCGTGAACCTCGGCGCCGACGCGATCGGCATCGACTTCTCCCGGCCGGCCGTCGAGGAGGCGCGCCGCATGGCCGGCGAGCTCGGCGTGGCCGATCGCGCCCGCTTCATCGAGGCGAACGTCTACGACGCCCGCCATCGGCTGCCCGAGCCGGAGTCGTTCGACCTGGTGTTCACCACCTGGGGCACGATCGGCTGGCTGCCGGACGTCGCGGAGTGGGCGCGCATCATCGCCTGGTTCCTGAAGCCCGGCGGCCGGCTGTTCTTCGCCGACGGCCACCCCTCGGCGTACGTGTTCGAGGGCGATGCCGGACCGGGCGGCATGCCCGCGTTCGCGTACCCCTACGTGAGCACCGGTCCCGACATCATCGACGACCCGAGCGACTACGCCGACCCCGAGGCGCGCCTCGTCAACGCCCGGACGTGGGAGTGGATGCATCCGCTCGGCGAGGTCTTCGGTGCGTTGCGCGACGCCGGGCTCACGGTCGACGAGTTCGCCGAGCACTACGAGCTGCCGTGGCGGATGTTCCCCATCACGGTGCCGAAGGGCGACGGCATGTTCGGCTGGCCCGACCGCCAGTGGCTCCCGCTCGGCTACGAACTGGTGGCCTCGAGGCTCGCGACCGCGCGGCCGGACTGAGCGTTCCTCGCGGACTCGCCCGGGATGCAGCCTCGATTCGACCGCCCTCGGAACCCGTGCTAGTGTTTTCTCTTGTGCCGCGGGGTGGAGCAGTTCGGTAGCTCGCTGGGCTCATAACCCAGAGGTCGTAGGTTCAAATCCTGCCCCCGCAACCAAGTCGAGAAGGCCCCGGTCCAGTCGGACCGGGGCCTTTCGCATGTCCGCGGTGCGATCGGAGACTCAGGTTCCGATACTCCGGATATCGCTCAGAAGAGGCCGGTATTGGAGAAATCCGATGCCGGCCTCCTGTGTTTGCCCGCGTGGCGTCGTCTTGAGGTGGCCCGATGGTCGCCAGCTGCCTTGGACGCAGCGGCGAGCCGTTGGCATCTTTGCGGCGTCGGGCGCGCGTCTTCGACTTGGCGGCGTCATCGGCACCTTGTACGTCTGCGGTGAAGAAGGTGCGCATGCGGTGGATATCGTCAGCGACGACGGTCAGAGCGACCGACGGGTGCGCGAACGCGTGGCCGCGGCCGGATCGCTGATCGGAGTCGCCGAGAGCTGCTGCGCGGTGTGGGTCGTGCGTCGTGATGCGACGGTGAGTGCGCCCCCGCGCGGCCGCGAAACCGTCGTTGAGGTCGCGCAGTTCGCGCGTGGCGGTGATCATGCCGGGCGGCATCCGGTTCACGTCCCAGTTGCTGTCGAAAACAGACTCGACGCCGGCGCGCTGGCCGGGCAGGTGGAAGGTCTCGATCGTTCCGCCGTTGTCGGCGCGATCGACGTAGGCGAGGATCCGGTCGAAGCCGGTCGCTCGCGGTAGTCGATGAGTCAGGTGCCATGCCCGCGGAGGACGCCGGGGTGGTGCATGGTGACTGCGGTGACCAGGGGGAAAGAGTTCTGTTGCGGTTGGTTCATTCCAGACCATCACGACGGTTCGGCTCGTATGCGGCTTCGTCGGTCCTGGCGCCGAGTCCGTCGTGGTCGCCCTCGGGACTGTACCGCCCAGAGAGGCGAGTCCGGTTCCGAGCGGTCGTCTGCCGACGGGCCGGCTTCGGGCAGCGGGAAGCTGACTCGGGTTCGTCGGTCGCCGCCCTATAGGTGGCCCGGATATCGAGGGGAGCAGGTCAACAGGGGCTCGTTGGTCAGTTCATCGAAGCGGTCGTTCATTGCGTGACTGTGGCGAGGGGATGCGGGGTTTGGGTGAGGGCGTGGAAGTCGCTCGACAGGTTTGACCCAAGAGCCGGCGGCCGGCCGCCGAGCCGCCGCAACGTCCGGACGTGCGCCAAACGGAAGCGGTGCTGCTTCAACCGCCAATCGCGAGCGAGTCAAGGGCCCTGAGGTCTTCGATCTCGAAAGGTGCCGTGCCGTCTTGCCCCGAAGTATCGCCATTGATCTCGATGACCGCCTCGGAAGCTCCAAGCGGTATCGGGTACGTTGCCCAGTGCCTGACCGTTGATCCGTAGCCATCTAGTCCCGTGCCGGTGAGGTTGCCCGCGAGCCCGGTCCCGTCCGCCACGACGCGACCCGCACTCACATTGCAGCCTCCGGTATTGATCCCGGTCAGGCGGCAATTCACATCGAACACGATGACCAAGTGCGCGTAACCCACCTCCGGGCGACGGCTGCCGTAGTCGTAGGCATCCATCAGCTGGCCGTTATCGATAGTGCCAAGCTCCCTCGACACCCACACATCGACAACCTCGACCGTTGCCTCATCGCGTGAGAACGGGCCGTCGTACACCGGATTGACGACGGCGATCGGGATCCGCGCCGCTTCATCGAGCACGTTCGGGCCTCCGAGGGCCGTTGGTTCATAGCCGAGCTGCGAGACCTCGAACCAAGCCCCGTCGAGGTCGTCACGTGCGTCGACGGTGAAGACGATCGTCCACTCCTCTGTACGCCCCGAGCGAATCTCCGTCTCGAGTCCCAGAGGATCGCGGGTCCCTCTATCAAATGCAGCCTCTGCCTCAAGCACTCGTCCGTCCGGAGTCGACAACGTCACCCACTGGTAGGCGGCACCCAAGGACACCTGAGGAAAAGCGGACGACACGTCGATATCGGCGTACAGGAAGTCCTCGCTTGGATCGGTATCCTCGGCATCCTCGCCGGGACCGATTGGCCGCCTCTCGATGTCGACCACGGCCCAATCGAGTTCACTGAACCGATGCGGCCCCTCGGAAACCTGTATACCGCTCGAGTCGACCGATGTTGTTGCGATTACCACGCCACTGGCCAACACGCCGCCCGTGACTGCGAGCGTCGCCTGGGTCAAAGCAGCCGTAGCGGGAGCGAGCGTCGACCCACCACCTACTGCGCCGGCCCCAGCGGCCGCTGAGGCCGCCGATGCAGTTCCGAACATCCATGCGAGGAGAGCCGCGAAGATCGATGCGGTCGTCTTGATGATCCGGTCGATCCATTTGATCAGCGTCGTCAGGTATCCGTATCGCTTCTCATATCGTTTGAGGCCATCCTGCCGGCGTCGTTCGAATTCCCTGATGCGAAGCTCGACGAGCCTGCCAAATGTCGAGGCCTCGGCGAATCGGTGTGGGTCCGTTGCGACGACCTGGCTGCTGAAGACCAGATCATGGACTGCTCGACGGTAGCGACCCGTCGCCGCTCCAAGGGCGCCGATGCCGAAGCAATCGACGACGGCGTACCCCATCGTGGCGCGGCCGAACGCCCATAGGAGTGCTCTCGAGCCGCCATCCCACTTGCGCGAACCCGCTCGGCGAACTTCCAATCCGAAGATCGCCTTGCCAACGGATTGCCCATCGCTGAGCCACGATGCCAGGGACGACAAGATCGCAGCACCGACCACCACGAAGACAAGAAACAACAGGATCCCGACCGGATTGGTGAGGAGAGGGAACCCAGTCGCCAATGATCCTGCGATCGCGAGGAGACCAACAACAACGACCGGCAGAAGCATATCGACGACGAATGCAGCCAACCGCGGGAGCCGACGCGCAACCAACACCGTATTCGGTTCGCCGCTGCCCGGGGGACGACGTTCAGCCGCAGCGCTGTCTCCGATGCCGCTATCTTGTGAATCCTGCATCATCGCGTACCCCCCCCCCGCGACTATCGCTCCAGATTTCGGCAGTGCTTTTCCCGCGTGGCGAAGCCGATCGGATCGACAACACGTGAGAACGCCGCTAGGGTACCGCGGTTCGAGCGATAACGACATGAGACTGTGGGCCGCATGGCCATCAGCATCAATGCGCGGCTCTCTGAAGGTGGGCTGGAGGCTGTTTCGGACGCCGATCGAGCGCGCTCACGCAAGCGGATCGGCTCGACGATTCGAGGAGTGGCAATCGCCTACTGACCGGAGCGATGAACCAGGTCCGGGCCGGACGATCTAGGGGTCTTCGAAACCGGCGTACGGTTTCTTTCCTGTTGTCAGATCAAGGGAGCCGCGGCGTCGGTAGCTCTAGAAGGGAAGTCGCCTGCAACCCAGTGCACGACGCGCACGCGAGTGGGCACGACCGGATGCGTGTGGAATGTGCAAACCCTTTGCATCCCCTGAGTCTTGCGGGACCGCTGCCGCTCGGTGGCGCTTTCCGGGACGGGTCGCGCTGGAATGATCCGCCGCTCAGCCTGGAACGCCGAAACGGCCGGGCAACCGCAGGGCATTCTAGTTTTCCCGAATCCGCAGTCGAATCGAAACGCCCCGGTCCAGTCGGACCGGGGCCTTTCGCATGTCCGCGGTGCGATCGGGACGCGGCTCCTCCGGGTCGCGTCCCGGTGGCTGTGAGCCTCCTATGATCGACACGGGCGGGGTGCCCGAACCATCGTCGCTTGGGGGGATCACATGCTGAAGCCTGTCCGTACCGCGGTCGTGTCGGCGATGGTCGGCGCCGTGTTCGCGCTCGGGGGCTGCGCCGTCGTCGGCGACGGCGAGCCCACGGACGGCGTCGACGCGACGCCGGGCGCCATCGAGGTCGATGAGGACCTGGCGACCGTCGACGTGAGGATCGCGCGTTCGCTGGTCGACCCGGACGACTCGTTGACCGACGACGAGATCATCTCCGCCGCCGCCGAGAACGGCATGACGGCCGTCGTCGACGGTGACACCGTCACCTACACGATGACCAAGCCGCAGCGCGACGAGATGCTCGCCGATATGCGATCCTCTGCGCGGGAGGTCGTCGACGGCATCGTGGCGGACGACTCGAACTCGATCACCGCCGTGGAGTTCGACGAGGCGATGACCCAGTTCAGCGTTTCCGTCGATGCTGCGCGCTACTCGCCACTCGAGAGCCTCCTCGTCATCGGCTTCTACCTCCAGGGAGCGCTGTACCAGCAGTTCGCTGGAGCGTCGGCCGACGAGGTCGACGTGGTGGTCGACTTCGTCGATGACGCGACCGGCGAGGTGCTCGAGAGCGGGTCGTATCAGGAGTGGCGCCGGAACCTCGAGGGGTAGCGACGCCCGTCCGACCCGGCACGCGCGCTCGCCCGTGAACCGACGAGCCGCCCTCACGCCGTCGAGCGTTCGAGCGCCGCGGCGAGCGCGTCGAGCTGCGGCTTCTGGGAGGCGTCGATCGTGAGCGACATGAATGAGGACATCGCGAGCAGCACCTCGTACGTGTCAGGCTTGCCGCGCCTGCCCGGCCGGTGGGTGACGCGGAGCTCGCGGTAGGTCGACACGGGGTTGCGCGCCGCCTCCTGCATTCCGTTGTGCCGGAACTTCGCGACCGAGGCGCCGTCGTACAGGAGGCGTTCCCCGTTGGTTCCCTCGACCTCGATGTGGTCCATGGCCGACCTCCTCAGAACCGGCGGGACTGCCGGCCGGTGAGGCCGTTCTCGATGCCCTCGAAGACGGCCGTGAGGTCGCCGGTGACGAGCCACTGCGCCAGGGCGAGGACGGCGGCGAGGATGACGACGCCGAGGACGACGAAGGTCGAGATCCTCGTGCGGCGCGTGCGGGTGGCAGGCGGGTGTGTGCTCATGGTGGACACGCTACGAACGGCGCACTTCGGGGGCCTGAGTAGTCGTTGCCCATTTCGGTCTGGGCGGTCCGACGGAACGGAAGGCCCCGGTCCACTCGGGACCGGGGCCATCCGCCTGACGCTGTGGTCAGCCCTTCTTGCCGTTGCCGGTGTTCGTCACCGTGAGTTCGTAGCCCGCGTCGAGCGTGTCGAGGTCACCCGTGGGGAGGTTCGACACGAGGGTCGCGAAGTCGCGGTTCTTGCCCTTCGCGCACGACGTGTCGAGGCCGGCCATGGTGATGTCGTCGCCCTCGAGACGGTAGACGTGGTGGCCCGCCTCGTCGACGATCTCGAAGTCCGACTCCTCACCGGGCGTGAGGTCGCAGCTCGCGACGACCTGCAGCGTCCAGTTGTCGTCCTGGAGCCCGGTCGTCTCGATCCACTCGCCGTCGGCCGACGAGAGCGTCGTCGCCTCGCCGTCCACCATCACGTCGTCGACGAACCATCCGGTGTCGAGGTAGGCCGCGTCCGTCGAGTAGCGGAAGCGAACGTCCGTCGTCCCGGCGGGCAGGTCGGCCGTCAGGTGCACGTACTCGGGGTCGTCGACGAAGTACTCGCCGCCCGAGGTGCCCGTGAGGCCGTTGCCCTCCTCGTTGTTGCCGTGCGGGTCGTCGTTCGTCGTGACGACGGCGCCCGAGTCATCCGTCAGCGGTACCGTCACCCAGTCGCCGCCGACGAGCGCCTCGACGAACCCGTAGTCCCAGCCCTCCTCGATGAAGCTCCAGCTCCAGAAGTCGAGGGTCGAGGCCGAGCCGTCCGCCACGTCGACGTCGAGGACGTTGTCGGACTGGCTCTCGTAGCCGCCGTACCAGTGCGTGTCGCCCGTGTGCGGGGCGATCTGCGTGGTGTCGTCGCCGTCCAGTGCAACCGTGACCGTCGGCCCCGGGTTGCGGAACCGCTCGATCTGGATGCCGTACGGCAGGGCCGTGTCGGCGTGGCCGTTCTTGCGGCGGTCCCACTTGGCGTCGGGCTGCGCGCCCTGGTTCGACCCGCGGCCGTCCCAGAACTGGTCGTCGGCGATGTCGATCGTCCAGCTCGTCGACGCCGGGTCGCCGAAGTCGACGGCCTTGATGTCGAAGCGCTCCGAGTCCTCGTCGTCGAGGTACACGGCCACGGCCCAGTCCTCGTAGAGCTCGGTCGCCGAGCGCAGGTCGCTTCCGGTCTCCGCGTTGAACTCGGCGATCGCGGCGTCGACGCCCGCCATGCCGTCGGCCTGGTTCTCGAAGATGAGCTTGATCAGCAGGTCGCCGCCCGCGCCGTCGTACTCGAGGTCGGGATCGAACGTGCCGTCGCCGTTGCCGCCGGCCTGCTCCCAGAGGTACTGGAAGAAGGTGTACGCGGCGCCGTAGTTCTCGAGGCCGCCCGCCCAGCGGGTCAGCGACGTCTCGGCGTAGAACACCTGGTGGTAGGTCAGGTGCGAGCCGCCCACGTCGTAGCCGTTGAGGAAGACCGCGAAGTCGGCGAGGCCCTCGTCGACCCAGCTCAGCTCGCCCGGGTCGCTGTAGTTGTGCAGCAGGTGCTCGAGCTCGTGCGCGATGACGCCCTCGTAGAGGGTGGCCTGGTCGTTCGCCGGGTCGTCGTCGCGCCACTCCGAGTCATCCGGCCCGACGCGGTTCGCCCAGTCGTACGCGTCGATGACGATCGTGTTCATGCCCGCCGAATCGATGAAGTCGGGCGCGAAGTACCCGGCCGTGTAGCTCGTCACGTCGCAGTCGTAGTACTGCTCGTCCTGCACGTTGTAGACGACCATGACCAGCGAGTCGCTCTCGGGCACCGCCGGGTCGGCGGCATCCATCGGACCGAAGTGCTCCTCGTCGACGGCGACGATCTGGTTCGCGAGCTGGTCGCCCATGTAGTCGATCTGCGACTGCGTGATCGTGTAGTCCGCGACGTCGGCGTCGGCGCACGGCACGAACTCGTCGTCGGGCGCGGTGTGGTCGAACGCGGGGTCGAGGCTGTCGACGCCGACCGGCGCGCTGCCGTCGAGCGGAGTCCCCTCGGGCACGTAGAGGTAGACCGGGGTGCCGTCGGGCGTCACGCCCGCGTACACGCGCGTGAAGGCCTGGTCGTACGTCCCGCCGGCCGCGCTGTCGTTGATCGGCAGCGTGATGGTCGGTTCGCCCGGGAGGTTCTGGTGGTCGTCGGCCGATGCCGGCGCAGCGGTCGCCGCGAGGAAGCTCGCGGCGAGGGCTCCGACGGCGAGGGCGCCGACGGAGCGTCGTGGTGCTCTGAGCACGGGTTTCCCATCTGTCATGGCCCCGGGCCGGAGGGAGTCGCGCTGGTCCGACGGCGTAGGGACCGATCGTGCGCGGCACCGGGTTCGGCCCCACGCGTGAACCACACCAGTCCAACAGGCATGGCGGATCGACGGGAGGCACTTGCCATCGGGGACGCGATCGACTTGACTACGCCCCGGGATCCTCGGCGCGGCAGGCGCGGCCCGGCCGCGAGCGCCGTAGAGTGCGGCCTATGCCCGCCGATGCGGCTGTGTTCCCGGATTGGGTGACGGCGATCGCCTGGACGTCGCTCGTCATCGGGTTCGCGTGCGCCGGATGGGTCCGGCTCGACGTGCGGCGTCGACCGCGGCGGATGTCGGTGATGAACGTCGTCTGGCCCATGAACATGTTGTTCGGCGGCATCCTGTGGCTGCTGGCGTACCTGCGGATCGGGCGCAGCTGCACGAGCTACCCCGTGAACCGGCTGCGCATCCGCTCCGGGGTCGAGGAGCGGATGTGACGGCCGCGCCGCGTGCCGGTCGTGCGACGCCCACAGGGCTGGCGGCGATCGGTGCGCTCGGCGTCGTGTTCGGGGACATCGGGACCAGCCCGCTGTACGCACTGAGCGCCGCGCTCGCGCCGGCGGGCTCCATCCACTCCGCGACCGTCTACGGCGTCACGTCGATGGTCGTCTGGTCGATCACGCTCGTGGTGACCGTACTCTACGTCGGCGTCCTCATGCGCTTCGACAACGACGGCGAGGGCGGCCTGCTGGCCCTGCTCGCCCAACTCCGCCGGGCCCACCCGACGGCCCGCGTGCGCACGATCGCCACGGGGGTGGCGATCCTCGGCGCGGCGATGTTCCTCGGCGACAGCATGATCACGCCAGCGATCTCGGTGCTGTCGGCCGTCGAGGGGCTCACGACGTTCGACTCGGACCTCGGGGCGCTCGTCGTCCCGATCACGGTCGCGATCCTCGTCGCGCTGTTCGTCGTGCAGCGATTCGGCACGGCGCGCATCGGCCGGGTCTTCGGGCCGATCATGCTGGCGTGGTTCGGACTGCTGGCCGTGCTGGGGCTCGTCGCGATCGTCCGCGGGCCGGACGTGCTGGTGGCGCTCTCACCGCACTGGATCGTGCTGCTCGTCGCCGAGCACCCGTGGTCGGCCTTCCTGGCGCTCGGCGGGGTCGTGCTCGCGATCACCGGCGCGGAGGCGCTGTTCGCCGACATGGGTCACTTCGGCCGGCGCCCGGTCACGATCGCCTGGCTCGCGATCGTCTTCCCGTGCCTGCTGCTGGCCTACCTCGGACAGGCGGCGGCCGTGCTCGCCGCGGGGGAGGCCGGCCCGAACTCGTTCTTCCTCCTGGTGCCGGGCTGGGCGACCGTCCCGGTCGTCGTCCTCGCGACCGTGGCGACCGTCATCGCGTCGCAGGCGGTCATCTCCGGCGCGTTCAGCGCGGTCCACCAGGCGGGGAGGTTGGAGCTCATCCCGGGCGTCCGCGCGGTCCACACCTCCACGTCGGCGCGGGGGCAGGTCTACCTGCCCGCGGTGAACCTGCTGCTCGCCGTCGCCGTCATCGGACTCGTCGTGGGCTTCCAGAGCTCGTCGGCGCTCGCGTCGGCCTACGGCATCGCGGTCACCGTGACCCTGAGCTCGACGACGACGCTGCTCCTGCTGCTGCTCCGGGCACGGGGGAGCCTGTCCGTGCCCCGCGTCATCGGGATCATGGCGATCCTGGGCGTGCTGCTCGCGTTCCTCGCCGCGAACCTCACGAAGGTCGTGACCGGCGGGTGGGTGCCGCTCGGCGTCGGCGTGCTGCTCGTCCTCGTCATGTGGACCTGGTGGCGCGGGTCCCGCCGGCTGGCGATCGCCCGTCGGGCGGACGAACCGCTGCTCGCGGACCTCGTCGACGACCTGGTCGCCGCACCGCGCGTTCCAGGGACGACGGTGTACCTGGCCCGGAGCATCGACACCGCGCCGGTCGCGCTGACCACGATCCTCGAACGTTACCGGGTGCTGTCCGAGCACGTCATCGTGCTCGCGATGCGCACGACGACCTCGCCGTTCGGGGTCGAGGTCGAGACTCGGCCGCTGGCCCCGGGCGTGACGGTCGTCGACGCCGGCTTCGGGTACCACGGGCGGGTGCGGGTCGCCGACGCGCTGGCGATCGCGGCCGCGCGCCCCGACTCCGCGTTCACGGCGGAGCAACTCGAGGATGCGACCTACGTCGTCTCGTCGGATTCACCGGTCGCCGATAGGGACTCGACGCTCCCGGGCTGGCAGCAGCGCCTCTTCATCGGCCTCGAGCGAGTCCAGGGCTCCCCACTGGACCTCGCGCAGTTGCCGGCCCGCCGCACGGTCATCGTCGGGCGCGAACTCCGCGTGTGAGGGCGGCGCACCGGCCTAGGCTGGCGTCATGCAGACGGATGCCGCGCCCCTCGCCGTCGCGGTCGCGCAGTTCGCGCCCGGCGACGACCCCGATGCCAACCTCGCCGAGATCGAGCGACTCGCGGGTCTCGCCGCGGCCCGCGGCGCCCGGCTGGTGGTCTTCCCCGAGTACTCGAGCTACTTCACGCCCGAGCCGGGCCCCGACTGGGCCGAGGCCGCGCAAGCGATCGGCGGGCCGTTCACGACCGCGTTGGCGGCGCTCGCCGACCGGCTCGACGTGCACCTCGTCGCCGGCCTGATCGAGCGCCCCGGCGGCGAGGAACGGCGCGTGTCGAACACGGTCGTCGCGGTCGCGCCGGGCGAGGGGGTCGTCGCCGCGTACCGCAAGCTGCACCTGTACGACGCGTTCGGCCAGCGCGAGAGCGAGTGGGTGGCCCCCGGCGAGATCGCCGAACCCGAGACGTTCGCGGTCGGCGGCATCCGCTTCGGCCTGCAGACCTGCTACGACGCGCGGTTCCCCGAGGTGACGCGTCGCATCGTCGACGCGGGTGCCGACGCGATCTGCATGCCCGCCGAGTGGGTGCGCGGGCCGCTGAAGGAGGCGCACTGGCGCACCCTGACCACGGCGCGCGCGATCGAGAACACCGCCTACGTGCTGGCCGCCGACCATGCGCCGCCGATCGGGGCGGGCAACAGCATGGTCGTCGACCCCATGGGCGTCGAGGCCGCCACGGTCGGCGAGCAGGCGGATGTCGCGCTCGCCTGGCTGTCGACCGATCGCATCGCCGAGGTTCGACGCCGGAACCCCGCGCTCGCGCTGCGCCGTTTCGCGGTGACCGTCAGGGAGCCGGGGGAGTCGCGGACGCAGGCGGGATGATCCGTCGCGTCGGCCGGCGCGCCATGACCGTCGATCCCGCGCCGCCGCGGGCGACGCCGGAAACTGCGCAGCGAACCGCCACAGTGGCCAGTGCCCAGAAGGCGCGGCAATGCGGCCGCGCTGCCCCGCAGGCGACCGAATTCATTTCCGGTATTGCATTCTTCGAGTAATTCCCCGGGTCATCATTAATGCCGACTGCCGCCCTATCGAATTGCGAGTATTGATGGTGTGGCAAACACTCCGCAAAGCGGGTGCTTGGCACCATCGACATCGGTTCAGCGGCGTGATCCGGGCCGATCGGTGCTGCCATAGAATTCACGCCGGATCGGTGCGGGAGTTTCACCATGGGATCGACACAGGGCATTCAGGACAAGGCGAAGCAGGACAAAGAGTTCGAAGAATGGCTCGCCGAGAAGAGCAAGGCCCTCGAGGAGCAACTGAAGAAGACGGAGGGAGAACTGGAACAGGAGATCGAGAAGTACTACGCAGAGGGCGGATGGGACGACGCGAAGCCGTACATCAGTGGCGTGCTCATCGACACGCTGAACTCGAAGGAGTGGTCGCTCGACAACGTCAATCGGATCCTGAGTTCGGTGCAGTCCTCGATGTTCGGTGGCACGAAGCCGCCCGAGGGCGTCGAGATCAAGAACGCGAGCGATGTCGGCCCGTCAGTCGCCCAGATGGCGGACCTCCGTCTCTACGTCCTCGGGAAGGCCTTCGAGGCGGTCCAGGGGATCCTGCAAGTGTTCTCGACCTCGTCGACGACGCAGGCGAAGGAGAAGAAGGCCGTCGAGATGGTTGCGCCCGGTATGACCATGTTCATGTCCATCAGGTCGGCCTCGTACACGTCGCAGTCGTTCTTCACGAGGCAGGTGATCTCGCAGTACTTCTACGTCTTCAGGATCTACTTCTCGATCAAGCAGGCCGGAGACATCTCGAAATTCAATGATCTGATGGCGTATGAGGATCTGAAGGTCGCCTATCGGAACAAGCTCAAGGAACTCGCCGACATCATCGCCGACCCGATGATCGATTTCGACGCGGTCAGAGAACTCGATGAACAACTCGAGTACTACTCCGAGAAACTCGCCGCAATCCAAGCGAAGATCGAGGATCTCGCGGCGAAAGAGAAGGCGGCGATCATGGCACGCAAGAATGCCGCCATCCAAGCGCGTCGCGAGGCGGTGTTGGTCGATGCTTGATCACGCCGAATCCACGCGCGCAGGGGAACCCGCCCCGCTCACGCCGATTCCCGGAAGCGATCCCGAGCCGGTTCGCGACGCGGATGCGTATCCGTATTGCTGCGTAGGCCTCGTGACCATGCGGTTCCCGGATGCGACGGCGATCGGCACGGCGACGGTGATCTCGCTCGATGGAACAGGCGGCGGGCGCTTCCTGCTGACGTGCGCGCACAACCTCTACGACGAGGACGACGGCGGAGATGCGACCGAGGTCCGATTCGAGCAGGCGAGGAACGGCAGCGGGCGCCCCAGCCATCCGGCCGTGGCAGTGACGGATTGGCGGATTCCCCCCGGCTACCGGGATGTCGCGCTTTCGCGAGCTGCGCGGGCCGCCGGTGTCGGGCGCACGTTGCGGGAAGAATCGGGAAGCCTCGACTTCGCCCTCGCCCGTCTCGAGCGTCCGGCCGCCGCACCCGCCTATCCGTCGCCGACGGTGATCGGTGCGATCAAGGGGATCCCGGTCGACCTGGTCGGGCTCTACGGCTGGAATGAGGGCGACGACGATGAGATGTATCGTGCCGACGGGCCGGTCGACACGGTCAGCGACGGTGGCGACATCATCGGGTATCCGATCAGCACTCGCGTCGGGGCGAGTGGTACGGGCGTGTTCGCGGATGACCATCGTGCGATCGCCGGAGTGCACATCCACGGTGGATCCAACGGCGACCGGTACAACTACGCCCGCAGGGTGACCGAACCGATGTTGACCCAGCTCGCGCGCTGGGCAGCGGAGATGACCTGAGGTGACGACCCGGGGTCCGGACCGCGGTGCGCGCCCCGTCCGCGCCCCGGGTCGCACCGGGTTCCACGCGCGGTGACCATCAGGGAGCCGGGGGAGTCGCGGACGCCCCGCTGAGCCCGGCGAGCCGCTCGGCGGCGGTCTCGAGCACCTCGCGGCGCTTGCAGAAGGCGAACCGCACGAGGCTGCGCACCTCGTCGCGGCGCTCCGGATGCACGAACGCGTTCACCGGAACGCCGACCACCCCGGCGCGGTGGGGGAGTTCGCGGCAGAACGCGTCGCCGTCGTGCGCGCCGAGCGGCGCGGCATCCGCCACCACGAAGTAGCCCGACGCCGGGACCGAGGGCGCGAAGCCGGCGCTCGTGAGCCCAGCGACGAGCAGGTCGCGGCGCGCGGCGAGCTCGGCCGCGGCATCCGCGAAGAACCGGTCGGGGAGGTCGAGCCCGGCGGCGATCGCGGGCTGGAACGGTGCGCCGTTGACGAACGTGAGGTACTGCTTGACCGCGAGGACGGCCGTCACGAGGTGCGCGGGTGCGGTGATCCATCCGATCTTCCACCCGGTCGTGTTGAAGGTCTTGCCGCCCGACGAGATCGAGATCGTGCGGTCCCACCCGCCGGGTCGCGTCGCGATCGGGACGTGCTGCGCGTCGAAGACGAGGTGCTCGTAGACCTCGTCGGTGACGATGAGCGCGTCATGCCGGTGCGCGAGTTCGACGACCAGGTCGAGCGTCGCCTCGTCGAGGAGCACGCCCGTCGGGTTGTGCGGGGAGTTCACGAGGATCACGCGCGTGCGGTCGGTCACGGCGGCGCGGAGCTCGTCGTGGTCGGGCCGCCAATCGGGGAACCGCAGCGGCACGGCGCGATGGATGCCCCCGGCACGCGCGATGACCGCGCCGTAGGCGTCGTACGACGGCTCGAACGTGACGACCTCGTCGCCGTCGTCGACGAACGCCAGGAGCGTGGCGGCGAGTGCCTCGGTGGCGCCCGCGGTGACGAGCACCTCGCGTGCGGGATCGACCGAGAGGCCGTACCACCGGTGCTGGTGCCGCGCGATCGACTCGCGCAGCACGGGCATGCCGGGCCCGGGCGGGTACTGGTTCACGCCCGTCGCGATCGCCTCGCGGGCCGCGTCGAGCACCTCGCGCGGGCCGTCCTCGTCGGGGAAGCCCTGCCCGAGGTTGATCGCACCGGTCGAGACGGCGAGCGCGCTCATCTCGGCGAACACGGTCGGGGCGACGCCGCCGTCCGGGGCGAGCAGGCCCGCTCCGGCCGCGGTCCGCTGCCACGGTGCGAGCGGTCGTGAGGGCTTGGCATCCACGCTCACACCGTATGCCACGCTCCGGCGACTACGCTGACTGCGGCGCCCGGGCGGTTCACGGTGGCGGCATAGCTTCGACATAGGGACCGCCGACCCGCCGCACAGCTTGGAGCGGGATGCTGGCATCCGCTTGGAAGGAGCGAAGATGACCGAGACCAACACCGGCGGGATCGAGCAGACCCCGGAGGACCACCCCACGCCGACGGCACAGGGTGCGGACGCCGTGGAGTCCACCGCCCAGGTCGAGACGCCCCGCGCCGAGTCGCCCGTCGAACCCGCGCCCGCGACTCCCGCGGCCGCTCCGGCGCCCGCACCGCAGGCTGCCGCCGAGTCGGCTGCCGCGCCGACGACCGAGGCGCCCGCGCCTGCCCCCGCAGCGACTCCCGCTCCCGCGGCTCCCGCCGCCGCTGCGGCGCCAGCCGCGCCGACCACCGAGCCCGCCCCGCGTCAGACCGGCACGGTCTACACGCCGGGCCAGGCCCCGCAGCCCTACATCGCCGGCCAGTACCGCCACGAGCCGGCCGCCGCGCCGACCGCGGGCCAGGCGCAGCCGACCACGCCGATCGCCGGATCGTCGCCGACCGCGGCGCCGGGCACCCCGGCGGCCGGCGGCTCGGGAACGGTCCCGCCCGCCTTCGGCGGCGCCCCGACCGCTGAGCCCGCTCCCGCGCCCAAGCAGCGCCGCGTCGGCTTCGGCGTGGCCGCGGCGATCGTCGCCGCGGCGCTCATCGGCGGCGCCTCGGGCGCCGGCATCACCGCGCTCATGACGAACGACGGCGACAGCGCCGTCGAGCAGACCTCGTCGGGCACGCAGCGCATCGTCGTCAACGACGACGGTTCGGTGAACCAGGTCGCGGCCGTCGCCGCGGCCGCGAGCCCGAGCGTCGTCACGATCGAGGTGAGCGGCGGCCAGTCCGGCGGCACGGGCTCCGGAATCATCCTCTCCGAGGACGGGTACGTGCTCACGAACACGCACGTCGTCACGCTCGACGGCGCGACCGGCGACCCGTCGATCCAGGTCAAGGCCGACGACGGCACCCTGTACTCGGCCGAGCTCATCGGCACGGACCCCCTGAGCGACCTCGCCGTGATCAAGCTGGCGGATGCCTCGGGTCTCACCCCGATCGAGTTCGCCGACTCGAGCGAACTCAACGTCGGCGACACGGCGATCGCGATCGGCGCGCCGCTCGGCCTCTCGGGCACCGTCACGAACGGCATCGTCAGCGCGCTGAACCGCAGCATCGACGTCGAGTCCTCGGCCGCGCCCGAGACCACGCCCGACAGCGGCGACGGCGACCAGGGCGGATCGGGCGACAGCCCGTTCGACTTCTGGAACTTCGACGGCGAGCAGGGCGGCGGCTCGGGCTCCTCGGGCGGAGGCGGCCTCATCTCGATCCCGGTGATCCAGACGGATGCCGCGATCAACCCCGGCAACTCGGGCGGCGCGCTGCTCGACGGCGAGGGCAAGCTCATCGGCGTCAACGTCGCGATCCTCTCCGCCGGCGGCAGCTCGAGCGAGGCCGGCAACATCGGCGTCGGCTTCGCGGTGCCCTCGAACCTCGCCGAGCGCATCGCGGGCGAGATCATCGAGAACGGCTCGGCCACGCACGGCCTGCTCGGCGCCACGGTGACCTCGGCGCAGGCGAGCGGGGAGAGCTCGACGGTCGGTGCGCTCATCGCCGAGGTGAGCGCCGGCGGTGCCGCGGAGGCCGCGGGCCTGCAGTCCGGCGACGTCGTGACGGCGCTGAACGGCATCCCGATCACCGACCAGACCGACCTGACGGCGCAGGTGCGCGCCCTGGCCGGCGGTGCCGAGGCCGAGCTGACCTACACGCGCGACGGCGAGTCGAACACGGTGACCGTGACCCTCGGCACGTTCGAGGGCTGAACCGGGCCCGCGACGTCGGGCGATCGCTCCGACGGGGGCCGGACCAGCGGTCCGGCCCCCGTCGTCGTGCGCCGGAATCAGGCGCCGGAACCCCGCGCCGGCTCCGTGTTCGCGGGGGTCCCTGCTGCTAGGCTCGATCGACCCAGTGCACGAGTGAGGACCATGCCCGACCAGCCCCATCCGGCGGACCTGTCGCCGCCGATCGGCGTCTCGTATGTCATGCCCGTGTTGAACGACGCGTCGCACGTGCGGGCAGCGGTCGAATCGATCCTCGCGCAGGAGTACGACGGCCCCGTCGAGGTGCTGATCGCCCTCGGCCCCTCGATCGACGGGACGACCGAGCTCGTCGAAGACCTGGCGGCGCGCGACGCGCGCGTCCACGTGCTCGAGAACGAGGTCGGGTCGACGCCCGCCGGCCTCAACATCGGCATCCGTGCGGCCGTCCACCCGGTCGTCGTGCGGGTCGACTCCCACTCGATGCTGCCGGTCGACTACACGCGCATCGCGGTCGAGACCCTCGTGCGCACCGGCGCCGACAACGTGGGCGGCATCATGGACGCGCGGGGCGAGACGCCGTTCGAGCGCGCCGTGGCGCTCGCGTACACGACGCCGGTCGGCCTCGGCGGTTCGGCGTTCCACGTCGGCGGCCGCGAGGGCGCGGTCGAGACGGTCTACCTCGGCGTGTTCCGGAGGAGCGCGCTCGAGCGCGTCGGCCTCTTCGACGAGACGATCAAGCGCGGTCAGGACTGGGAACTGAACCGCCGCCTGCGGCAGACGGGCGGAACCGTCTGGTTCACGCCCGAGCTCGCGGTCACGTACCGCCCGCGGTCGAGCCTCGAACGCCTCGCGCGGCAGATGTTCTCGACCGGGCTGTGGCGCGGCGAGCTCGCCCGTCGGTTCCCCGCCGCGAACGGCCTCCGGTACTTCGTGCCGCCGGCCATGGTCGTCGGCGTCGTGCTCGGCCTCGTCGTCGGCGTCGTCGGCCTCGTGCAGTCCGCCATGGGCCTGGCGCCGTGGCTGCTCGTCGGATTCGCCGTGCCCCTCGTCTACCTGCTCTTCGTGCTTGCCGCGACGTTCGCGTACGCGCGCGGCCGGGGTGCGGCGACGGCCGGGTGGTTCGTGCTCGTGCTGCCGTGCATCCACGTCGCGTGGGGGACGGGGTTCGTGCTCGGCTACCTCTCGCTGACGAGCAACATCGCCGAGCACACGGGAAGGTGAGCATGTCGGAGCCCATGCCGGAGCGGGGGATCCCGTCGAGCCTCGCCGAGCAGCGCGAGGTGACGCAGCCGCCCGAGGTGCGCGGTCGCAGGAACGCGGAGCACTGGACCGCGTCCCTGTACCTCCGCAACCTCTCGCCGTACCTGACGTGGCTGCTGCTGCACACGCGGATCTCGGCGAACGGCGTCACCGGCCTGATGATCCTCGTCGGCTGGTCGACGGCCGCGGCGCTGTTGATCCCGGGCATCTGGGGCGCGTTGCTCGCGGTCGTGCTCGGCCAGCTGCAGATGCTCGTCGACTGCTGCGACGGCGAGGTCGCCCGCTGGCGTCGCACGTCGAGCCCCGCCGGCGTGTTCCTCGACAAGGTCGGGCACTACTCGACCGAGGCGCTGATCCCGCTCGCCCTGGGCATCCGCGCCGCCGCGTACCCGCTGGAGTTCCCCGCCGACTTCCTGTGGACGACGATCGCGGCGCTGCTCGCCCTCGTGATCGTGCTGAACAAGGCGCTGAACGACATGGTCCACGTGGCCCGCGCCAACGCCGGACTGCCGAAGCTCGCCGACACCCATGGCGAGACGGCCCCGCGCGGCGGCCTGATCGCGACGCTCCGGAAGGCCGCGCGGTTCGTGCCGTTCCACCGCCTGTACCACTCGGTCGAGCTGACGCTCATCGCGTTCGCCGCGGCCGTCGTCGGGCTGTTCGCCGGCCAGCCGCTGGTGGATCGCGTCGTGGTCGCGGCGCTGCTGCCCCTCGCGGTGCTGGCGCTGGTCGGCCACTTCCTCGCGATCATGGCCTCCCGCCGTGTCCGTGCCTGATCCGGCGTCGACGATCGGGCGCCCCTGTGTCGGGGTCGTGGTGCTCACGATGGGCCGCCGCCCGGTCGGGCTCGCCCATGGCATCCGGAGCATCCTCGACCAAGAGGGCGTCGACGTCGACGTCGTCTGCGTCGGCAACGGCTGGGACCCGGCCACCGCAGACCCGCCGCTCCCGCCGGAGGTGCGCACGCGGCACCTGCCCGAGAACCTCGGCATCCCCGCCGGTCGCAACCGCGGCGTGCCCGAGGTCGCGGGCGACGTGCTGTTCTTCCTCGACGACGACGCCTACCTGCCGAGCCCGCGCTTCCTGGCCGACGGATGCCGCATGCTCGCCGCGCGGCCCGACCTCGGGCTCGTGCAGCCCCGCGTGGTCGACCCGACGGGGCTGGCCTCCCCGCGGCGCTGGATACCGCGGATCCGGAAGGGCGACCCGGCGCACTCGAGCCCGGTGTTCTCGTGCTGGGAGGGCGCCGTGCTGATGCCGAGGCGGGCGTTCGAGGCCACCGGCGGCTGGGCCGACCCGTTCTTCTACGCCCACGAGGGCATCGAGCTGGCCTGGCGAGTGTGGGACGCCGGCTTCACCGCCTGGTACGCGGGCGACCTGGAGGCGGCGCACCCCGTCATCGACCCGGCGCGCCACGCGTACTACTACCGGCTGAACGCCCGGAACCGCGTGTGGCTCGCGCGCCGCAACCTGCCGGCGATCCTCGTCCCGTGCTACGTCGGCTCGTGGACGGCCATCCAAGTGCTGCGCTGGGTCCGGCAGCCCGCGGCGCTCCGTGCATGGTTCGCGGGCTGGCGGGCCGGCTGGCGCGAGGACGCGGGAGAGCGCCGCCCGATGCGGTGGCGCACGGTGTGGCGGATGACGCTGGCTGGACGCCCACCGGTCGTCTGACGCGTGACACGGCGACCGCGCCGCGGCGGCTACCCTTGGACGGTGGAACTGAGGAGAGACGCGCGCCGCGCCGTGAAGCTCGTGCAGAACGTCCTTCGATCGCGACGTGCGCAGCGGCAGATCGTCGAGAAGCTCGCGGAGCAGGGGCCGCTCGAGCCGCACCGGTTCCGGGTCGGGGTGTACTTCGCCGACGGCAAGGTGAACCTCTACCAGCTGCGGCAGTGGTACAAGCCGCTCGCCCGCCTCGCCGAGCGCCACCCGGTCCTGCTGCTCAGCCGCGCGTCGGGTGCGGCGCTCGCGCTGCTCGACGAATCGCCCCTGCCGGTGGCGTACGTCCGCCGGGTGGCCGACCTCGAGCACATCATCCACGAGCAGGACCTGCACGTCATCTTCTACGTCAACCAGAACGCCAAGAACTTCCAGATGATGCGCTACGGGCGTCGCTGGCACGTGTTCATCAACCACGGCGAGTCCGACAAGATGTACATGACCACGAACCAGTTCAAGGCGTACGACTACGCGCTCATCGCGGGCGACGCCGCGCGCGCACGTCTCGAGAAGGTGCTCTGGGACTACGACTTCGACAAGCGCGCCATCCCGATCGGGCGTCCGCAGGCCGACCACTACCTCGACGGCACTCCGCTGCCCTACCCCGACGACGATCGGGAGGTCGTGCTGTACGCCCCCACCTGGGAGGGCGACCGCGGTGCGGCCGCGTACGGCTCGATCGCGTCGCACGGCGTCGACCTGGTCGGTGCCGTCATCGCGACCGGCCGGCATCGCGTGATCTACCGCCCGCACCCGCGCTCGGGCGTGGTCGACCACGACTACGGCGCCGCGAACGAGGAGATCAAGCGCCTGCTGCACCATGCGAACGCGGCGGATGCGTCGGCGCACCACGTCGTCGACGAGGGCAAGGACCTCGGCTGGCAGCTCGCGGCCGCCGACGTCGCCATCGTGGACATCTCCGCGATGGTCTACGACCGCCTCGCGGCGGGCAGGCCGCTCCTCGTCACCCGTCCGGTGAACCCGGATGCGCAGATCGACACGGGCGGGTACCTCTCCGCGTGCGAATGGCTCGATCGGGCGGACGGCGCCGCGATGCTCGCCAGGGTCGACGAGGTCGCGCACGACGAGCAGGCGCTCGAGCGTCTCGGCTACTGGGTCGAGCGCTACTTCGGGGACACGACGCCGGGCGTCACCACCCGCCGCTTCCACGATGCGGTCGAGCACCTCATGGCCGAGTGGGAGCGGTTCGCGGCGCTGCACGCCACCGACCCCGAGGTCGACGACCATGACGCCGAGGGCGAGGCGGCGGAGCAGTCCGACGAGATCGAAGTCGACTGACTCGCGTCCGACCCGATGCGGCAGGGTCGGCCGGAACGTATGCTCGGGCCATGGCGCAGCTGATCACCGAGGATGATCTCGACGTCCTGGAACTCCGAGTCGCCGACGGGCGGGGGCACGTCGCACGCGCCGACCTGCTCGAGCGATGGGCGACGGATGCGGCGGCCTTCGAGCTCGACGACGGGATCCGGCGTGCGCACCTGCTGCTCGTCGCGGCTGAGCACTTCGAGATGGCCGGCGAGCTCGACCGGGCGTTGTCGGCCGCGCGACGCGCGGCCGACGCTGTGCGGGGCAGGCCCGCCGTCGACGGCGGGGCGCTCGTCGCCGGGCTCGCCGGGCAGCTGCTTGGCGGCGCGGAGGCGCTCGCCGCGGCATCCGCCGGGCTCGACTCGGACGGCGCAGCCGGACTCCTCGGCGCCGTC
>NZ_JBEPKB010000005.1:0-289446 GCF_040496055.1 Agromyces zhanjiangensis | reverse complement strand
CATCGCCGTCACCTCACCCGTCGAGGTGCCCGCGACGACCACGTCCTTCCCGAACGCCACGCCCGAGACCTCCACCGGCGATCCCGCTCCCCCCGTGAGGTCGCTCGCCCAGAGCAGCAGGCCCGTGGCGGCGTCGAACGCGACGACCACGCCCGTCGAGGTCCCCGCCGCGACCGCCGACTTCCCGGCCGCGACCGAGGTCACCGCGAGATCGGTCCCCAGCACGCCGGCGACATCGGTCGCCCATCGCACCAGGCCCGTCGCGGCATCCATCGCCGTCACCTCACCCGTCGAGGTGCCCGCGACGACCACGTCCTTCCCGAACGCCACGCCCGAGACCTCCACCGGCGATCCCGCTCCCCCCGTGAGATCGGTCATCCACACCGGCAGGCCCGTGGCGGCATCGGCCGCCACGACGACCCCGGTGCTCGTTCCGGCGAACGCCGCGTCCTTGCCCGCGGCGACGGAGGTCGCGTCCAGGCCGGTCCCGACGACCGACGCCACGTCGGTGGCCCAGGTGATCGCGCCGGTCGACGACGGCGCCGCGAGGGCAGGGCCGACGCCCAGGCCCGCGACGAGGATCATCGATGCACCGGCCGTCGTTGCGAGCGCGCGTGTGAGCTGCATGGGCGAGACCTCCAGGTCGAAAGGACACGGCGCCCCCAAGACGCGTCGCACGCTACACCCGGAAATGGGGCGCGGCAATGGCGATCAGCCGGAGATCGCCCGCCGGTCGCTCGCGACGGCCTCGAGCAGCGCGCGCTCGTCGGCGTGCCGGCGCACGTCGGCCCGGCCGGTCGCGATGACGTTGCGGGTGAAGGCCAGTCGCGTGGCGTCCGCGATGAACCGCTGGACCTGCGCGGTGCGCGGGGGCTGCTGCGCCCGGGCCCAGGCGAGCGCGGCCCGCCTGCCGGGCCAGGTCGAGAGGCCGTCGACCTCGTCCTGGCTGAACCACCCCGCGGCGGCGTACTCGGACAGCCGGGCTCGGGTCACGCGCTGCTCCTCTCGCCGGAGCAGGACCGTCACGACGATCGCGGCGATGAAGATCGGCACCTGGACGGTGAAGTAGAGCGCGAAGGCGTCGGCGAAGGCGAGCGAGCCGTTCCAGAAGGCGTGCAGCAGGATGGCGCCGAGCAGCCCGATCACGAACCAGGCGATGACGCCGGCCCCGCGACCGCGTCTCGCGGCGAAGCCGATCGCGACGCCGGTGCACGCCGTGAACAACACGTGCGCGAACGGCGAGAACAGCCCGCGCACGATGAACGTCGTGCCGAGCTCGCCCGCACCGCCCTCGATCAGCGCCACGCCGAAGTAGAGGATGTTCTCGGTGAAGGCGAACCCGGCGGCGACGGTCGCGCCGTAGACGAGCCCGTCCACCGGGCCGTCGAAGTGCGATCGGGCGAGCAGGTAGATCAGGAGCACGCCCGCTCCCTTGGCGAGCTCCTCCACGATCGGCGCCTGCACCACGGCCTGGAGGGCCTCGTCGGTCGTCGCCCCCTCGGGCGAGGCGAACGCGGCGAAGAGCTGCACGCCCAGGTCGACGATCAGTGCGATAGCGACCGACACCGCGGCACCCCACAGGAACGCGAGCCACAGCGCCCAGCGCGGCTCGGGCTCCCAGCGGTCGATCCAGCGGATCGCGAGCAGGACGATGGCGAGCGGCACGAGGGCGACGAGCGTGCCGACCGCGAGCACCGAGGCGCCGAGGGCGACGGCGAGGTAGCCCGCGACGAGCAGGGCGACGAGGCCCGCGACGGCGATGAGCACGACGATCGCGGCGCCGGCCCCCAGGCCCGTGCGCGCGCGCACCGGCGCACGGTATGCGAAGGCGGGATCCTCGGAGGGAGGTCCGGTCGGGTTCAGGTGGCCGTGCGGATCGGCGGGCGGCGGAGGCGTCAGGCTCACGCCGGAAGCCTAGCGATCACCGCCGTCGGCGGGCGCGAACATCACGCCGGGGTTGAGGATGCCCGCCGGGTCGAACACGGCCTTGATGCGTCGCTGGAGGTCGACGGACTCGTCGCCGAGCTCCTCGGCGAGCCACCGCCGCTTCAGCACGCCCACGCCGTGCTCGCCCGTGAGGGTGCCGCCCAACCGCACCGCGGCGCGGAACAGCTCGTCGGCGGCCGTCCAGATGTGCTCGGGCACCTCGTCGCCCTCGAACACGAAGTTCGGGTGCAGGTTGCCGTCGCCGGCGTGCGCGAGCGTGGGGATCTCGACTCCGTGGCGATCGCCGATCCGCGCGATCTCGCGGAACATCTCCGGCAGCCGCGACCGCGGGACGGCGACGTCCTCGATGAGCACGTTCCCGCGTGAGGCGAGCGCGGCGTGCATCGCGCGGCGGATGTCGAGCAGGCGCTCGCCCGTCGCGGCATCCGTCGACCGCTCGACCCGCCCGCCCGCCTCGCCGAGCACGCGCGCGATCGTGTCGGCCTCGGCGGCGGCGTCGCCGGCGTCGCACTGCGCGAGCAGGAACGTCTCGCCGGGGGCGAAGTCGGCGAGCGGCGTCCCGGCGAGCGCGTCGGCGCCGAGGTGCTCCGCGACGCGAGCGAGGCCCACGGGATCGATGAGCTCGAGGATCGCGGGTCGCACGCGGGCCGCGGCGACCCCGCCGACCGCGGCGCCCGCCGACTCGACGTCGGGGAAGGCCGCGGCCACCGTCTCGATCGGGCCCTGGACCACCGGACGCAGTCGCAGGGTGGCCTCGACGATCACCCCGAGCGTGCCCTCGGAGCCGGTCACGAGCGCCGTGAGGTCGTAGCCGGTCACGCCCTTGACGGTGCGGTGGCCGGTGCGCAGCAGGGAGCCGTCGGCGAGCACCACGGCCAGCCCGAGCACGCTCTCGCGCGTCACGCCGTACTTCGCGCAGAGGAGCCCGCCGGCGTTCGTGGCGATGTTGCCCCCGATCGAGGAGATCGCCCGGCTCGCCGGATCGGGCGCGTACCACAGCCCGTGCTCCCGCGCGGCGCGGTCGAGGTCGCCGTTCAGCACGCCGGGTTCGACGACGGCCAACTCGTCGACGTCGTCGATCTCGAGGATCCGGGCCATGCGCGACAGGTCGAGCACGATCGACCCTCGGCTCGAGATGCCGCCGCCCGCGAGGCCCGTCCCAGCGCCCCGCGGGACGACCGGCGTGCCGGTCGCGGACGCGATGCGCATGAGCGCCTGCACGTCCTCGACGGATGCCGCGTGCACGAGCGCCGCGGGCGGCGAGTCGCTGCGCCATCCGGACCGGTCCTCGCGCACCGCCTCGAGGGCGGGGCCGTCGAAGGCGACGCGGTCGCCGAACGCGTCGGCGAGACGCGTGCGGAGGTCGGCGGTCGAAGGGTCGAGGGCGCTGGCGGCGAGCGACGACGCGTCGGTGGGCATGCGGTCCAGCCTAGTCGCGCAGCGATGTCCGATTTCCGCTATGCAACGTCGCGGACGGATGCGACGCTGGAGAGGTGACCACGACCGCCACCGCCGACCCGCTCACCGACCCGGTCTTCGCCGAGCGCTACCGCGCGATGCTCGCCCGCGACGCCCGCTTCGACGGCCAGTTCATCACCGGCGTGCACTCGACGGGCATCTACTGCAGGCCGAGCTGCCCCGCGGCGCCGCCGAAGCCCCGCAACGTCACCTTCTACCGGACGGCCGCGGCCGCGCACGAGGCCGGCCTCCGCGCCTGCAAGCGGTGCCTGCCCGACGCCGTCCCCGGATCACCCGAGTGGGACCTCGACGACGACCTCGCGGCACGCGCGATGCGGCTCATCGCCGACGGCGTCGTCGAGCGCGAGGGCGTGCCGGGCCTCGCCGACCGGCTCGGCTACACCCCGCGCCACCTCACGCGGGTGCTCACCGCCGAAGTCGGCGCCGGGCCGCTCGCCCTCGCCCGCGCGCACCGCGCGCAGACGGCGCGCGCCCTGCTCACCTCGACCTCGATGCGCGTCTCCGACGTCGCGTTCGCGGCCGGCTTCGGCAGCATCCGCCAGTTCAACGACACGGTGCGCGCCGTCTACGAGCGCAGCCCGCTCGAACTGCGAGCGACGGCGCGCGCTCGGCGGAACGGCCGCCCGATGGCGACGGACGCTGCGACGCCACCGCCGCCGGATGCGGCCCGCGCGGCGGGCGACCCGGACGACTCGCGGCCCCGCCCCGGTGACGCCGGCGTCGTCCGGCTCCGCCTCCCCGCGCGGCCGCCGTTCGACGCGGCCGGGGTGTTCGCCTGGCTCGCCGCCAGGGCGGTCGACGGCGTCGAGGTCGCCGAGGCCGACCGCTACGAGCGGACCCTCGCGCTCCCGACCGGTCCCGCCCTCGTGCGGCTGGCGACCGTCGGCGACGACGCCCCGGCACTCGACGTCGAAGCGCACCTGGCGAGCCTCGCCGACCTCGCACCCCTCGTCGCCCGCGTCCGACGGCTGTTCGACCTCGACGCCGACGCGGAGGCGATCGACACCGCACTGGCCGCCGACCCGGTGCTCGCGCCGGCGATCGCCGCCGTGCCCGGCATCCGCATGCCGGGCTGCCTCGACCCGCACGAGCTCGTCGTGCGCGCGCTCGTCGGCCAGCAGGTCTCCGTCCGGGCGGCGCGCACGGCGCTGACCCGTCTCGCCGCCGACCTCGGCGAGCCCGTCCGGGTCGGCGAGCGCACGCGCACGCTGTTCCCGACGGCGGCGGCGATCGCCGAGCACGGCGCCGAGGTGCTGCGGGGTCCCGCCGCGCGGATCCGCACGATCCTCGACGTCACCGGCCGGATCGCCACCGGCGACCTCGTCGTCGCGCCCGAGCGCGAGCGCGCGGAACTGCGGGCCGAACTGCTCGCCGTCCCGGGCATCGGCCCGTGGACGGCCGGCTACCTCGCGATGCGCGTCACCCGCGAGCCCGACGAGCTCCTCGTCTCCGACCTCGCGCTCCGGAACGGCGCCGCGCGGCTCGGCCTCCCGGCCGACGCGAAGGCGCTCGCCGCACGCGGTGCGGCGTGGGCGCCGTGGCGGAGCTACGCTTCGATGCACCTCTGGCGGGTCGCGGCATCCGCATTGTCGACGTGACGGAGCATCTCGCCTGCTTCGTTGTACGTCCTGCACAGCGCTCGCGCGAGAGCGGCCGATAGCCTAGACGGGTGAAGTTCGCGCACCTCCGAGTCGAAGGCCAGACGACCCCCCGACTCGCGGTGGTCCACGACGAGCGGGCGATCTTCCTCGACGAGGTGATGCCGAACGCCCCGCGCGACCTGCAGGAGCTCATCGAGCAGGGCGCCGACGCCCTCGCCGACGTGCGCGCCGTGGTCGACGCCGCAGTCGCATCCGGTGCGCCGACCGCGCCGGTCTCCGAACTCCGGCACGACTCGGCCGTGCTGCGGCCGTCGCAGGTGCTCGCCATCGGCGCGAACTACGCCGCACACGCCTCCGAGCTGAAGCTCCGCTCCGAGTCGGCCATGACGATCTTCTCGCTCTGGCCGAACTCCCTCGCGGCGCACGGTGCGACGACGACGTGGGCCGGCGACGTCGCCACCCAGGTCGACTACGAGGCCGAGCTCGGCGTCATCATCGGCACGCCCGCGCGCGACGTCTCACCGCAGGACGCCCTCGATCACGTGTGGGGCTACACGGTCGTGAACGACATCACGGCGCGCGACATCCAGTTCAGCGAGGCGCAGTGGTCGCGCTGCAAGTCCTTCGACGGCTTCACCCCGACCGGCCCTGTCGTCGTCACCGCCGACGAGATCCCCGATCCGCAGGACCTCTGGCTCACCACCAACCTCGACGGCCACATCCTGCAGGACGCCTCGACGAACGAGATGGTCCGCAGCGTCGCCGAGATCATCTCGTACCTCTCGAAGACGGCCACCGTCCCCGCCGGCACCCTCATCTCCACCGGGAGCCCGGGCGGCGCCGGGTACTCCCGCAACCCGCAGGTCTTCCTCCACGACGGCTCGACCGTCACCGTGACGATCGAGGGCATCGGCTCGCTCACCACGCACTGCCGCGTCATCTGACGAGGCGGGCACGCGTCGGCATCCACGGGCCGTGCGCGGGCCCGACACGACGGCGACGGATGCCGCATGGCATCCGTCGCCGTCGTCATCGACGCCCGGGGCGCCGGCCTCAGTCGCTCGGCTCGCCCTTCAGCTCGACGACGTTGATCGCCTGCGTGATGGGGTGCACGCCCGACAGGCGCGACGGCAGGAGCTGCCGCGTGACGTCCTCGCGGGTCATGAGGCCGGCCTCGACGACGAGGTCGGCCACCGGCCGGCCGGTCGCGAGCGCGGCCTTCGCGAGCTTCGCCGCCTCGGCGTAGCCGATGAACGGGATGAGCGCCGTGATCACGCCGACGCTCGAGGCGACCTGCGCCTCGAGGTGCTCGGTGTTCGGGGTGATGCCGTCGACGCAGTTCACGCGGAGGGTCCAGCACGCCTGGCGCATCCAGGTGATCGACTGCAGGAGCGAGTGGGCGATGACCGGCTCGAACGCGTTGAGCTGCAACTGGCCGTTCTCGGCGGCCATCGTGACCGTGACGTCCGCGCCCGCGACCGCGTAGGCCACCTGGCTGACCGCCTCGGGGATGACCGGGTTGACCTTGCCCGGCATGATGCTCGAGCCCGCCTGCTTCGGCGGCAGGTGGATCTCGCCGAGGCCGGCCTGGGGCCCCGAGGAGAGCAGTCGGAGGTCGTTGCAGATCTTCGAGAGCTTGATCGCGCTGCGCTTCAGCGCGCTCGAGAAGGTCATGAAGACGCCGGTGTCGCTCGTCGCCTCGACGAGATCGGGGGCCGTCTCGAGCCGCTGTCCGGTGATCTCGCTGAGGTGGCGCACGACCGCGGCGGCGTAGCCGGGGTCGGCCGTGATGCCCGTGCCGACGGCGGTGCCGCCGAGGTTGACCTCGGAGAGCAGCTTGATCGTCTCGCGGAGTCGCGCGATGTCCTCGCCGAGCGTGGTCGCGAAGCCGTGGAACTCCTGGCCGAGCGTCATCGGCACCGCGTCCTGCAGCTGCGTGCGGCCGACCTTCAGGACCTCGTGGAACTCGCGGCCCTTGCGGCCGAACGAGATGCGCAGCAGGTCGAGCTCGGTGAGCATCGTCGTGAGCGACGCCGTCATCGCCAGCTTCAACGCGGTCGGGTACGTGTCGTTCGTCGACTGGCTGCGGTTGACGTCGTCGATCGGGTGGATGAGGTCGTACCGGGCCTTCGGGTAGCCCGCGATCTCCAGCGCGACGTTCGCGATGACCTCGTTCGCGTTCATGTTCGTCGACGTGCCCGCGCCGCCCTGGATGACGCCCACCACGAACTGGTCGTGGAACTCGCCGTCGATGATGCGCTGGCAGGCCTCGTCGATCCACGCCTGCTTGCGGGGATCGAGCGCGCCGAGCTCCTTGTTGGCGCGGCACGCCGCCTGCTTCACCTGCGCGAGCGCGACGACGAGCTCCGGGTACACGGAGATCGGCCGCTTCGAGATCGGGAAGTTCTGGAGCGCGCGCTTCGTGTGCACGCCCCAGTAGGCATCTGCGGGGACCTCCACCGAGCCGAGCGAGTCGGTCTCGGTGCGCGTCTCCGTGGTGTTCGTGGGGATCACCTCGTCCTCCGATCGGACGCTCTCGACGGTGTTGGGATGCGGTCGGGTCATCGACACTTCGGCTCCATCGCCTCGGGGACACGCGCGGGATCGCCGCGCTCGGTACGTCCCCGAGCCTACTCGCGGGTCCGCGCCGATTCGCGCTGCAGCGTGTACGTTCCATGCGCGTCGGCTGTACACGGCGTCCGATTCGTGCGTCCGTGCACCGACTCGCGCGGAGCGCGGCTCATCCCGGGCCGGTGACCTCGAACAGGCGCCACTCCCCCGGCACGCCCTTCAGGACGTGCGTGCCGCGATCCTCGAACCCGATGCCCGACCCGACCACCAGGTCCTTGACGGTGCTCGAGGCGAACACCGTCCCCGCCGACGCGTGCGACATGACCCGGGAGGCCAGGTGCACCGCGATCCCCGCGACATCGTCGCCCTGGAACTCGACCTCGCCGCTGTGCACCCCGGCCCGGACCTCGAGGCCGAGCGTCCGCACCGCCGAGGCGATCTCCCACGCGCAGCGCACGGCGCGCGCCGGTCCGTCGAACAGGGCGAGGAACCCGTCGCCCGTCGACGAGACGTCGGTGCCGCGATACCGCTCGATCCGGGATCGGACCAGTTCGTCGTGCGCGAGCTTGAGGTCGAGCCAGCGCTGGTCGCCGAGTCGCGCGGCGAGATCCGTCGATCCGACGATGTCGGTGAACAGCACGGTCGCGAGCACGCGATCGTCCACCGGCACCGGTCGGTCGCCCGTGACGAACTCCTCGACCTCGTCGAGGAGTTCGTCGGCTTCGACGAACGGCGGGTACCAGGCCGCACCCCGCAGTTCGACGAGCCGCGCGCCGGGGATGTGCTCGGCGAGGTACCGACCCATCGGGAGGCGATAGTGCCGGTTCTCACGCTTGTGGAGCACGAGCGTCGGGACCTGGATGCTCGGCAGCACCGACCGCACGTCCAACTGCAGCACCCACTCGTACATGCGCGTCGCCGCGGCGGGGGATGCCGACAGGCGCATGTACCGCCCGACCCACCGCTGCAGCTGCGCATCGTCGGCGACGTCCGGTGCGGTGAGCTGCAGGACTCCTCCCGTGCCCCAGTTGCGGCGCCACTCGCCCAGCAGGAGCTCCGCCGTCGGCTCCGGGATGCCGATCGGGTAGTCGGGCGCACGGAGGAGCCGGGCGAAGGTGTTCACGAGCACGAGGGCGTCGGTGCGCTGCGGATGGCTCGCTGCCAGCATCATCGCCATCGGTCCGCCCTCCGCGTCGCCGAGGAGCGTCGCCGAGTGGGAGCCGGCGGCGTCGAGCACGGCACGCGCGTCGTCCATCCAGTGCTCCAGCGTCGGCAGGGCGCCCATGGCGACCGGATCCGAGAGCCCGGCCCCGCGCTTGTCGAAGCAGATCACGCGCGCGAAACGGCCGAGCCGCTCGAGGTACCGCACCATCGACGGGTGCTCCCACATCACCTCGATGTTGCTCGCCCAGTTGCCGATGAACATGAGGTCGCGCGGTCCGCGGCCGAACACCTGGTACGCGACGGATCCGTCGCCGCTCTCGGCGTAGCGCGGTTCGGGCGCGCCCGACCCCCACGTCGAGATGCCCAGCCCGTGCTCCGCGTCCATCCGCTCCCCCACGCGTGTCCCCTCACGCGTCAGGGTAGACCCGGGAACGCGCCGGGCGCAGGCCCGGACGTGGGCGAGGCCCCCGACCGGCAGGTCGGGGGCCTCGACGGGCTCGGGCCGTCAGACGAACGCGAGCGGTGCGAACGGCAGCAGCAGCAGGCCGAAGGCGAGGAACGCCAGCGTCGCGACGACGATGCCGGCGAGCATCACGCCGTTCAGCACGATGCCCCAGATCGCCATCGTGCGGGCCGACGGCTCGCGGCGCAGCGCCAGGATGCCGAGCACGAGGCCGGCGACGGGCACCACGAACGTGAAGCCGGCGACGAGCGAGACGAGGCCGAGCACGAGGCTCGACACGGCGAACCCGCGCGTCTCGACGTCGGTCGCCGGTGCGGGGGTGACGGTGGTCATCAGTGGATCTCCTGTCCATCGGGATGATCCGAGACTACGGACGGCGCCGGGCCGTCGACATGGGGCGAACCCCCGGATCGGTGGGGCGGCAGCCGCCCCTCCGTGCGCCGGGCACGCCCGCCGCGTCGCCGGCTCAGCCTGCGAGCAGCGCCTCGACGGGCCCGCGTGCGAAGTAGACGACGAAGCCTGCGGCGACGACCCAGAGCAGCGGGCTGATCTCCCTCCCCTTCCCCGCGAGCGAGCGGACGACCACCCAGCTGATGAAGCCGGCGCCGATGCCGTTCGCGATCGAGTACGTGAGCGGCATGACGGTGACCGTGAGGAAGACCGGCAGGAGCACGCTGAAGTCGCCGAAGTCGATCTCGCGGATCTGCGACATCATCAGCGCGCCCACGATGACGAGCGCCGCGGCGGCGACCTCGGACGGCACGACGGAGGTCAGCGGCGTGAGGAACATCGCGAGGAGGAAGAGCGCGCCCGTCACGAGGTTCGCGAGCCCGGTGCGCGCGCCCTCGCCGATGCCGGAGCCGGACTCGATGAACACCGTGTTCGACGAGCTCGACGTGAGGCCGCCCGCGACGGCGCCGACGCCCTCGACGACGAGCGCCGAGCGCAGGCGCGGGAACTCGCCCTTCGCATCGGCGACACCGGCCTCCTTCGAGAGGCCCGTCATGGTGCCGAGCGCGTCGAAGAAGTTCGTGAACACCAGCGTGAAGACCAGCATCAGCGCGGCGAGCACGCCGATGCGCTCGAAGCTGCCGAAGCTCACCTGGCCGACCAGCGACAGGTCGGGCAGGCTCACCCACTGGGCGGGCAGGTCGGGCACGGACAGGCCCCAGCCCTGCGGGTTCACCGAGCCGTCGGCGCCGAACCTCGGACCGAGGTCGAGGGTCGCCTCGAGCACGACCGCGAGGACGGTGCCGGAGAGCAGGCCGATGAGGATGCCGCCCTTCACCCTGCGCGCCACCAGCACGCCCGTCAGCAGCAGGGTGACCACGAAGACCACGGTCGGGATCGTGCCGACCGAGCCGTCGACGCCCAGCCCGACGGGCGGGGACGACGCGCCGGTCGCGGTCACGAACCCGGCGTCGACGAACCCGATGAACGCGATGAAGAGCCCGATGCCGACCGTGATCGCGAGCTTCAGCGGCATCGGGACGGCCTCGAAGATGAGGCGGCGGAGGCCCGTGGCCGCGAGCAGCACGATGATGAGGCCGTTGACGAGCACCAGGCCCATGGCCTCGGCCCAGGTGACCTGGCCGACGACCGAGACGGCGAGGAACGAGTTGATGCCGAGGCCCGCGGCGAACGCGAACGGCAGGCGCGCCACGACGCCGAAGAGGATCGTCATGACGCCGGCGGTGAGCGCGGTCACGGCCGCGACCTGCGCGAAGCCCAGGTTCTCGCCGGCGACATCCGTGCCGCCCGACAGGATGATCGGGTTCAGGATGACGATGTAGGCCATCGTGACGAACGTCACCACGCCGCCGCGGATCTCGGCGGGGATCGTGGAACCGCGGCGCGTGATCTCGAAGAAGCGGTCGAGTGCGCCGGTCGGGCGGGGCCCGGCGGGCGTCGGGTGCTCGGCGGAGTCCGGGCGCGATACGGTGTCGGGGCGGGAGGTGGTCATGTCGTCCTGTGGGTCTCGTCGGGTGCGCGGGTCGCGCACGTTCGGTTCGGGCTCCGCCCCGAGGCGAGCGGAGGACGGGACGACGATGGCCCGGGGTCGTGGTGCGGCTCAGCCGCCGTGCAGGGCCGGCACGATGAGGTAGATGCCGTACAGCACGGCGAGGCCGCTGAGGGCGAAGCACGCCCACGCGCCGACGACGGCCGCACGCTTCTGCCCGTCGGTCAGCGGGCTCTTGCGCGCGGCCTTCGCGGCGCGCTTCGCGGCCCTCGCCGCCTCCTCGGGCGAGATCACCGTGATGGCGTCCGTGAACTCGGCGGGTGCCACGACCGGCGTGCGACCGCCGACCGTCAGCAGGCGGATGCCGAGGGCGTACGCGCTGACGACCACGCTCGCGCCGACGAGCGACGCGACGAGCACGATCACGAACGAGATCCAGTCGATCACGAGTTCACCTTCCGCTTCGGCTCGGGGCTGCGCTTGATCCGCACGGCACGGCCGGAATCGGCCACCTCGCTGAGGACGTTCCGATGCGACACCTCGTCACGGCGCGACCAGAGGAAGATCCCCCCGATGATCACCGCCGCGGCGAGCGCGTCGATGAGGACGCCGACCACGCCGATCGTCGCGACGACCGCCGCGAGGGCGCCGACGCCGCCGGCGGCGGGCAGCGTGAGGATCCAGCCGATGCCGATGCGGCCCGCGGTGCGCCAGCGGACCTTCGACCCGCGTCGGCCGAGCCCGGAGCCGATGACCGACCCGGAGGCGACCTGCGTGGTCGAGAGCGCGAAGCCGAGGTGGCTCGAGGCGAGGATGGTCGCCGCGGTCGCCGTCTCGGACGCGAACCCCTGGGCGGGCTTGACGTCGGTGAGGCCCGTGCCGAGGGTCTTGATGATGCGCCATCCGCCCATGTAGGTGCCGAGCGCGATGGCGACCGCGCAGGTCACGATGACCCAGAACTCGGGCCCGGACCCGACGGGCTGCGCACCGACGGAGATGAGCGTGAGGGTGATGACGCCCATGGTCTTCTGCGCGTCGTTGGTGCCGTGCGCGAGCGCGACGAGCGAACTGGAGAAGATCTGGGCGTGACGGAACCCGTCGCGGCCGTCGGGCCTGCCGTCGTACCGCCTCGTGATGGCGTACGCGAGCTTGGTGGCCGCGAACGCCACGAGTCCGGCCGTGAGCGGTGCGAGGAGGGCCGGGAGGATGATCTTCGACATCACCACGCCGCCGTCGATCGCCTGGATGCCGAAGCCGACCAGCGCGGCGCCGATCAGCCCGCCGAACAGGGCGTGGCTCGACGACGAGGGCAGGCCGAGCAGCCACGTCACCATGTTCCAGGTGATGGCGCCGATGAGGCCCGCGAAGATGAGCTCGGGCGTGATGAACACGCCGTCCTCGCCCTCGCGGATGAGGCCGCCCGAGATGGTCTTGGCCACCTCCGTCGACAGGAACGCGCCGATGAGGTTCAGGACGGCGGCGAGCGCCACGGCGACCTTGGGTCGGAGGGCACCGGTGGCGATCGGCGTGGCCATGGCGTTCGCGGTGTCGTGGAAGCCGTTCGTGAAGTCGAAGAAGAGCGCCAGTGCGATGACCAGCACGACGATGAGGGTGAGATCCACCGGCGTCTTTCTGTCGTCGGCGGACCGGAATTCGCCGGATGTTCACGGAGGGTGGGGTGCGGAATCCGACTGACGTCGGGCCCGGTCGATCCTACGCGACGTGGTCGGACTCATCCACCACGGTCGCGAGGTCCTCGCCGAACACGTACGTCCGCCGGACCTCGCCGCCCGCGAGCACGCCCGGGAGCCATCGCCGGGCGTCGTCCCACATCTCGGCGAGCGGCACCTGCTCGAGCGCGAACCACTCGGGATCGAGCTCGTCCGACGGGGCCGGTTCGCCGGCGAACGCCCGCACGACGAAGACGTTCGAGACCTGGCTCCACGCCTCGCGGTGCGGGAACAGGTACGTCAGGCGCCCGCGCGACTCCAGGTCCGCCGCGGCGACCACGAGCCCCGACTCCTCCTCGACCTCGCGGACGGCGGCGTCCTCGGGCGACTCCCCCGGCTCCAGCTTGCCGCCGAGGCCCACGTAGTTGCCGGCGCCGAGGCCGTGCTTCTTGCGGCCGAGGAGCACCTCGGTCCGTCCGCCGGACTCGCGGATCACGTAGCAGACGCAGACCTCGGGCAGCGGCATCGGCTCAGCCGAAGAGGATCCGCGCCTCGTCGTACCGCGACTGGGGCACGACGTTCAGTCCGCCCGTCGCGTCCGCGATCGAGACGCGTTCGATGTCGGTGCCGCGGAGAGTGACCATGCTGCCCCACGCCCGGTCGAGGGCGGCGTCGACGGCCGCCATGCCGAGACGCGTCGCGAGCACCCGGTCGTACGCCGACGGCGCCCCGCCGCGCTGGATGTGCCCGAGGACCGTGTGGCGCGACTCGATCCCGGTGCGCTCCTCGATCATCGGCGCGAGCTTCTCGGCGATGCCGCCGAGCCGCGGCCGGTTGAACGCGTCGAGGCCCAGGTGCGAGTGCGCCTCCTCCATCGTGTCGAGCTTGAAGCCCTCCGCGACGACGATGAGGGGCGCGCGGCCCCGGTCGCGGACCGATTCGACGTAGTGGCAGATCTCCTCGATGCCCATCGGCTGCTCGGGGATCAGGATCGCGTGCGCGCCGCCCGCCATGCCGGAGTGCAGGGCGATCCAGCCGACGTGCCGGCCCATGACCTCGAGCACGATCGCGCGGTTGTGCGACTCGGCGGTGGTCCGCAGGCGGTCGATCGCCTCGGTCGCGATCTCGACGGCCGTGTCGAACCCGAACGAGTAGTCGGTCGCGGCGAGGTCGTTGTCGATGGTCTTCGGGACGCCGATGACGGGGATGCCGCCCTCGTCCCAGAGCCGGCGCGCCGCGGTCAGCGTGCCCTCGCCGCCGATCGCGATGATCGCGTCGATGCCCTCCTCGTCGAGCATCCGGCGGATGTTCTCGGGGCCGCCCTGCTCGCCCTCGAACGGGTTGGTGCGGCTCGAGCCGAGGATCGTGCCGCCCTGCTTGGAGAGCCCGCGCACGTCGTGCCGGGTGATGGGCATGATGTCGCGCTCGACGACGCCGCGCCATCCCCAGCGGAAACCGACGAAGTCCGCTTCGTGCGAGATGACGCCCTTGAGCACGGAACCGCGGATGACCGCGTTCAGTCCGGGGCAGTCGCCGCCGCTCGTCAGAATGCCGATCTTCATGCCTGAGTGACTCCTCGTGAGAAGGGACGTTCGCGGGGGTGCCGCATCGTCGAGGCGCGAACGTGGGGAGTCTAGCGGGGCTCGCGGCATCCGGTCGCGTCGCGACCCCTCCTCGGGGCCGACGGCGACGACCGCGGATGCCGCGAGCCCGAGGCGCTACAGGGCGCCGTCGAGCGCCTGGCGCAGCAGGTGCTGCAGGGCGTCGAGCTGCACCGAGTCGGCCGAGCCGGGCTCGATGTCGCTCCCGTCGAGCGCGCGGAGCGCGAGGCCCTGCTTCTGGTCGATGAGCTCGGCGATGCGTGCATCGACCGTGTGCGCGGCGATGATCCGCCACGCCGTCACGGGCTCGTCCTGGCCGATGCGGTGCACCCGGTCGATCGCCTGCGTCTGCTCGGCCGCGGTCCAGCTGAGCTCGGCGAGCACGACGTTCGACGCCGACTGCAGGTTGACGCCGACGCCGGCGGCCGTCAGCGAGCACACCGCGATCGAGACGTCGGCCTCGGTGTTGAACGCGTCGATCGCCTGCTGCCGCGAGACCGCCGTCTGGTCGCCGCGGATCGACACCGTGCGCAGCTCGCGCGCGGCGAACGCGGCCTCGGCCTGGTCCATCACGTCGATGTGCTTGGCGAAGAAGACGACCTTGCCCGCCGACCGGGCGAGCTGGGCGGCGTAGTCGGCCGCGAGGCCCGCCTTCGCCTGGCCGATCCGGCGCACCATCGTGAAGACGTTCTCGCCCGACTTCGAGGACTTCGACTCCTCGAGCTCGGAGAGCGCCACCGCACGGATGTACTGGTCCCGCTCGAGCTCGTCGAGGTCGCCGACGCGGAGCTTCCGGGACTCGACGAGCACGCGGAACCGGTTCGCGAGCCGGTTGCCGAGCTCGCGCTCGGCGGCGCGGATCGAGCGGCCGAGTTCGTCGTCGAGCTCCACGTGGAGGTCGGCGATGCGCTTGTCTGGGAGGTCGGCGGCGACGTCGACCTTGCGGCGTCGCACGATGCCGAGGTCGATGACCGTGCGGCGCGCCTCGGCGTAGAACCCCGGCTCGGCGGGCGTCAGTCCGGTCTCCTCGAGCTTGCCGAGGAGCTCGGGCGACGGCTTGTCGCCGACGATCCAGCCGAGGAACTGCCAGATCGCGCGGAAGTCGTCGACGTCGTTGATGAGCGGCGTCCCCGTCAGCGCGAGCAGCAGCGGGTCGCCGCCCGGCGTGTTCGCACGGATGCGCTCCGCGAGCGCCAGCACGTTCCTCGAACGCTGCGACTGGAGGTTCTTGATGAAGTGGGCCTCGTCGACGACCATGCCGCGGAAGCCCATGGTCGACAGCCAGGCCATGTGCCGGTCGAGGATGTCGTAGTTCACGACGACCACGTCCGCGAAGGCGTCCACCGTGTCGCCGTCGCCGTGGATCACGGTCGCGCGTCGGTGCGGCGTCCATCGTTCGACCTCGCGCGCCCAGTTCATCTTCACCACGTTCGGCACGACCGCGAGCAAGGGGTACGCGTCGGCGACGGATGCCGCGAGCACCGACTGCGCCGTCTTCCCGAGGCCCGGCTCGTCGGCGAGCAGGAAGGTGCGGTGGCCCTCGCGAGCCGACTCGATGAATCGCGCCTGGTGCGGCATGAGCTCGAGTCCGCGCGGAGCGAGCCGGTCGACCTTGGGCGCCTCCGGCAGGTCCATCGACGCGGCCTGGCCGCCCGATCCCGACTCGAACGACTTGAACAACGGGCCGAGCAACTCCCAGTTCGCCAGCCGTCGGACGGGCACCACGTGGTGGTCGCCGCGGCTGAAGTCCGGCGCGAGGAACGGGTTCGCGAGCTGCCGGGACTTCACCGACGGCGGGACGACCTGGTTCACCGCGATCTCGGGGACCGGCACCGACTCGCGGACGATGATGAGCTCGTCATCGCTGAGTTCGGCGCCCGACTCGAGCAGCCAGTCGCGTCGGAACCGCTGCGCCACCGTCGAGATCGAGGCGTCGGGTTCGAGCAGCGTGATGAGGCTCGTGTCGCGCGCCGCGGTCTTCGCGAGGATCTGGGCGATGCCGTCGAGCCGCTTGAGCAGTTCCGCGCGGGCACCGTCGGCGAGCTCGCCGTCGGCCTTCACGCGTGCGCGCTCCTCGCGCATGAGCAGCGCGATGACCTGGAACTTGGTGCGGTTCGTGGGGCCCAGCTTGTTCTTCTGGGCCTTCTGCTCGACCTCTCGCACCTTCCGCGCGAGGATCGGGATGATGGGCGCGTCGTCGTCACGCGAGCGCGTGCGCTGCCGCTGCCTCGTCTGGGCCAATGGTCCTCCCCTGTCTGGGCCCGATGCGATCGGGCGCTCGGGACCACGGGCGGGTGGTCGGCACCGGCTGACGGGATCGGACGTCGAGGCCGTCGAGGTGCGCCGGATCCGGAGAGACCGAGCATGGCGGAGCGAGTTCCCCCAGCCGTCGGTCCGTGGATGGATCCGTCGAGCGCCTCGGCCATTCTACGCGCCGTGGCGCGATCGGCGCGAATGCCACGCGAACGGGTGCCGGGCGCGTCGGGACCTCGGCCCTGTCGGAGGGCCGCACGCGGGGCTACGCTCGTGCCATGGACGAGTCGACGGGGGTCGGCGGGGGCATCGCCGACGATCACGAGTTCCAGGTCGCGCAGGACGGCGAGCTTCCGCCCGAGCCGGAGCCCGACGAGGACGAGGACGAGCGTCCGACCGGCGAGGATTCGGACGACGACGTGGTCGGCATCGACGCCGAGCGTCGCGTGGTGCTGGCCGACGAACGCGGTCGCGCCGCCGACGAGGAGTGAGCGGGGCGGTCAGACGCCGCCGCCTCCTCCACCGCCGCCACCGCCGCCGGAGGATCCACCTCCGCTCGAGCCACCCGAGGACGAGCTGGACGACGAGCCCGACCAGCTCGTGCTGGAGACGCTGCTGAACGAGCTCACGCTCGCGGCGAAGTACCAGGCATTGAAGCCGCTCCGTCCCGAGTACCAGTCGGGCTCGCGCTCCTGCGCCGCATAGAGCGACGCCAGCACCTGGCTCCACTCGCGCTCCATGCCGAACAGCACCGAGTACGGCAGGAGCCGCTCGTTGAGTCGCAGCACCGCCTCGGGGTCGGGCGTTCCGTCCGAGCGGATCGGCCGGCTCCCGACCGGCGCGGGACGCCCGGTGGGGAGCGCGCCGGGCGCCGGCGGCGGGATGTCGGGTGCGGGCATGGGCGCGCGCTCCGCGCCGCTCGGCGACTGGAGGACGCGGAGGCGGTCGGCCTCGGCGAGCCGGATGTACTCCCGGAGGCCCTCGAGGTGGTCCTTCAGCGCGCGGCCGCGTTCGGTGAGGGGTCGCACGACGCCGACGATGCCGAAGGTGACGAACACCGAGACGCCCGCGACGAGGATCGTCAGCCAGGGCCATCCGCCGCCCATCCCCTCGTCGAGCGCGACGAACCCGAAGACGGCGGCGAGCACCGCCGCCCCGATCGCCAGCAGGGAGAGGAGGCTGCGCACGCCGCGATCGGGCTTGCGCCGGAGGCCCTCGCGCTCGACCCGGGAGTGCACGGAGGATCGGAGCCGAGCGAGCGTCGTGCCGAGCGTGGCGTCGCGCGACCTCAGGTCGCGCCGCGAGCCGATCGGCGCGATCGGACCGAACAGCGCCCGGAGCACCGTCGACGCGTCGCGGTCCGCACCCTCGATCGGGGCGGCGAGCTGGACGGAGTACCTGCGGGAACCGGTCTCGATGACCCGGACACGACGGTCGACCGCCTCGGCGAGCAGCGTGGCCGTGATGCCCTTGGACGGCGCGCGGACGAGGTCGGCGGCCTCCATGAGGGTGAGCCGCTCCGGCGGCTCGTACTCGGCGATGATCAGGCCGCGACCGGGGTGGTCGCGCCAGCGCGTGGCCCGCATGACGCCCGCGGTGACCACGATCGCGACGGCGGCGATCGCGCCCGCGAGGGAGGTCATGGCCGCCGGGGAGGACGTGAACCGCTCGTCGCGCGGCTCGAAGGTCCCGGGCCGGAAGCCGAGCGCGACGGTCAGGTTCTGGTACGGCCCGAGGGCGTCGGCCCGCGCGAGCACGACCGGCTCGCCGTCGGGCTGCACCTCGAGGCTCGCGCACGGCGTGCTGGAGCCCTCGTACCCGCTGTAGCAGGCCACGTCGCCGGTGAACGCCTCGACGAGGTCCGGCTCGAGGCGGACCTCGGCCCGGACCACGCCGAACGGCTGGCGCCAGCCGGTGCCGTTGACGTCCCAGTAGAACTCCTGCAGGTCGAGGTCGTCGGGATCGAACGTGACGTTGCGCTGGTCGTAGGTGATCACGTAGGTCTGCTCGCCGTGGACGAAGTCGTCGGCGGCGATCGTGATCAGCTCGAACTCGCCGTCCTCGCTGCGCTCGGTCTCGAACGAGCGCGAGGCGCCGTCCTGGTCGAACACCGACAGGACGTGGATGTCGGTCGGATGCCCGTCGTAGGTGCGCGGGATCGCGCGACGGATGCCGCGGTTCTGGTCGTACTCGGGGAAGACGGCGACCAGCGTCTCGGTGGTCCGGAGCGTTGATCGGCCGCCCTCGTCGCGACCGAGTTCGTACACCGCGTCGAAGCTCGCGAACGTGAAGTCGTCGACGTCGGCCCGGACCGCCCCGACCGGTTCGGCGACGGCTCGCGCCGACGAGTCGGCCTCCGGAGCGGCCGCCGCGGCCGCCGCAGGTCCGATGCCGAGCGCGAGCGCGGCCAGCACGCTCGCCGCGACGAGGAACGGGCGGCGGCGGATCCGGCGCGGGGTCGTCATGCGCTCACGCTAGCGAAGCGGGCGCCCCCGCGTCATCCGTCGTCGTGCGGATACGCCCCAGGGTATGGCGGGCGGGCGTATCCTGACGGGGTGATCGAGGACATCAAGAAGCGGGCGCTGCACCGCACGAAGATCATCGAGGGCCAGCTCCGGGGCATCGAGAAGATGATCGAGAACGACGACTACTGCATCGACATCATCACGCTGTCGCTGGCGGTCCAGAAGTCCCTCGGATCGCTGAACAAGCTGCTCGTCGAGAACCACCTCCGCACGCACGTGTCGCACATGTACGAGCAGGGCGGCGACCAGCGCGAGGAGGCCGTGGCCGAGCTCGTGCGCATCTTCGAGCTCTCGAACAACCGGGGCTGACCGGCGGATGCCGCGGATCGAGCTCGTCACGGGCGACCTCACGCAGGAGCGCGTCGACGCGATCGTGAATGCGGCGAACTCGTCGTTGCTCGGCGGCGGCGGCGTCGACGGCGCGATCCACCGCGCGGGCGGCCCGGAGATCCTCGCCGAGTGCCGACGGCTCCGCGCGACGACGCTGCCCGACGGGCTGGCGACCGGCGGCGCGGTGGCGACGACGGCGGGCCGCCTCGCCGCCAGGTGGGTCGTCCACACCGTCGGGCCGGTCTGGCCCGGCGACGGTCCCGAGGCGGTGCGACGGCGGGCGCTGCTCGAGGACGCGTACCGCAACTCGCTCGCCCTCGCGGCCGAGCTCGGCGCGGCATCCGTCGCCCTCCCCGCCGTGTCGGCGGGCGTCTACGGCTGGCCGGCGGAGGACGTGGCCGAGGTCGCGATCGCGAGTGCGGCCGCCGCCGCCGCGCCCGAACTCGTCCGGTTCGTGCTGTTCTCCGAGCGGATGCGCGCGACGTTCGCCGAGGCCGCCGCCCGCCTCGGTGCCGACGTGATCGTGGTCGGCTGACCGTCCCCGCCGTCCCCGCCGTCCCCGCCGGCGCGGTCGGGCCGAATCAGGTGCCCGGCGCGGTCGAGGCGATCCAGGCGTCCAGGTCGCTCGGCTGGTCGGTGATGATCCCGTCGACCCCGAGGTCGCTCACCTCCTCCCATCGGTCCTGGCTGTTGAGCGTGTAGCAGAGCACGGCGATGCCTGCGTCGTGCGCGGCGTCGATCGCCTCGGGCGCCGCGGTGACGGATGCCGCCGTCGTGCCGAACCCGATGACGCCGAGCTCCTCGGCGAGCGGCACGGGATCGGCGGGGAGTTCGCGGATCAGCATGATCCGCGGCGTGGTCGGCGCGACACGCTGGATCGACTGCAGGGTCTCGATGCTGAAGCTCTGCAGCACGACCCGCCCGCGGAGGCCGTGGCGCTCGATGAGGTCGAGCACGACCCGCACGTCCCCCGGCGTCCAGTCGGCCTTGAGCTCGACGAGGGCGCGGGCGTCCTCGCGCTCGGCGAGCGCCACGAGGAAGGCCTCGAGCGTCGGGATGCGCTCCCCCGCCCACTCCGCGGAGTACCAGGCGCCCGCGTCGATCCGCTCGAGACGTTCGAGGTCGAGGTCCTCGACGCGCGCGTCGCGCCCGGCGATCCGTTCGAGGTCGGTGTCGTGGAACAGGACGGGCACGCCGTCGCGGGTGAGGCGCACGTCGGTCTCGACGTACGCGAGTTCGTCCATCGCGAGTTCCAGCGCGGGCATCGTGTTCTCCGGCGCCTGCGACCGGTCGCCGCGGTGGCCGATGATCGCGGCGGCGTCGCCGGGCTGCCGGAGCGCGCCGAACACGTCGATCGCGTACACGTCGGTGGGCGTGGAGACGCCCCAGAGCGTGGCGGCGATCGCCACCATGCCGGCGACGGCGAGCGGGACGCGCACGAGGGGTCTCGGCGGTCGCGCGAACCTGCGGGCGGCGCTGCGGCCGGACGGCTCGGAGTCGGGCTGGGCGACCTGCGGGGCGCTGGGTCGAGCGGGGGCCGCGGTCGCTGGGACGACCGCGTCTCGAAGGTGACGCACGGATCGGGCCTTTCCACGATCCGCGCCTCCTTGCGCGGGACCGTGCAGGTCACCCTAGCAAACGCCGTTACCGTTTCGTTACTTTTCTCGGATCCCGCCCCGCTGCGCGCGTCGCGCGGGCGCTCTCCCCGGCTCCCGCTCCTCCGACTGCGACGCAGCGGCGGATGCCTCGGCCTCGGCCGTGATGCGATTGGCCATGCCCGCGAACACGATCCCGTGGAACGGGAAGACCGCCCACCAGTAGAGGCGTCCGGCGAGGCCCTTCGGGAAGTACACGGCACGCTGGCGATACCGCGAGCCCGTGCCATCCGGTTCGGCCGACATCTCGAGCCAGGCCCGGCCCGGCACCCGCATCTCGGCCCGGAGGCGCAGGAAGCGCGGGCGCTCGATGCGCTCGACGCGCCAGAAGTCGACCGCGTCACCAGGGTGGAGCGTGTCGGGATCCCGCCGTCCCCGACGGAGCCCGACGCCACCGAAGAGCTTGTCGATCCAGCCCCTGACCGCCCACGCGAGCGGGAACGAGTACCAGCCGTTCTCCCCGCCGACGCCCTCGATCACCGCCCACAGCGCCTCGACGGGCGCGTTCGAGCGCCGCTCCCGATGGTCGGTGTACACGGTGTGCCCGGCCCAGTCGGGGTCGCTCGGCAGCGGATCGCTCGGGGCCCCCGCGACCTCGGCGTTGCGCCAGCTCGTCTCGACCTCGCCCGACTGCTCGCGCTCGAGCGCGAGCCGCACGGCCCTCCGGTACGGCGTCAGCCCCTCGGCGGGCGGCGGGACGACCCCGTCGATGTCGTGCTCGCGCATCACGCAGTCGAACTGGAGGGACTCGATGATCGGCACCGCGATGCGCCGCGGAATGGGCGTCACGAGGTTCACCCACTGCCCGGCCAGCCACGGGGTCAGCACCGGGAGCGCGGCGATCGGGCGCTGGCGGAGTCCGGCCTCGACCGCGTAGCCGTTCATGAGCTGGCCGTAGCGGAACACGTCGGGCCCGCCGATGTCGAACGCGCGATTCACCTCGGGCGGCACGTCGGCCGCGTGGATCAGGTAGTGCAGCACGTCGCGCACGGCGATCGGCTGGATGAAGTTGCGCACCCAGCGCGGCGCGGGCATGTACGGCAGTACCTCGGTCAGGTGCCGGATCATCTCGAACGACGTCGAACCCGACCCGATCACCACGCCCGCCTGGAGCACGATCGTCGGCACCCCTGACGCGAGCAGGATCTCGCCGACCCGCACCCGCGAGCGGAGGTGCCGCGAGAGGCGGCCCGTCGCCGGGTGCAGGCCGCCGAGGTAGACGATCCGTCGCACGCCGTTGCGCGCCGCGCACTCGGCCACGTTGCGGGCGATCGAGAGCTCGAGGTCCTCGAAGTCGCCGCGGCCGCCCATCGAATGGACGAGGTAGTACACGACCTCGACGTCACGCACGGCGCGGTCGACGGCATCGGCATCGGTGAGGTCGCCCGGAACCACCTCGACCCGGTCCGCCCACGGCACGTCCCGCAGCCGCTCCGGCCGGCGGACGATGACCCTGACCTCGTGCCCGGCATCGACGAGACGCGGCACGAGGCGACCGCCGATGTAGCCCGTCGCCCCGGTCACCAGGACCCGCACGTGCGACCCTCCCCTCGTCGGCGTCGCACGGCCTCAGCCGTGCTCGTTCCCCCGACCATAGTTGCCGCTCGCCCGGGCGAGGAGGTGCTGCGCCTGTGAATCGTCCGCACGTTGCAGCGCCGCGACGAGCTTCGCGGCGGACCGCCCGCCGACGGTCATCACCGCCCGGCCGCCGCGCAGCACGATCACCGCGCCGTGCCCGGTCACCCGGTAGTCGAACGGATCGACCACCAGTCGCCCGCGCTCGTCGGAGGCCCCATCGCGTCCGGACATGCGCTCGCCTCTACCGGAGGCTCTTCGTGTGCCAGACCGTCTTCGTCTCGGTGAACGCGGCGATGCGGTCGAGCGCGGGCGCCGCGGCATCCGGGCCGGGCTCGGGACGCAGCACCCGCTTCAGCGTGTCGGCCGCCGCGATCTCGAGGTCGACCCAGTCGAGCTCGCCGGCGCCGACGAGGTCGAGCGCGTTGACGTCGGCGTGGCTCGCGAGCCACGGCGCGATCTCGGCGGGCGAGCCCGTCAGCACGTTGACGACGCCCTTCGGCACGTCGCTCGTCGCGAGCACCTCGGCGAGGCTGATCGCCGACAGCGGGAAGCGCTCGCTGGCGACCACGATCACCGCGTTGCCGGCCACGAGCGCGGGCGCCACGGCGGAGACGAACCCGACGAGCGAGGAGTCCTGCGGCGCGACGATCGCGACGACCCCGGTCGGCTCGGGCACCGAGATGTTGAAGTACGGGCCGGCGACCGGATTCGCGTTGCCGGCCACCTGGGCGAACTTGTCGGCCCAGCCGGCGTACCAGACCCAGCGGTCGATCGCCTCGTCGACCTGCGCGCCGGCCTGCGCGCGCGTGAGCCCCTCGGCCTCCTCGATCTCGGCGACGAACTGGGCGCGACGGCCCTCGAGGAGCTCCGCGATGCGGTACAGCACCTGGCCGCGGTTGTAGGCCGTGGCGCCGGCCCACCCGGCGACCGCGCCGCGCGCGGCGACGACGGCGTCACGGGCGTCCTTGCGCGAGGCCTTCGCGGCGTTGGCGAGGAACCCGCCGTCGGCGGCGCGCACCTCGTAGGTGCGGCCGGACTCGCTGCGCGGGAACGCGCCGCCGATGAACAGCTTGTAGGTCTTGGGCACGGCGAGGCGGCTCACTTCGCGGCTCCCTTCTTCGCGGGCTTGGTCGTTCGGCGGGTCCGGCGGGCCGGCTTCTCGTCGGCGGCACCGGACGCCGCGCTCGCGGCCTCGACGACTCGCTGGGCCGGGCGCGCGGTCGACGTGACCGACGCGGGCGAGAGGTAGGCGCCGAGACCGTGCCGGCCGCCCTCGCGGCCGTAGCCCGACTCCTTGTAGCCGCCGAAGGGGCTCGACGGGTCGAAGCGGTTGAACGTGTTCGCCCAGACCACGCCGGCGCGGAGCTGGTCGGCGACCGCGAGGATGCGGCTGCCCTTGTCGGTCCAGATCCCCGCGGAGAGGCCGTAGGGGGTGTTGTTCGCCTTCGCGATCGCCTCCTGCGGCGTGCGGAACGTGAGCACCGAGAGCACCGGCCCGAAGATCTCCTCGCGCGCGATCCGGTTCGACGTCTGCACGTTCGTGAAGATCGTCGGCGCGTACCAGAACCCGTTCTCCGGGATCTCGCACGGGGCGCTCCAGCGCTCGGCGCCCTCGGCGACGCCGGCGTCGGAGAGCTCGCGGATGCGGTCGAGCTGCTCGCGCGAGTTGATCGCGCCGATGTCGGTGTTCTTGTCGAGCGGGTCGCCGAGGCGGAGCGTCGACAGGCGGGTCTTCAGCCGCTCGACGACCTCGTCGTGGATCGACTCCTGCACGAGCAGGCGGCTTCCGGCGCAGCACACGTGGCCCTGGTTGAAGAAGATGCCGTTGACGATGCCCTCGATCGCCTGGTCGATGGGCGCGTCGTCGAAGACGATGTTCGCGGCCTTGCCGCCGAGCTCGAGCGTGACCTTCTTGTGCGTGCCCGCCACCTGCTTCGCGATCGCGCGGCCGACGGCGGTCGAGCCGGTGAAGGCGACCTTGTCGACGTCGTCGTGGCCGACGAGCGCCGCTCCGGTGTCGCCCGCACCGGTGATGATGTTCACGACGCCAGGGGGCAGGTCGGCCTGCTGGACGATCTCGGCGAAGATGAGCGCCGTCAGCGGCGTGGTCTCCGCGGGCTTCAGGACGACGGTGTTGCCCGCGGCCAGCGCCGGTGCGATCTTCCACGCGAGCATCAGCAGCGGGAAGTTCCAGGGGATCACCTGCGCGGCGACGCCGAGGGCCTTCGGGTTCGCGCCGAGGCCCGCGTAGTCGAGCTTGTCGGCCCAGCCGGCGTAGTAGAAGAACCAGGCCGCCACGAGGGGCACGTCGACGTCGCGCGACTCCTTGATCGGCTTGCCGTTGTCGAGCGACTCGGCGACGGCGAGCTCGCGGGCGCGCTCCTGGACGAGGCGAGCGATGCGGAAGAGGTACTTGCCGCGGTCGCGTCCGGTCATGCGCGACCAGACGCGGTCGTGCGCGCGCCGCGCCGCGGCGACGGCGTCGTCGACGTCGGCCGCGTTCGCGTTCGCGATGGTCGCGATCTTCTCCTCGCTCGCGGGCGAGACGCTCTGGAACGGGGTGCCACGGCCGTCGACGAACTCGCCGTCGATGAAGAGGCCGTAGCTGTCGCGGAGCGAGAGGATCGCCCGCGACTCGGGGGCTGGTGCGTATTCGAGGAAGCTCATGATGCGGTGCTCTCGTCTCAGTCGATCGTCACGTAGTCGGCGCCGGAGTAGTGGCCGGACGCCATCTTCTGGCGCTGCAGCAGCACGTCGTTCAGCAGGCTGGACGCGCCGAACCGGAACAGGTGCGGCTGGAGCCACTCCTCGCCCACGGTCTCGGCCACCGTCACGAGGTACTTGATGGCGTCCTTCGAGGCGCGGATGCCGCCCGCGGGCTTCACGCCGATGCGCTGGCCGGTCATCAGGTGCCAGTCGCGCACGACCTCGAGCATGAGGAGCGTGACGGGCAGGGTCGCGGCGGGCTGCACCTTGCCGGTGGAGGTCTTGATGAAGTCGCCGCCGGCGAGGATCGACAGCCAGGACGCCCGGCGGACGTTGTCGTAGGTGACGAGTTCGCCGGTCTCGAGGATCACCTTCAGGCTCGCGCTCGTGCCGTCGGGGCGCCGGCAGGCCTCCTTGACCGCGGCGATCTGGTCGAAGACCAAGCCGTAGCGGCCGGCGAGGAACGCGCCGCGGTCGATGACCATGTCGATCTCGTCGGCGCCGTTCGCCACCGCCTCCGCGGTGTCGGCGAGCTTGATCTCGAGCGACGAGCGACCGGAGGGGAACGCCGTCGCGACCGCGGCGACCGAGATGAGACCGTCATCGGGGTCGCCGTGGACCGAGCCCAGGGCGTCGACCGCGTACGGGACCATGTCGCCGTACACGCAGACGGCCGCGACGCGCGGGGTCGTGGCATCCGCCGGGTCGGGGTTCATCGCCTTGGCGACGAGCGAGCGCACCTTGCCGGGGGTGTCGGCGCCCTCGAGCGTGGTGAGGTCGACGAGCGAGATGATGCGGTCGAGCGCCCACTTCTTGGAGGACGTCTTGATGGAGCGCGTGCCGAGGCCCGCTGCGCGCTGCTCGAGGCCGACGGCGTCGACGCCCGCGATGCCGTGGAGGTACCTGCGGAGCGTGGCGTCGTCGGGCTCACCGCCGAGTACGGCGAGCGCGCGCTCGCGCGCGGTGACGAGGGAGGTGCCGGACATGGTTGGTGACCTGTCTTTCGTGGTGCGGCCGGATCAGCCGTCGAGGAGGTGGAGTGCCGTGGCCTCGTCGGTGACGAGGACGGAGCAGAGGCCCGAGCGCACGACGGCGTCGGCGACGGCGTGCTTGCTCCGGCCGGCGATCACGGCGATGCGGAGACGTCCGTCGCGGACGTCGTCGAGCGTCAGGCCGACGGTCCGCGCATCGAGCGCGGGGTCGACGATGTTGCCCTCGGAATCGATGTAGCGGCCGACGACGTCGCCGACGGCGCCCTTCTGCACGAGCAGGTCGACGTCGGCCTCGGTGAGGTAGCCGCTCTCGATGTGGACGGAGGTGTGGTCGGCGGGACCCGCGCTGAACAGGTACGCGTCGGCGGACCGTGCCAGCTCGATCACGCCCGCGACGACGCGATCGGACTCGATCGCCTCCTTCGTCGCGAGGTGCTCGAGGATCGCGGGGCTGGGCAGCAGGGTCGCGCTGCCGCCGCCCTTCTGCGCGATGGCGACCGCCGTCGCCGCGGCGGTGCCTGCGCGACGGTTGAGGCTCACGCCGCCGTTGATCTGGACGACGTTGACGCCCGTGGCCCAGCCGTTGCGGAGGTGCTGGGAGATCTCGAAGAGCGTGCGGCCCCAGCTCACCCCGAGCGTGCGGGGCACGGGTCGGAGCGCGGTCAGGTAGTCGGCCGCGGCCTGCGCGGTGCGCGACTGCAGTTCGTCGGGCGACGCGACGCCGGCCGACGAGACGACGATCGCGTCCTCGAGACCGCGCTCCTCGCGCAGGCGCCGCTCGATGGGAAGGCGCCGGGCACGCGGGTGGAGGATCTCGATGCGGATGAAGCCCTGCTGCTTGGCCTGCGCGAGCAGGCGCCCCACCTTCCATCGGGTGAGCCGCAGCGCCTGGCCGATCTCGTCCTGCGTCTTGTTCTCTTCGTAGTAGAGCTCGGCCGCGCGGATCGAGAGGAGTTCGTCGGTCTCGTCCATTCGTCTCCTTCCGCCTCATCCAGCGTAGGCAGGCGTTCGCTCATCGGCAACACTCGCGTGCAAGTCTGCTCATATGAGCAGGCGCGGCCGGATCGTGCGCCCGGATGCGGCATCCGTCGATGCCGACTCACACCGCCCGCTCGTCCTCGAGGAAACCGGCGCGAGCGACGACCATCCCGGCCACGACCGCCGGCACCGACGTCGCGAGGAGCAGCAGCATCGGCGCCGTCCACGACCCGGTCGCCTCGTGCAGGAGACCCACGGCGACGGGCCCGAGCGCGACGACGACGTAGCCGACCGACTGCACGACGCCGCTGAGGGCGACGGAGCCCGCGTGCGTTCGCGTCCGAAGGTTCACCAGCACGAGCGACAGGGGGAAGAGCAGCGGCCCGACGCCCGCCAGGGCGACCCACAGCCAGGTGGCTCCGGCGGGCGCGACGAGCAGGCCCGCCCAGCCCGCCGCGATCGTCGCTCCCGCGACGACCACCATCGCGCGCACCCGCCCGGGTCGCGTGGCCAGCGCCGGCACGACCAGCGACACCGGCAGGCCCATCGCGGCGTAGAGCGCGAGCAGGACGCCGGCCGCGGCCGCGCTCGTGCCGGCCGTGTCGGCGAGCATCGAGGGCAGCCAGGCGAAGACCGCGTAGGCGTTGAACCCGGCGACCGAGAACACCGTGGCGAGCGACCACGCGAGCGGCGACCGGACGGCGTGGCGGAGCAGTCCCGGCTCCGCCTCCTCGGGAAGTTCCGCGGGCACCGCGCGGCGCGGGTGGACGAGCAGCGCGACCCACGGGACGAGCGCGGCCAGCGCCACGACCGCCCAGGTCTCGAACGAGGCGCGCCAGCCCGCGGCCTCCGAGACCGGCACGGCGACGAGCGGCGGGACGAACGTGCTCACCGAGAGCGCGGTGACGTAGAGCGCGGTGACGAGGCCGACCCGGTCGGGGAAGTAGCGCTTGACGAGCGGCGGCAGCAGGACGTTGCCGACCCCGACGGCGGCGAAGGTCAGGGCGCTGGCGGCGAAGAGCCACCACGCCGAGTCGACGAGGCCGCGGGCGGCGCTGCCCACGACCAGTGCGACGAGCGCGCCGACGAGCACGGGCTCGAGGCCGGCCCGGCGCGTGAGCACGGGCGTCGCGATGCCGAAGGCCGCGTAGCACAGCGGCGGAAGCATTCCGAGGACGCCGACGAGCGCCGTCGAGAGCGGGATGTCGCGTTCGACGAGGTCGAGGATCGGTGAGAGCGACGCGACCGCGGTGCGCAGGTTGAACGCGACGAGGAGGATGCCGAGGAGCGCCAGGGTGCGACCGTGCCAGAGCGGCCTGGTCGTCTCGGGGCTCACCAGCCGAGTCTAGGCGCGCCCGCCGTCGATCCGGCCACCCGGTCGAGGCCGGCCGGCCGATCAGGCGGACGCGCGCTCGAGCACCTCGGCGACGTGCGCCCCGAAGGTGCAGTCCATGAGCTCGGCGGCGTCGCGATCGCGCTTGGCCGCGAGTCCGACGCCCGAGGCGAGCAGCGTGTTGATGAGCATCCCGTCGGCGAGGAACCGGTGGATCTGCTCGGGCGTGAACCCCGCCTCGTCGCGCAGCATGCGGAACACCTGGAGGAAGCCGTCACGTGCGACCGGCCCGATCACCGGGTCGGAGCCCATCATGAAGCCGTGCAGCAGCGTCAGCAGCGTGCCGCGGTCCTCGACCAGTTCGAGGTACGCCTCGCCGAGCCGCGCCTCGCGGGCCTCGCCGACGCCGGCCGCATCCGCCCCGGCATCCGCATCGGCGAGCGCGGCACGGAATGCTGCGAGCAGCCGCGCGAGGGTCCGGCGGAGCGTGGCGATGAAGAGCTGCTCCTTGGTGCCGAAGAGTCGCACCACGTACGGCTGGCTGATGCCGGCCGCGCGAGCGACGCGGTCGGTCGTCGCCGCCGCGTACCCGAGCTCGCCGAAGACGGTCGTGGCGGCCTCGAGGATCTGCTCGCGGCGCTCTTCGGCGGGGATGCGCTCGGATCGTGACGTCATGCTTGACATGTTATCAGTCGATAACTACATTGCGTTCTTGTAATCATTCGATTACTTCATATCTCAGCGAAACGAGCCTCCACATGTCATCACCACGCCGGGCCCCCGTCTGGCTCATCCTCGTCGCGACGTCCCTGCCGATGTTCATGGCGTCGCTCGACAACCTCGTCATCACCAACGCGCTCCCGGTCATGGCCGCCGACCTCGGTGCCGGCATCGAGGAGTTGCAGTGGTTCCTCAACGCCTTCACGCTCGCGTTCGCGACGTTCATCCTCCCCGCGGCCGCCCTCGGGGACCGCGTCGGTCGCCGCACCGTCTTCCTCGGCGGCATCGCGGTCTTCACGGCCGCGAGCGTGCTCACCGCGCTCAGCACCGAGCCGTGGATGGTCATCGGCGCTCGCGCCGTCCAGGGCCTCGGCGCCGCCGCCATCATGCCGCTCTCCCTCACGCTCGTCGCCGGCGCGGTGCCGGCGCGCCTGCGCCCGCTGGCGATCGGCATCTGGGGCGGCGTCTCCGGCCTCGGCGTCGCACTCGGGCCGCTCGTGGGCGGCGCCGTCATCGAGGGCTGGAACTGGCAGTCCATCTTCTGGATCAACGTGCCGATCGGCATCGTGGCGCTCCTGCTCGTCCGCCTCGTGCTCGACGACGTCCGCAGCGAGCGTCGGCCCATCGACCTGCTCGGCGTCGGGCTCGCGGGCCTCGGCGTGCTGGGCCTCGTGTTCGGCATCGTCCGCGGCAACGAGGCGGGGTGGACCAGCGCCGAGGTGCTGCTCCCCCTCGTCGCCGGGGCCGTGCTGCTCGTCGCCTTCGTGTGGTGGGAGGCACGCGCGAGCGCGCCGGTGCTTCCGCTGTCGCTGTTCCGGGACCGGAGCTTCAGCGTCGCGAACGCGGTCGGGTTCACCTTCAGCTTCGGCGTGTTCGGCGCGATCTTCCTGCTCGTGCAGTTCCTCCAGGTCGTGCAGGGCCGCAGCGCCCTCGATGCCGGTCTGATGACGATGCCGTGGACGCTCGCGCCCATGTTCGTCGCCCCGCTGGCCGGCCTGCTCGCGCCGCGCGTCGGCACTCGCGCGCTCATGGTCGCCGGGCTCGGCGCGCAGGCGACCGCGATGTTCTGGATCGCCGCCACGCTCAGCGAGGACGTCGCGTACCCGGCGCTCGTCCCCGCCTTCGCACTCGCCGGCATCGGCATGGGCCTCGTCTTCGCGCCGATGGCGACCGCCGTGCTCGCCCGGATGCCCGAACGCGACCACGCGAAGGCCTCCGGCACGAACGCCACCCTCCGCGAGATCGGCGGCGCCCTGGGCGTCGCGGTGCTGACCGCGGTGTTCACGGGCGCGGGTGGCGCGCTCACGCCGACCGCGTACGTCGACGCCGCGGTCCCGGCCGTGGTGACCGGCGCCGCCGTCCTCGCCGTCGCTGGGCTGCTCGCGGTGCTCCTGCCCTCCGGCCGATCGGAGCAGCCGGTCGAGGCGGCGCCCACCGCAGGCGAACCGACGGTCGGGCGGGCGTCCACCCCGCCGGTTCCCGTCGCCGGTTGACCGCACGGCGCCGCGCACCGTCGGTCCGTCGTCACCACCGCGTGGCGGCGGACCGACCGTCGTCGGCGGGGCCGAGCGGGCGCGGCGAGTCTAGGCTGGTCGCGTGGCCGACCTCTCGCGCTATCTGCCGCTCAGCCGACGACCCGACGTGGACGAGTCCGGAGTGACCGCCGACCGGCGCGCCGAGACCGCCGAGGTGCTCCGCGCGCTCGCCGCCATGATCCGCGACGGCGACGACGGGCTCTGGGCGGCGCCGACCGAGCGTCTCGGCTGGCATGTGGCCGAGGTGACCGCCGAACTCGCGAACGGATTCGATCGCGGCCGCACGCGTCGGGCGATCGACGCCGCCGGGCGCCTCGTCCGCGGCGGGGAGGCGCGCCGGCTCGAGGAACTCCCCCGCCTCGACGGTCCGTCGGCCGCCGCCGGCGCGCTGGAGGCCCGCGCCGACCACGTCCTCGCCCGGGAGCATCCGACGGGGATCGTCGAGCTGGACGATGCCGTCGTCGCCGCCCTCCTCGTCGGCGGCGCCGCCGACGTCGTGGTCCCCCTCTCGCCCCGGGCGTCGGGGACCGTCGCACTCCGCCGGGCCGCGGCCGCCCCGACCGAGATCCGCGCCGTGATCGCCGGCCACACGCTCCGGGCGACGGACGCCGGATGGGAGTTCGGCCACGGCAGCCCGCTGGTCGACAGCGCGCACGGGTTGCTGCGGTTCCTCACGGGCATCGGCACCGTCGCGCCGCACCCGCCCTCGGACGACGACGGGTCACGGGTGCCGCAGGCCCCGCCGTCCTGATCAGACGGCGTCCGCGCCGGTCGCCTCCCGCCCCCGGCTCAGCCGACGAGCTCGCGCGCCCGATCGACGTCGCGGCCCATCTGCAGGATGAGCGCGTCGATGCCGTCGAACTTCTCCATGCCGCGGATGCGGTGGGCGAACTCGACGCCGACCACGTGGTCGTAGAGGTCGAGGTCGCGGTCGAGCACGTACGCCTCGACCTGCTTCTTCGGCACGCCCTCGAACGTCGGGTTGTCGCCGACCGAGATCGCCGCCGGGTACCGCACGCCGCCGTCGATGAGCCAGCCCGCGTACACTCCGTCGCCGGGGACGAACCCCTCGGAGTCGAGCGCGAGGTTCGCCGTCGGGTAGCCGAGCTCGCGACCGCGCTTGAAGCCGTGCACGACGATGCCGCTGACCGTCGGCACGTGGCCGAGCAGCTCGGCGGCGTGCTCGACCTCGCCCGCCTCGAGGAGCTCACGGATCCAGGTGGACGACACGCGGCGCCCGCCCTCGGGAACCACGTCCTCGACGACGACGACCTCGAATCCGTGCTCCTCGCCCTGCCGGCGGAGCATCGCGACGTCGCCCTCGTTGCCGGCGCCGTACCGGAAGTCGTGCCCGACGAGCAGCACCTTCGCGTCGAGCGCATCCACGAGGAACCGCCGGACGAACGCCTCGGCGGTGTTCGACGCGAGCGCTCCGTCGTAGTGGAGCAGCACCGTCGCATCGAGGCCGGTCGTGGCGAGCAGCTCGAGCTTCTGGCGGGTGCTCACCAGCTGCGGCGGGCACCGGTCGGGTGCGTGGAAGGCCGCGGGGTGGCGGTCGAACGTGATCGCGACGGCTTCGAGGTGCCGCGACCCGGCGATCTCGCGGAGCTTCGCGATGACCGCCCGGTGCCCCTGGTGCACGCCGTCGAACTTGCCGATCGTGACGGCGGACGGGCCGTAGTGGGCGGGGACGGACTCGATCCCCGCGAACGTCCTCACCGGCGCCCCTCGCCGTCGACGGATGCCCGCGACGCGTCGGCGCGGGCCTCGGCGGGGTTGTCGTGCACCGGATGGCGCGCCAGCCACCACATGCCGAGCGGCGGCAGCACGAGCGGGACGAACAGGTACCCGCGGCCGAACCACGACCACACCGTGTCGTGCGGGAAGAGATCGGGTCGCAGGATGCTGAGCAGGCCGACGACGATCACGCCCGTGAACTCGAACACGATCGTGGCCCATGCGATGCGGTACCAGGTGCGACCGGGCAGCACGAGCGCGACGGTCGCGAGGACGTACACGACGGCGGCGAGTGCCGAGAGCGCGTAGGCCACGGGAGCCTCGTCGAACCTCTCGACGATCTGCACCAGGGAGCGCCCGGTCGCCGCGAGCGCGAGCACGCCGTAGACGGCGACGAGCACCCGGCCGATGCCGCTGAGCCGCCCGCGGCGACGTGCGCCGGCAGGGGCGGTGGATGTCTCGTTCATGTCGTTCGATTCTCCCAGACCGAGCCTCACGCCTGCTGCACCGTCCAGATCTGGAGCATCCGGTAGACCATGACCGCGACGGCGAGCGCGGCGACGCCGCACACCACGGTCGCCCAGCGGCCGCGGTCGATGAGCGCCCAGAGCGCCGCGGCGGGCGGAAGCAGCACGGCGCTGACGAGGTAGACCCAGAACTCGAGCAGGCTCCCCGTGGGCGGGTTGCCGACGGCCGGCGCGACGAGCGCGACGACGACCTGGCCGATGAGCAGCAGCTCGATGAGCGCGAGCGACCCGAGGACGAGGTCGTTCGGCACGCGGCCGGCGAGTCCGAGCACGATGCACACCAGGCCGGCGACGACGGCGACGCCGACCTGGGCGTACGCGAACCACTCGATCATGCGCCCTCCTCGGCGGGGAATCCGGTGACGACCTTGAGCTGCGGCCCGCGGCGCTCGACGATCGCGACGAGCACGTCGCCGGGCCCGACGGCGGCGATCGGCGTGCCGCCCGCGAGCTCCCGGGCCGGGTCCGGCGCGTCGATGCGCTTGCCGTGGCGCAGGTCGCGCACCGCGTCGACGTCGACGTCGACCACGGGCAGCACGCGTCGCGTCGCATCAGCGGGCGACAGTCGCGCGGCGGCGACGTCGATGCCGTCGAGCGCACCGGCCTCGGCGACGTCGAAGCGTCCGATGCGCGTGCGCCGGAGCGAGGTGAGGTGGCCGCCGACGCCGAGCGCCGCACCGAGGTCGCGCGCGAGCGCGCGCACGTAGGTGCCGGAGGAGCACTCGACCCGGACGTCGAGGTCGAGCCATCCGTCGCCCGCGCGGGCGTCGAGCAGTTCGAACGCCGACACGGTCACGGTGCGCGGCGCCAGCTCGACCGCCTCGCCGTCGCGAACGCGCTGGTAGGCGCGCTTGCCGTCGACCTTGACGGCGCTGACCGCGCTCGGCACCTGCTCGATCGTGCCGGTGAGCTCGGCCATGCCGGACTCGACGGCCGTGGGGGCGATCGCGGCGACGGCCTCCGCGGAGGCCGCGGCCAGGGCCTCGCCCTCGGCGTCGTCGGTCGTCGTCGCCCAGCCCAAGCGCACCGTCGCGAGGTACTCCTTGTCGAGCCCGACCAGGTGGTGGAGGAGCCTCGTCGAGCCCTCGATGCCGAGCAGGAGGAGCCCGGTGGCCATCGGGTCGAGCGTGCCCGCGTGCCCGACCTTGCGGGTGCCGGCCAGCCGCCGAACCCGGGCGACGACGTCGTGGCTGGTCATCCCCTGCGGCTTGTCGACGAGGAGGATGCCGCTGTTCACGCGGTACAGGCTAACAGCGCCGGCCACCCCCGCCGGGCGCTCGCCCTACGCTGGACCGGTGAGGATCGGCATCATCGGCGCGGGCGCGCTCGGCGGCACGTTCGCCGCGCTGCTCGCGCGCGCAGGGCACGACGTGGAGGTCACGGCTCGCGGTGCGGGCCTCGAGGCGATCCGGCGGGACGGCATCCGGCTGTCGGGCGGGTACGGCGACGCGCACGTGCACCCGGCGGCCGCGGAGCGCCTGACCGCGCGGCCGGACCTCGTGCTCGTGTGCACGAAGGCGCAGGATGCCGCGGCGGCCATCACCGCGAACGGCGCGGCGATCGACGGGGTCCCGGTGGTGGTCGTCCAGAACGGCCTCGACGGCGTCGCGACCGCGGAGCGGCTCCTCCCCCGGTCGTCGTGCATGGGCATGCTCTCGATCATCGCCGCGAATTACACCGAGCCAGGGGCGGTGCGGGTGACGACGACCGCGGCCAGCTACCTCGGCCGGGGCGATGGCGCGCCCGACGAGGAGGTGCGGCGCGTCGCGGCGCTGCTCTCCGAGGCGGTGCCGATCGTCGCGGTGTCGAACTTCCGCGGCGCGCAGTGGACGAAGCTCGTCGTCAACATGCTGAACGCGGTCCCCGCGATCGTCGGCCGGAGCGTGCAGGAGGTCGTCGACGACCGGGCGCTCCGGCGCGTGGTCGCGGCATCGATGCGCGAGTGCGTGCGCGTGGGCGTCGCCCGCGGCATCCGCTTCGGTTCGCTGCAGGGCCTCGGCGACGGTCGCCTGCGCGCGTTCGCCCGGCTCCCGCTCGGGCTCGCCCAGGTGCTGCCGTGGTCGATGCGGGTCCGCATGGGGTCGGTGCCGAATCTCGGCTCGACGCAGCAGAGCCTCCGGCGCGGCCAGCCGACCGAGGTGGACTTCCTGAACGGCGCGGTCGTCCGCGAGGCGCGGACCGCCGGGATCGACGCCCCCGTCAACCTCGCGCTCACGACGCTCGTGCACGAGGTGGAGCGATCGGGCGCGCCGCTGCCGGACGAGCGGGTCGTCGCGGTCCTGGACGCGGTCGGCGCGGACTGAGCGGAAGCAGCCCTCGTCGCGGTTAGGGTTCCCCTGCATCCGACCGGATCGACCGGCCGGAACGACCGACCGGAGCGAGCCGACGTGGAACCCGACGACACCGCCACCCGACCCCGCGAGACCGGACCGGAGACCCTCGAGCCGGAAGCCGGCGACGCGACCGTCACCCGGCCCCGTCCACTCCGCTGGTGGATGTGCCTGCTCATCGGCGCCGCGGCCGCGGCCGTGGGCCTGCTCCCCTGGCTCGTCGGGGGGATGCGCCTGCCGCTGCAGAACCTGTGGGCGACGGAGACCCTCCCCGACGACTACCCACTGGTGCTGCTGCCCTTCAGCCAGTACTTCCTCGCGCGGATCGCCGCGCTGCTCGTCGTCGGCGCCGCGATCGCCGGCATCGTCGCGCGTGCGACGAGCGAGCTCCGGCGCCGTTCCGGCGTCGCGTGGACGCTGGTCGGGCTGCTGTCGGTGCAGGTCTCGGCGATCGTGCAGACCGCCGTGGTCGTCCGCGAGGGCCTCGAGGACCGGTTCGAGTCCGACCTGTACCTCGCGGCGCTCGTGGCCGTCGCGGTGCTCGCGAACCTCATCGGCGTGGCCGTGATGCTCCTCGTCGCGTCGGCGCCGCGGGCGGGCGCCGTCATCGGGCTGGCCGTCGCCGCGGTGCTGGCGTCGTCCTGGCTCGGCGGCCTGCTCCTGCCCGACCCCGCGCTCGGCGGGCCGACCGCCGAACCCGTGCTGCTCGCGCTGCGCTGGCTCCCCGCCGTGCTCGTCGGCGCCGCCATCGCCTGGGGCGGTATCGGCACCGTCGGACGCGTCATCGCGGCCGTCGTCGCGCTCGCGGCGCTCTGGATCGGCCCGGCGCTGATCACGGCGGTCTCGAGCGCCGCCGGGAGCCGCGTGCTCGCCCGCCGCCCCGACGAGATGATCGACTACGCCGCGGACGTGTTCCGGTCGGCCTCGACGCTGCCCGAGGTCGTCGTGCCGCCACTCGTCGTCGCGGTCGCGGTCGCGGCGGTCGGGCTCGTCGGGCGGCTCGTCGTGCGGCGGAGTCGGGCGTCGACCTCCGACCCCGAGCGGTCCGCGTCCTCCACCGACGGGTCGCCGTCCGAGCCGGAGGACGCCGAGGCATCCGCGCCCCCGTCGACGGGGGACTGACCGGCGCCCCCGTCAGTCGGAGTCGGGCCGCGCGCCGGCCGCCTCAGCCCACGCCTCGTCCGCCGGGCCGTCCTCGTCAGCGCCGCCTGCCGCCGCACCGCGGCGCGGACGCGCCGGGTCGGCGAGGTCGATGACGATGGACGCCACCGCCCTCGGGTCGCTCGACGCGTAGGCGAGGCGGTCCGCCGGATCGGTCGGCTCGCCGTCGACCGCGAGGGCCACGTCCCACTCGTCGCGGAGTCGCTCACGCAGCAGGAACCGCCCGTCGAGCACGAGGATCGCGTCGGCGGGACCGGTGCGCCACTTCGGCTCGACCCAGGCGTCGCGCGCGAGGTCGAAGCCGCGCGTGACGAACGCCGTCGACCCGGCCATCAGGAACGGCTCGACGAGCGTGCGCTGCAGCAGGGACTCGTCGATGCCGTAGCGCCAGTACCGCTCGGGCGTGTCGGGCCCGTACTCGGCCTGCGCCTCCCGCGAGCGGTGGAAGTCCTCCACGCTCGCCCTGAAGACCGCCAGGTCGCGCTCGCGCAGCACGTCGGCGAGGTCGTCGCCGAGCTCGGTCTTGCCGCTGCGGAGCGGCCCGTCGATCGCGACGATCACCCGCCCGCGGCCCGTGCGAGCGAGCAACTCGTCGGCGACCTCGCGGAGGAACGCCACCCGGGGCGTGGTGACCAGGCGCATGCTCCGAGCGTACGTGGCCCGCCGCGGCCGCGTCGACCGACGAGCCGCCTACGCTGGACGGATGCCGACCCTCCCCCGAGCCGCGGACGCCGCGCCGGACCCCGCGATCGCCGAGGCGGTGAACCGGTGGTTCTCCGACGCCGCGCGACCGCTGCCGTGGCGGGCCGCGGACATCTCGCCGTGGGCGGTGCTCGTCAGCGAGTTCATGCTGCAGCAGACCCAGGTCGCGCGCGTGCAGCCGCGCTGGGAGGAGTGGATGCGGCAGTGGCCGACGCCCGCGGACCTCGCCGCCGCGCCGCCGTCGGAGGCCGTGCGCATGTGGGACCGCCTCGGCTACCCGCGACGGGCGCTGTGGCTGCACCGCGCCGCCACGGAGATCGTGGAGCGCCACGGCGGCGACGTGCCGAGGGACCTCGACGCGCTCCAGGCCCTGCAGGGCATCGGGCCGTACACGGCGCGCGCGATCGCGGCGTTCGCCTTCGGCGATCGGCACCCCGTGGTCGACACGAACACGCGGCGCGTGATCGCCCGCGCGGTCGACGGAGCCGCCGAGGCCGGTCCGCCGGCCACGAAACGCGACCTCGACGCGATGTCCGCCCTCCTCCCGGACGAGGCCGACGCCGCGCGCGCGTTCAACGCCGGCGCCATGGAGCTCGGCGCGACGGTGTGCACCGCCAGGTCGCCGCGATGCGACGACTGCCCGATCGCCGGGCGCTGTGCGTGGCGCGCGGCCGGCTACCCCGCCTACGACGGCCCGCGCCGCGCTCGACCGGCGAGGTTCGAAGGCAGCGACCGCGAGGCGCGGGGGCTCGTCATGCGCGAGCTGCGCGCCGCCCACCGTCCGGTCCGGCAGGACGAGCTCGCCCGCGCCGTCGCGGACCCGGACCGGCTCGCGCGCGCCGTCGACGGGCTCGTCGCCGACGGCCTGGCGGCGCGCGTCGACGGTGGCCTCGCGCTGCCCGAGGCCTGACCCGGCGCGCGACCGCCGCGGCGCGGATCCGCGCCCGCTACGCCTCGTCGAGCCCGAGCAGCTCGAACGCCTCGACGGGCGCCCGTCGCCCCTTCACGGCGAGTGCGCCGAGCGGCCGCAGCACGGCCGCCCCGCCGAGCCGCCGAGCGGTCTCCGCGCCGATCGCCACCCCGCCCACCGGTGCGGACCCCTCGAGCCGGGAGGCGACGTTCACGGCATCGCCGATGACGGTGTAGGTGCGCCCGCCGCCCGTGCCGAGGATGCCGACATTCGCCACGCCCGAGTTCACCCCGACCCGGAACCGCGGCCAGTCCGGATGCTCCGCCTGCACCGCGACGGCGGCCTGCTGGAGCGCGAGCGCCGCACCCGCGGCCCGGCGCGCGTGCGAGGACCCTGGCGCGGCATCCTCGAACACGACCATCACCGCATCGCCGATCAACCGGTCCACCCGGCCGCCGAATCGCTCCACGAGGGGCGGGATCACATCGGTGAAGTACGCGTTCAGCGTCGCGGTGACCTCGGCCGGGTCGTGCGCCTCCGAGAAGCTCGTGAAGCCCGCGAGGTCGGCGAAGAGCACCGACACCTCGCGCTCGCCCGCCGCGGTGTCGCGCGTGTAGAGGCCCGACCAGCGCTCCTCCCGCCACGACCGCTGCGCAGCGATCACGATGAGCACGAACGCGGCGAGCATGAGCACGTGCCACTCCCACCACGACAAGTGCCAGTTGCGGCCGAACACGACCGCGATCTCGGCCTCGGCGAGGAGGGTGAACGCGGCGGCGAACGCGAGCGGCAGCGGCGACGCGGCGTGCCGCGGCATGCGGAGGTACCTGAGGACCGCGACGGCGTAGCAGGCCAGGCCGACGATCGCGAGCAGGACGAACGGGCCGGTCATCCGCTCGGGCGGGGATGCGGCGAGCGGTCCGGCTTCGAGCAGCGACGCCAGTGCCCAGAGGAGCATCGCCACGAGGAGCGCGGCCACGAGCCAGGGCGCCAGGCGCAGCACGCGCGCCCCGTGCGCCCCGTCGAGGTCGGCGCTCGACCACGCCGCGAACACCGCGGCGATCGTGAGGCCGACGGGCGTCGCGAGGGCGAACCCCGTGTTGCTCCCGGAGAGCAGCACGCCCGGCGTCGCGAGCGCATGGAGCGCGAGGAACCCGGCGGCGGCGAGGAACGACAGCGACACGAGGACCAGGCGCGCGTCATGGCGCAGCCGCGCCGCAGCGGCGACCGCCCAGGCGAGGGCGGCGTTGATGGCGCCGGCCGCGAGCACCAGCCAGAAATGCGTCGGCTGGTGCTCCCACTCGAGGTCGAGCGCCGGCCGGGCGATGAGGAGGGCGAGGCCGGCCAGCGGGATCGCGAGGAGCAGGATCGTCCACGCGATGCGCCCGGCGGTCGGCGGCGGTGCCGTCGGACCGGTGCCGGGCGCCAGGCCGGTCACGGCCCGGTCGCCTCCGCGCCCGGCGCGGCGGCGGACGCGGCCCCGCCGGCGTGCGGCTTCGCGGGCGCCGCGGTCGCCGGCGGCGCGGCGAGGGGCGGCACCGCGATGGGCGCCGCGACCGTCGGCGGCTCGACGGCGCCGGTCTCGACTTCGGCGATTCGCCGGTGCACCGACGACACCACGACCGACCCCTCGCCGACGGCCGACGCCACGCGCTTGACCGAGCCCCGACGCGCATCGCCCACGGCGAACACGCCCGGCACGCTCGTCTCGTGCGGGAACGGCTCCCGCTCGAGCGGCCAGTTCGCCCGCTCGCCCTCGGCGACGACCTCGGGCCCGGTGAGCACGTACCCCCAGCGGTCGCGCAGGATCTCGGGCGGCAGCCACTCGGTTCGCGGCGCCGCACCGATCAGCACGAAGAGCCCGCCGCACTCCACGTCGCGCTCGTCCCCCGTGTCGCGATCGCGCACCCGGATGTGGTCGAGCACGCCGTCGCCGCCCCCGCCGACGACCTGGGCTCGCGTGCGCACGGCGACGCCCTGCGCGTCGAGCTGGTCGATGAGGTACTGCGACATGCTGGCCGCGAGCCCGGTGCCGCGCACGAGGACCGTGACGGATGCCGCGTACCGCGCCAGGTGCAGCGCAGCCTGCCCGGCCGAGTTGCCGCCGCCGACGATCGTGACGTGCCGTCCGACCATGCCCTGCGCCTCGATCGCCGAGGCGCCGTAGTAGACGCCGGCGCCCTCGAACGGCTTCAGCTCGTCCACGTTGAGGCGACGGTACGACACCCCGGTCGCGAGCACGATCGACGAGCAGCGGATGCAGTCCTCGGGTGCCACGCGCACTCGGAAGCCATCGCCGTCGCGCTCGATCCCGACGGCTTCGCGCGCGTGCGCGAAGCGCGCGCCGAACACCCAGGCCTGCTGGTAGGCGCGCTGAGCGAGCTCCGAGCCCGAGATGCCCCGCGAGAAGCCGAGGTAGTTGCGGATGAGCGAGCTCGAGCCCGCCTGCCCGCCGATCGACTCGCGCTCGACGACGAGCACGTCGAGGCCCTCGGACGCCGCGTACACCGCCGCGGCGAGGCCGCCGGGCCCGGCGCCGACGACGACGACGTCCGCCTCCCCGTCGAGGGTCGTCGTGAGGCCGTAGGCGGCCGCGAGCTCGGCGTTGCCCGGGTCGCGCAGGACGCTGCCGTCCATCAGGAGCACGAGGGGGACGTCCGGCACCTCGTCCTCGATGCCGACCGCCGCGAGCCGCTCGCGCGCGGCATCCGATCCCGGCTCCAGCCACTCGTGCGGGATGCCGCCGCGGGCGAGGAGGCTCCGCAGGTCGTGCGTCCGCGGCGTCCCCGCGCGCCCGATCACGGCGACCTCCCTCGGCCGCAGGCCGATCGAGCGCTCCCACTCGAGCAGGAACTCGGTGATGGTGCGGTGGAAGTACTCGTCGGGCGAGTGCCACGGGCGGATGACGTAGTACTCCAGCTCGCCGGCGCCCATCAGCGAGAGGATCTCCTCCCGCACGGCCGCATCGCCCCACTGGCCCCACTCGATCAGCCGGCCGCGGCGGACGTCGGGGAACCGTCGCCGAGCGTGCGCGAAGACCGATCGTCCGTCGAGGTCGCCCGCGCGGTCGGCGAGGATCAGCGCCAGCAGGCCGCCCTCGTCCGCGAGGGCGTCGATGCGGTCGGCGGCCTCGTGCTCGTCGTGCGTGGGCACGATCTCGTAGTCGACGCGGTATCGCCGCTCGAGTTCGGTGACGACGGAGGTGCGCGCGCCGGGATCCCGTGCGACCACGAGGATGACCGGCCGTGCGGCACTCATGCGCTCTCCTCCCGCCGGGACGCCGCGAGCATGCTCCGGGTCGATGCCCGGCCGCCGCCGACGCCCGAAGTGTACCGCCGGCCGAGGCCCCGACGACAGGGTCGCGGGTCCTCCCGTCCGGGGCACAGTCGGCGAGCGGCGAGCGGATGCCCCGGGGCGTCGGCCCCGGGGCATCCGTCGTGCTGTGCTGCGCCGGTGCCCGGCCGCTCAGCCGACCGTCCCGGTCGACTCCGTGCGCGCCCGGTCGGCGGCGTCGATCTCCCGGAGGTCGAGCCCGCGGGTCTCGCGTGCCGCGGCGACCGCGACGAGCGTGATCGCGCACGCGATCGCGACGTAGATCGCGATCGGCACGCTCGAGCCGAACTGGCCGAGCAGGCTCGTGGCGATGATCGGCGCGAGCGACCCGGCGAAGATCGAGGTGACCTGGTAGCCGAGCGAGACGCCCGAGTACCGCATGCGGGTCGGGAACATCTCCGCCATGATCGCGGGCTGCGCCGCGTACATGAGGGCATGGAAGACCAGGCCGAGCGCGATCGCGGCCCAGATGATGATCGGGTTGCCCGTGTTCATGAGCGGGAAGGCGAAGAACGCCCACGTCGCGCCGAGGACCGCGCCGGCCGCGTACACGGGCCGCCGGCCGAATCGGTCGGAGAGGTTGCCCGCGATCGGGATCGCCGCGAAGTGCACGACGTGCGCGGCGACCAGGATGAGCAGCGTGTTCGCGGTGCCCTCCTTGACGACCTGGGTGAGGTAGACGATCGAGAACGTGACGACGACGTAGTAGAGGATGTTCTCCGCGACGCGCAGGCCCATCGCGGTGACGACGCCACGGGGGTAGCGCTTGATGACCTCGAGCACGCCGTAGCTCGTCGCCTTGGCGGCCTCGCGCTCGGCCTGCATCTCGAGGAAGATCGGCGCGTCGGTCACCTTGGTGCGGATGTACCAGCCGATGAGGACGATCACCGCGGAGAGCCAGAACGCGACCCGCCAGCCCCAGCCGAGGAAGGCCTCGTCGGAGAGCGTCGAGCTCAGCACGAAGAGCACGAGGGTCGCGAGCAGGTTGCCGACGGGCACGGCCGCCTGCGGCCAGCTCGCCCAGAACCCGCGGCGCTCCGACGGGCTGTGCTCGGCCACGAGGAGGACGGCGCCGCCCCATTCGCCGCCGAGTGCGAAGCCCTGCAGGAACCGGAGCAGCACCAGCAGCGCCGGCGCGGCGAGGCCGATCTGCGCGTACGTCGGCAGGCAGCCGATGAGGAAGGTCGCGACGCCGATCAGGATGATGCTGAACTGCAGCAGGGTCTTGCGGCCGTACTTGTCGCCGAGGTGTCCGAAGACGATGCCGCCGAGGGGACGGGCGATGAAGCCGACCGCGTAGGTGAGGAACGCGGCGATGATGCCGGCGTACGGGTCGTCGGACGGCGGGAAGAAGACCGTGCCGAACACGAGGGTCGCGGCCGAGGCGTAGAGGAAGAACTCGTACCACTCGACGACGGTGCCGGCCATCGACGCGGCGACGACACGTCGCAGTCCCGAAGTGTCGCGGGTCGCGGCGGCGTCCCGTGCGGGTGCCTGGGTCATTCGATGCTCCTTTGCATGGAACGGGTGGGGGGCGACGCAGTTCACGTCACCGGATGAGTTTCGCGTGCATGCCTGTGCAGACCAATGGCGAAGATTGCACCGGCGATGTGCGAAACTGCACAGATGCCACTCGCACCGCCGCGCCGCACGCCGAGCGCCGACGACCTCATCGTGCTGCTCGCCGTCGCACGCGAGGGCCGGTACACGGGTGCGGGCGCCCGCTTGGGGCTGAACCACACGACGATCGCCCGCCGCATCGACGCGCTCGAGCAGGCGCTCGGCGGCAGGGTCCTCGTCCGGGGCGCCGCCGGCTGGGTGCTCACGCCGCTCGGAGAGCACGCGCTCGCCGCCGCGGAGGACGTCGAGCAGGCGATGCGACGCCTCTCCCCCGCCGAGCCGACCCTGGCCGGGGTCGTGCGGCTCTCGGCGACCGACGGCTTCAGCGGATTCATCGCGTCGCCCGCGATGGCGGCGCTGCGCGCGCGGCATCCCGGCGTCTCGCTCGAGATCGTCGCCGCGACCAGGCGCGCCGCCCAGCAGCGCGTCGGCGTCGACCTGGAGGTCGTCGTCGGCCGCCCGCACGTGCATCGCGCCGAGGCGATCCACCTCGGCGACTACGTGCTGGGCCTGTACTCGAGCCGAAGCCTGCTCGACCGTCACGGCATGCCGGAGTCGGTCGAGGACCTCACCGGCCGGCCGCTCGTGTACTTCATCGAGTCGATGCTGCAGGTCGACGCCCTCGACGCGGCGCGCCGCTCGACGCGCGGGATGGTCGATGCCGTCTCGAGCACCAACGTGTACGTGCACGTCGATGCGACACGCGCGGGCGCCGGCTTCGGACTGCTTCCGGCGTTCCTCGCGGATCCGCACGACGACCTCGTCCGGCTCTTCCCGGACGAGATCGAGGAGCGCCTGCCCTACTGGCTCGTGTGCCGCCCCGAGGCGCTGCGCCAGCCGACGGCGGTCGCGTTCATCGCCGCGCTCCGGGCGCGGATGGCCGAGGCGCGCGACGTGCTGCTCGGTCGGAGCGCGACCGACCCGTGAGCGGCCCCGGTCACGCGGGTGCCAGGACGGCCCCCACCGCCTCGAGCAGCCCCCGCTCCCGCGGCGCCTCGCTGATGTCGTCCCGGATGCGCTCCGCCGCTCGTCGGTGACGCGGGTCGTCGAGGACGCGACGCACGGCGTCTTCGATGTCGCCGCTCCGCGGCGTCCCCGTTCGGAGATCCAGGCCGACGCCGGACCACTCGACCCGTGCGCAGGTCTCGACCTTCTCCTCGGTGTCGCCGGCCGCCACGATCGGGACCCCGTGCGCGAGCGCGTGGTTGAGCCCGCCGTACCCGCCGTTCGTGACGAAGACGTCGACGAGCGGCATCAGGCGGTCGTCGTCGAGCATGCGGGCGACACGGACGTTCGACGGGACCGGACCGAGGTCGGACACCGGACGGCCCCCCGTCGTCACGACGACGAGGACGTCGGGCCGATCCGCGAAGGCCCCGATGGTCGGACGGATGAGCTCGTCGAAGTCGCGATTGGCGAGCGTGCCCTGGCTGACGTAGACCACGACCTCGGCGGCCCGGAGGTCGGACCACCACGACGGAAGGCGCTCGCCCGCCTTCGGCGACGCGAGCGGACCGATGAATCGGAGGGTGTCGGGCGCATCGCTCCTCGGGTACTCGAACGACGGGACGGAGAACTGCAGGTACCGGTCGGCGACGCGCGGCCACTCGGTGAGGAACGCCGGCAGCCTCCGGCCGGTGCGATCCATCGCGACCGCGTCGGCGTCGCGCTGGAGGCCCCGGAAGACCACGCGGGTCACGACGGCGTTCAGCACGCGGTTGCGGATCCGCCCGATCGCATCGCTGCGCGGCGGCAGGCCGAGCATCGGCGGTGCGGCATCCCGGCTGAGCAGCACGACCGGGAAGGCCCCGCACGCGATCACCGGCGGCCGGTCCTCGCGCGGGAGCCCGCACACCGCCCCGAGTGCGAACACGGTGGCCTCGGCGAGGATCAGGTCGATGCCGCCGTCGATCTCGGCGCGGATCGCGTCGATCCATCCCGGCAGCGTCGCGATGAAGTTGCGGTGGGTGTTGTCGATCGCGGCGCGGATCCCACTCAACCGCTCGCCGTCGCGTTGCCGTCCGGCGTCGAGCATGGCCGGGGTGATGTCGGATGCCGCGGCCAGGGGGACGTGTTCGGCTCCGACCGCGGCGACCGCGTCGGAATACGCCCCGCCGGTGAGGAACCGGACGGAGTGGCCGTCACCGACGAGCACGCGCCCGACCTCGAGCATCGGGCGGACGTGTCCGTCCAAGGGCATCGCACACAACAGGATCGAGGACATCGCGCGCCTCCATGCGGTAGGTCGGGCCGATGCTATTATTCACCCGTTCGACGATAGGGTCAATATGCCGAGACGGTACGACAATCGGAGCCGCGCCGAGCGCGCGGCCGGCACGCGCCGTCGCGTCATCGACGCCGCCGCGGATTCCTTCCGCGAACGCGGCTACTCCGGGACCCGGATGTCCGACATCGCCGCGCGGGCCGGCGTCTCGACGGACACCGTCAACGTCAACGGCCCGAAGTCGGCCCTGCTGCAGGCGGCGGTCGAAGTCACGTCCTTCGGCCGGGAGGGAGAGCACCTCGTGTTCGAGTTCGACCTCGGTGCGGACATCCTCCGGCAGGTCGACGCCGAGGCGTTCGCGTCACTGCTCGCCGGGGCGATGGTGTCGTTGAATGCGAGGGTCGCCTCGCTCTGGGCCGTGCTGGCCGCCGAATCGCTCGTCGACCCCGAACTCCGGGCGCGGCACGACGCCATGATCGCGAGCATCATCCGATCCGCCGACGCGGTAGTGGCGCTCGGCGAGGAACGCGGCTGGGTCCTCGGCGACCGGGACCGTCGCGAACGTGTCGCGACGATCCTCGCGGTCGGCTCGACCGACTCGTACCGACGCGTGCACGACGACCTGGGCCTGGGCGACGACGGCTACCGCGAATGGCTGCGTCGCGGCATCCTGGCGGCGCTGGGCCACTGACGTCCCGAGCCGCCGAGACCCGGGCGGATCAGCGAGTCGACTCGTCGTCGAGCTCGTCGACCGCCTCGCGCGACGTGACGTACGGGTCGGCGTCGCCGGCGTACTGCGCGCCGGCGGCGAGCGCCGTGGTCTCGGCGTCGCGGTCGCGCGCCTCGCGGAGCAGCTCCTCGATGTGCTGCGCGTTCTCGGGGATCGCATCGGCGATGAACTCGAGCGTCGGGGTCAGCCGGGCCGTGATGTTGCGCCCGACCTCGCTCCGGAGCATCCCGGTCGCGGCCTTCAGCGCGAGCGCCGAGTCGCGGCGCTCCTCCTCGGTGCCGTAGACGGTGTAGAAGATGCTCGCGTGCTGGAGGTCGCCGGTCACGCGGACGTCGGTGATCGTCACGAACCCGAGGCGCGGGTCGCGGAGGCCCTTGTCGAGGCGACGCGCCACGATCTCCTTGATGCGGTCGGCCAGTTTCCTGGCCCGCTGCGGATCGGCCATGATGGCCTGCCTTTCCGTTCCGCCCCGGATGCCGCGGCTGCGGCGCCGCCCGGTGCGGTCCCTTCGGTTCTGGTGGAGGGGTCGGGGCCCCGCTCGTCGTGTCGACGAACGGGGCCCCGCACCGAGGGCCTAGACCCGCGGCTTCTCGCGCATCTCGACGGTCTCGATCTCGTCGCCGACCTGGATGTCGTTGTACTTGCCGAGGCCGATGCCCGCCTCGAAGTCCGTGCGGACCTCGGTGACGTCGTCCTTGAACCGGCGGAGCGACTCGATCGCGAGGTTGTCGCCGACCACGACGCCGTCGCGGATGACGCGTGCCTTGGCGTTTCGCGTGATCGTTCCCGACCGCACGATGACACCGGCGATGTTGCCGAACTTCGAGGAGCGGAACACCTCGCGGATCTCGGCCACACCCGACTGCACCTCTTCGAACTCGGGCTTGAGCATGCCCTTGAGCGAGTTCTCGATGTCGTCGATCGCGTTGTAGATGACGTTGTAGAAGCGCACGTCGACGCCCTCGCGGGCGGCGCGCTCGCGCGCCTTCACGTCGGGGCGGACGTTGAACCCGATCACGATCGCGTTGTCGATCGTGGCGAGGTCGATGTCGCTCTCGGTGACGGCACCCACGCCGCGGTGGAGGATGCGGAGCTGGACCGAGTCGTCGACCTCGATCTTCATCAGCGACTCCTCGAGCGCCTCGACGGCACCGGACACGTCGCCCTTGATGATGAGGTTCAGCGCCTCGACCTTGCCCTCCTCCAGCGCACGCGTGAAGTCCTCGAGCGAGATCCGCTTGCGGGCCTTGGCCAGCTGGGCGTTCCGCTCGGCCGCCTCGCGCTTCTCGGCGATCTGGCGGGCGGTGCGGTCCTCCTCGGTGACGAGGAAGGTGTCACCGGCGCGCGGGACGCTCGAGAGGCCCTGCACCTGCACCGGGCGCGACGGCGTCGCGGCGGCCACGGGCTCGCCGTTCTCGTCGCTCATCGCGCGGACGCGGCCGTACGCCGTGCCGGCGACGATCGCATCGCCGACCTTGAGCGTGCCCGACTGGATGAGCACGGTCGCCACGGCGCCGCGGCCCTTGTCGAGCTTGGCCTCGATGGCCACGCCTCGCGCGTCCTTGTCGGGGTTCGCGCGCAGGTCGAGCCCGGCGTCGGCGGTGAGGAGCACCGCGTCGAGCAGCTCCTGGATGCCGATGTTCTCGCGTGCCGACACGTCGACGAACAGGACGTCGCCGCCGTACTCCTCGGCCACGAGCCCGAACTCGGTGAGCTGCTGGCGAACCTTGGCCGGGTTGGCGTCGGGCTTGTCGATCTTGTTCACCGCGACAACGATCGGCACGTTCGCCGACTGCGCGTGGTTCAGGGCCTCGACCGTCTGCGGCATGATGCCGTCGTCGGCCGCGACCACGAGGATCGCGATGTCGGTCACCTGGGCACCGCGGGCACGCATGGCGGTGAACGCCTCGTGGCCCGGGGTATCGATGAAGGTGATCGCACGGTCGATGCCATCGTGCTCGGTGTGCACCTGGTACGCACCGATGTGCTGGGTGATGCCGCCGGCCTCGCCCGCGACGACGTTCGCGTTGCGGATGGCGTCGAGCAGTCGCGTCTTACCGTGGTCGACGTGGCCCATGACGGTCACGACCGGCGGACGCGCCTGGAGGTCCTCGTCGGACTCTTCGGCCTCTTCTGCGTCGAGGTCGATGTCGAAGCCCTCGAGGAGCTCCTTGTCCTCGTCCTCCGGGGAGACGACCTGGATCTTGTAGCCGAGCTCGGCGCCGAGCACCTCGAAGGTGGCCTCGTCGAGCGACTCCGTCGCCGTCGCCATCTCACCGAGGTGGAACAGCACGGTGACGAGCGAACCGGGGTTCGCGTCGATCTTGTCGGCGAAGTCGGAGATCGAGGCGCCGCGGCGCAGGCGGATGACGGTGTTGCCGTCGCCGCGCGGGACGCTCACGCCGCCGAGCGACGGGGCCTCCCGCATCTCGAATTCCTGCCGCTTCGTCCGCTTGGACTTGCGCGCCTTGCTCTTGCCGCCACCGCGACCGAACGCGCCGGCCGTGCCGCCGCCGGGGCCGCGACCGCGACCACCGCCGCCACCGGGACGCGGGCCGCCGAAGCCGCCGCCGGGCGCACCGCCCGGGCGGAAGCCGCCGCCGGCGCCGCCGCCGGGACGCGGGCCGCCGCCACCGCCGCCGGGGCGCTGGAAGCCGCCGGGACGACCGCCGCCGCCACCGCCCGGACGCGGAGCACCGGGACGGGGCGAACCGGGACGCGGGGGCTGCGGCCGCGGGATGTTGCCCGGGGTCGGGCGCTGGCCCATGCCCTGCGAGCTCGAGAACGGGTTGTTGCCCGGGCGCGGCTGGCTCGGGCGCTGGCCCATGCCCTGAGAGCTCGAGTACGGGTTGTTGCCGGGGCGCGGCGCTCCGGGGCGGGGACCGCCCGGTCGCGGTGCGCTCTGGCCGGGCTTCGGCGCGCCGGGGCGTGCCACGTCGGCCGCCGGCTTCGGGGCACCGGGCTTCGGCGCGGCGCCGGGGCGCGGCGCGGCCGGCGCCGCGGGCTCGGCGGATGCCGCGGGGGCGGCCTTCTTCTCAGCCGCGGCGGCCGCGGCCTTCTTCTCGGCCTCGGCCTGGCGCTCGGCGACGCTCATGGGAGCGTCGGTCGACGGCGCGGCCGCGGGCTTCGGCGCCGGCTTGGGGCCGGGCTTCGCCGCGGCGGCCGGCTTGGGTGCCGGTGCCGGCTTGCTCGCCGCGCCGGCGCCCTCGAGGGCGGCCCGGAGGCGACGTGCGACGGGGGGTTCGATCGAGGACGACGGGCCCTTGACGTATTCGCCCATCTCCTTCAGCTTCTCGAGCGCGACCTTGCTGTCGACGCCGAGCTCGCTGGCGATCTCGTGTACGCGTGGTTTGGCAGCCACTTCTCTCCTGTTCCGGGTCCGACCCCGGGACAGGGGCGGACCATCAATGGCGGACGGGTCTCATTTCGAGCCGCTCATGAGTTGTCCATTAGCCGTTCAGCCTGTTCTCTACATCGGAAGTGTCCAGCTCGCCGCTCACGCGAAGCGCGCGCCCGAAGGCGCGCCGTCGCTGGGCGAGTCGGAAGCACTCGAGCGTCGGATGCAGCCACGCGCCGCGCCCGGGGAGCACCGCCGACGTATCGGCGAGGACTCTGGTGTGCTGGGCGACGATCCTCAGAAGCGAGGACCGCGGGGCGCGCGAACGGCATCCGATGCACGTTCTGACGGGTTCCATCCTACACCTCCACGCTGGGCGTCCTCCGACCGCCGCCGGGGCGGCCGGCGAGCCTCACGCCTGGTCGAGGATCGAGTCCGGCTGGATGTCGATCTTCGCGCCGGTGAGCTTCGCCGCGAGGCGGGCGTTCTGGCCCTCCTTGCCGATGGCGAGCGAGAGCTGGTAGTCGGGGACGAGCGCGCGCACCGCGCGGGTGCCCTCGTCGATGACGTACGAGCTCGTCACCTTCGCCGGCGACAGCGCCGACGCGACGAAGGTCGCGAGGTCCTCGTTCCAGTCGACGATGTCGATCTTCTCGCTGCCGAGCTCGGCCGTGACCGCGCGCACGCGCTGCCCGAGCTCGCCGATGCAGGCTCCCTTGGCGTTCACGCCGGGCTGGTTGGCGCGGACGGCGATCTTCGTGCGGTGGCCGGCCTCGCGGGCGAGCGAGACGATCTCGACGACCCCGGAGGCGATCTCGGGCACCTCGAGCGCGAAGAGCTTGCGGACGAGCGCGGGGTGGGTGCGCGAGACCGTGATCGACGGGCCCTTCGCCCCCTTCGAGACGCTGGTCACGTAGACGCGAATGCGCTGGCCGTGCGGGTACTCCTCGCCGGGCACCTGCTCCTCGGGCGGCAGGATCGCCTCGACGGTGCCGAGGTCGATGTGCACCATGCGCGGGTTCGGACCCTGCTGGATGACGCCGGCGACGATGTCGCCCTCGCGGCCGCGGAACTCGCCGAGCACGGCGTCGTCGGCGATGTCGCGCAGGCGCTGGTTGATGACCTGCTTCGCGGCGAACGCGGCGATGCGGCCGAAGTCGCTCGGGGAGTCCTCGGCCTCGCCGATGACGTTCCCCTCCTCGTCGTGCTCGGGCACGAAGACCGACACGTGCCCGGTCTTCCGGTCGAGGTGCGCGCGTGCGCCCTTGGGGTTCGCGTGGCCGTGCTGGCCGGGGTTGGTGTGCTTGAGGTAGGCCATCAGGATCGCCTGCTCGATGATCTGCACCAGTTCGTCGAACGGGATCTCCTTCTCGCGCTCCATCATGCGGAGCACGCCGAGGTCGATGTCCATTACGGCCTCCTCTATTCAGCTCTCGGTCCGCCTCCCCCTCTCGGGCGGAACACTCAAGCGTAGCGGATGCCGGGGACTCCGTCGGCCCGGGCGGCACGGTTCGACCGCACGGACGATCACGCCGATCCAGCCGGGTTCCCGAGGTCCGCTCGCCTCGCCTGCCATGCTTGCCGGATGGACGCGCTCAACGACCTCGTGCTCGCCGCGGGCGACACGCTCTGGACCTGGATCGTGCTGCCCGTCGTGGTGCTGCTCGGCCTCTACTTCACGGTGCGATCCGGCGTCGTGCAGTTCCGCCTCATCCCCGAGATGTTCCGGACCCTCACCGACAAGACACCGCGCGACGAGTCGGGCGAGCCGCAGTCGGTGTCCGCGTTCCAGGCGTTCACGATCTCCGCGGCGTCGCGCGTCGGCGTGGGCAACATCGCCGGCGTCGGCACCGCGATCGCGATCGGCGGGCCGGGCGCGATCTTCTGGATGTGGCTCATGGCCTTCATCGGCGGCGCCTCCGCGTTCGTCGAGTCCAGCCTCGGCCAGCTCTTCAAGGTGCGCGACAAGGACGGCTTCCGCGGCGGACCCGCGTACTACATCGAGCGAGGCCTGAAGGCGCGCTGGGCCGGCATCCTCTTCGCGGTGATCCTCATCGTCTGCTTCCCGTTCGCGTTCTCGTCGCTGCAGGCGAACACGATCAGCGCCTCGCTGACGGGCGCGGTCGCGCCGGAGGGCGGCGCGGCCTGGATCGCGTGGGTCGCGGGCGCGACGCTGGCCGTGCTCACCGGTCTCGTCGTCTTCGGCGGCGTCCGCCGCATCGCGCACGTCACGCAGGCGGTCGTGCCGCTCATGGCGCTCATCTACCTGCTCGTCGGGCTCGTCATCGTGGCGATGAACATCACCCGGCTGCCCGAGGTGTTCGCCTCGATCTTCACCGAGGCGTTCGGGTTCAACGAGGTCGTCGGCGCGACGCTCGGCACGATCATCCTCACGGGCGTCAAGCGCGGCATGTTCTCGAACGAGGCCGGCCTCGGCTCGGCGCCGAACGCCGGCGCGAGCGCGGCCGTCACGCACCCGGTGAAGCAGGGCCTCGTGCAGACCCTCGGCGTCTACTTCGACACCTTCCTGGTCTGCACGATCACCGCGTTCATCATCCTCGTGTCGAACCCCGACCTCGCGAACGCCGAGCGGGGCATCGGGCTCACGCAGGACGCCATGGTGGCGAACCTCGGGCCATGGGCGAGCATCCTGCTCACGATCGTCGTCTTCCTGCTCGCGTTCAGCTCGATCCTCGGCAACTACTACTACGGCGAGTCGAACATCGAGTTCATCTCACCCAAGCCGTGGCTGCTCACGACCTACCGTTCGCTCGTCGTCGTCGCGATCTTCGTCGGCTCGGTGGCGGCATCCGACCTCGTCTGGAACACCGCCGACGGGGTGATGGGCCTCATGGCGCTCGTGAACCTCATCGCCATCGCCCTGCTCTCCGGCATCGCGTTCCGGCTGCTCCGCGACTACACCCACCAGCGACGACAGGGCCGCGACCCGGTGTTCACGCGCGACCGGCTTCCGGATGTCTCCGGCATCGAGTGCTGGGTCGACGAGCGCTCCGTGACGGGCCCGATCGACGTGTCGACCGCGACGCACCAGGCCGAGAAGCACCGCGATCACCTGCACCACGACGACTGAGCGCGCTCGCGGACCGGCCGGCCGCGATCACTCCGGCGTCGGCGGCGAGTTCACCCACACGAGCTCGGCGCCCTCGCTCGCGGTGTTCGCGACGCGGTGCGGCGTGCTGCTCGGGAACACGATGCTGTCGCCGGTGCCGAGCTCGTACGCGTCGTCGCCGAGCTCCACGCGGACGCCCCCGCTCGTCACGAGGATGACCTCCTCGGAGTCGCCGTGCCGGTACTGCCGGGACCCGGTCGACCCGCCCGGCTCGATCGTGACGGCGTACATCTCGACGTGACCGTGCGGCGGCTCGGTCAGGAACCACTTGACCATGCCGTCGCTCGCGGAGAACCGGCGCCGCTGCGCGGCGCGGACGACCCGGCCGGCCGGCACCGGTCCCGGCGCGACGAGGTCGCCGAGCGACACGCCCAGCGCGTCCGCGAGCCGGCGGAGCGTCGCGACGCTCGCGTTCGCGCGGCCGGTCTCGAGCTGGCTCAGGAAGCCGGACGTGACCCCGGCCTGCGCGCCGAGCGCACGCTGCGACATCCGCCTGGCCGTGCGGTACCGCCGGACCTGTTCGCCGACGCCCTCATCGCCCACGTCGACGGCTCCTCTCGCCGGGGCGGGTGTTGACGCCGCTCATGGATTGCTGCTCAATATCACTAAGCAACATGTTAAGCAGCACTCCTCTTCCCACACTCCACCGGATCGCGAGGCTCTCATCATGGCAGGACGCATGGGCACCACCCCCACCTCGGCACGCATCGGACGCATCATCCGAGCGCACGCCGAATCCGAGCGGACGGGCGTCCCCGTCGACGACGTGCTCGGCCGCACCGCCGAGGCCGCGCCGGGCATCTCACGACGGACGCTGCTCCGCGGCGGCGCGGCGATCGGCGCAGGCGCCGCGCTGGCGATGGCCTCGCCCGCGCACGCCGCGAACGCGGCGAAGCCCAGCGCCCCGCGCGTGGCGATCGTCGGCGCCGGTCTCGCCGGACTCCGCGCCGCGCACTGGCTCTGGCGCGTCAAGGGCATCGCGTCGACCGTCTACGAGGCGAACACGCGCCCCGGTGGCCGATGCTGGTCGCTCCGCGACCACTTCTCGAACGGCTTCGTCGTCGAGCACGGCGGCGCGCTCATCAACACCGACCACAATGCGACCCGCAACCTCGCCTCGAACCTCGGCCTCAGCCTCGACGTCGTCGCCGGCGGCAGCTACCAGGGCTGGGGGGACAAGTACTGGATCGACGGCGTCGACTACCCGTACGACGACGCGAACGACGACTGGGGCGACGTGTACCAGGCCTTCAAGTCGGACCTCGCGGCGGCCCCCTACTGCCAGACGTACGACTCGAAGACCGCCGCGGGCGTCGCCCTGGACCACCTGACCGTCGACGACTGGCTGCAGCAGAAGGTCCCGGGCGGGCTCGCGAGCCCGTTCGCGAAGCTGATGCAGTCGAACGTCATGGCCGAGTACGGGCTCGAACCGCACGAGCAGTCGGCGCTGAACCTCGTCTACCTGCTCGGCTGGAACGCGCAGAACAGCCTCTCCCCCGTCAACGGCGCCGACGAGAAGTACACCGTGCGCGGCGGCAACGACCTGCTGATCTCGCGCATGATCGACCAGCTCCCGCCCGGCACGGTGCAGTACGGCCGTGAGCTCGTCGCGGTGGCGCAGCGCTCCGACGGCACCGTGCGGCTGAGCTTCGGCTCGGGCAACTCCACGGTCGACGTCGTCGCCGACCGCGTCATCCTCGCCCTGCCGTTCACCACGCTGAGGGAGTGCGACCTGACGCAGTCCGGGTTCTCGACGCTGAAGCGCCGCGCGATCGCGGAGGTCGGCCTCGGCGCGAACTCGAAGATCCACGTCGAGCTCGCGAGTCGACCCTGGGTCGAGCAGGGCTACGGCGGTGCCGCCTACACGAACAAGGAGGGCTTCCAGTGCGGCTGGGACGACACGGCCGACCAGCCGCTGCCCGCGGGCGTGTTCAACTTCTTCCCATCGGGCGACCAGGTCAAGGCCTGGAAGGGCGACCCGTTCGGCGTGGCCCCCGCCGCACAGGTGAATGCCTACCTCGCTCAGCTCGAACCGATCTTCCCCGGCGTCACCGCCGCCTACACGGGCCGCTCCTACCGCGACTTCTGGTGGGCCAACCCGTGGTCGAAGGGCGCGTACACGTGCCAGCGTCCCGGGCAGTACACCGAGCTCTTCGGCGTGGCGGCGGTGCCCGAGGGCAACATCCACTTCGCCGGCGAGCACACCAGCGTGTACTACTACGGCTTCCTGAACGGCGCGGTCGAGTCCGGCGAACGCGCCGCGAAGGCGGTCGCGCTCTCCTGAACGGGCGAGTGCGGCCGGTCAGGGCGCGTCGGGGCAGGTGCGCCGGTACGGCTCGTCGCCGAAGTGATCCGCCCATTCCGTCCTCGTGAGCTGACGCGCGGCGAGCGCGCACGCGGCGTCGCGCATGGCGTCGAGGTCGCGGACGGCGATCCCGCCGTCCGGCCGCCAGCGCCGGATCGTGGCGGGATCGCGCGTGACCGTCACGATCTCGGCGGCGCCCGCGATCCAGTCCATCGTGGACGTCCATGATTCAAGCGGCTCCAGGAGCCGGCGCAGCGGCTGCCCGGTGTCGAGGTCGTACGACCAGATCCCGTCGACGCGGCTGCAGAGGAAGCCCGATGCCGGGGGGACGAGGACCGTCCCGCAACGGAGGTCGGTCCTGACCCAGCGCACCTCACCCGATGGAACGCCGATGCGCGCCGCCCGGTCCGAGGACATCACCAGCAGCCCGCCGGTCCCGTCCGACGCCATGAGGAGCGAGGTCATCGAGACGTTCCCCTCGACGGGCAGGTCGATGACCCCGGCGAGCGCGAGCGTCTCGGCGTCGTAGACGCGGAGGTGGTCGCCCGCGCCGGCGACCACGCGGCCGTCGACGAACGCGATCCGCTGGAGGCCGGTCGCGTCCTCGGACGTCGCTGCGGCCTCGGACGGACGGATGAGGCGGCCGGTCGCCAGGTCGACCATCGCCGGCTCTCCCGCGCCCCGCAGGAGCAGGTAGGCGGCGCGCCCGTCGGGGGCGAGCGCCGGGCGATCCCTGAGATCCACGTCGAGGGTCGTCGCCTCGAGCGCGAACCCGCTCGAGCGCAGGGGCACGCCCACGAGGTCGCTCACGCAGCAGGCCCCGGGCTCGGCCGACGAGGGGCGACGAGTGTGGATCAGCGCCGTCGAGCCGTCCTCGCTGACGATCACCTGTCGGTACGGGGCGGCCGAACGGCTCACGCTGCGAGCCGCCTCGCCCCCGAGGGAGGGCAGGTCCACGTCCAGTTCGCGCACGACCTCCCCGGTGGTGAGGTCGAGGATCATCGTGGCGGGGCCGGAGCCGGCGGCACCGCCCTCCGCGGCCGGATCGACGGTGATGAGGGCCGTGCGGGTTCTGGGGACGACCGCCGCGGCCACGCTCACCGCATCTGGGAACCTCATCGTGCGCATCAATCCGTCCGCGTTGCCGAAGGCGCCCTGCAGCGCGATCGCGGCACGCGGGTCCTCGGGCCAGCGCCGGTGGATCTCCACGGCCACGAGCGCCGCGACCTCCCGGTCCGTCGCCGCGCTCGACGCCGTCGAGGTGAGCGCCTCGATGCGGACCTCCTCGGCGGCGGCCTCGGCGTCCGCACTCCGGACCACCGCGACGCCCGAGGCGATCACGGCGATCACGGCGAGGATCGCCGAGACCGCGAGTGCGACGCGCAGCCTGCGGTTGATCGCGCGCTCCCGTTCCGCGCGCTCCTCCAGTTCCCGCACCTCGTCGCGGTGCGCGGCGAGCGACGCGGTGATGAAGTCGGACTCGGTGCTCGTGAGGCCGGCAGCAGTGCGATCCCGCCATTCGACGGTCGCCTGCAGGCTCGCACCGCGCATGAGCTCGTCGTCCGGTCGCCCGGCGGCATCCCACGCAGCCGCGGCCGCCTCGGTCCGACGCAGCATCCGCGCATCTCCCGCATCCTCGTCGAGCCAGGCGTCCAGCCGCGGCCAGGCCCGACCGACGGCCTCGTGGGCGATGATCGCCGAGTCCCGGTCGATCGTGACGAGTCTCGCCGCGACCAGGGACTCGACGACGGCCCGGCGCGTGGCGCCGCCGGTGAGCGTGTCGAGCGGCACGCGGCGGCGGACGGTCGCGCCCTCGGGAGTGCGCTCGACCAGTCGCATCATGAGCGAGCGGCAGGCCTCTCGTCCGCCGGTTCCGAGGGCGCCGTAGACCTGCTCGGCGGAACGGGCGATCGCGCCGGCGATCCCGCCGACGGCGTCGTATCCCTCGAGCGTGAGGGTCGCACCGTCGCGACGGCTCCACGTCGCGGCGAGGGCGTGGGACAGCGCCGGGAGGATGGCGGAGCGGTTCCCGGCGTCGCGGAGGATCACCTCGACCAGGCCGGTCTCGAGGGAGAGCCCCGCCGCCTCCGCGGGCCCCGTGCACGCGAGCCGGAGCCCGTCCTCGGCCATCGGGGCGAGCGCGTAGACGTCCTGGCCGAGCGCCGTGCCGATCACCGGGACCGCGCTGGCCCGGTCCAGGAAGTCCGAGCGGAGCGCGAGGAGCATGCTGCCGCCGGCATCGAGCCACGAGCGGATGAGTGCGGCGAGCTCGCGCAGCTCGTCGCCCGGCAGCTCGAGCAGTTCCTCCGCCTGGTCGACCGCGAGCGTGGCGGGATCGCCCGACACCGCGTCGCGGAGCTCCGCCAGGCCCGATTCGTCGGGCGTGATGACGACGACCTGCCGGCCGATCTCGCGCAACCGGGGCACGACGCCCGCGCGCAGCACCGAGGACTTGCCGGAGCCGCTCGGGCCGACGATCGTCACGACCGCTCGGGGGCGGACGCGGGCGAGGATCGCACCGACGTCGCGATCTCGTCCGAAGAACAGCGCCGCGTCGTCGACGTCGTACGCGGCGAGGCCGCGGTACGGGCACGTCTCGTCCACGCCGCTCGGCCGCTCGCCCGCCGGTGCCGCGTCCGGCTCGAGTGCGGGATCGTGGCGGAGGATGTCGACCTCCAGGCCGCGGAGCTCGCCGCCGAGGTCGAGCCCCAGCTCCTCGACGATCCGCACGCGGGCGGATCGGAGGACCCCGACCGCCTCGGCCTGGCGTCCGGCACGGTAGTTCGCGAGGGCGAGGACGGCCCAGCGGTGCTCGCGCAACGGCGACTCCCGCACCATCCGCTCGGCATCCGGGATCACCGCCGCGTCCTCGCCCAGGCGGAGCCGCGCGTCGAGCAGCTCCTCCTCGGCGTCGGCGTGGATCTCGGCGAGGCGCATCGCCTCGGCGCGCGCGGGCGGCCAATCGGGGACGTCCGGGTACGGATCGCCGCGCCACAGGTCGAGCGCACGGCCATAGGCGGCGGCCGCGCGGTCGTGCGCGCCCTCCAGCCCGAAGCGCCGCGCCCGCGACACCTCGCGCTCGAAGGTCACGGCATCGATCGCGCCATCCGGGACGCCCAGACGGTACCCGCCTGCGACCGTGAGCACGGCGTCCCTGCCGAGGCGCGAGCGGATCCTCGCGATCGCGTTCTGGACCTGCTGCGTCCATGTCTGCGGGGGCTGCTCGCCCCAGCATGCGTCGGCCAGCTCGTCCGGTGAGACCGAGCGTGCGCGCCGCACGACCAGGGCGGACAGGATGGTCCGCTCCCTCGGGCTCAGCGCCGGCCCGCCGGTGTCGAGGGGACCGAGCACGCACACGGTCATGATGGCAGTGTCGGCCCGCCCGCCCATCGCGTCAACGGGACGGGGTCACCGCTCGAGGACGGTGATGCCCACCATCGGCGGCGGGAAGGGACCGGGTCGCATCTCGAGCGCGACGACGAAGTCGTCGTCGACGAAGCCCCAGCGCTCGCCCTCGTCTCCGCCGCGGAGCGGGCCGTTCCAGACCTGCGGGACGATCTCGCCGATCCGCTCGGCCAGTTGCTCCGCCTGCGGCTCGGGCTCGTCCATCTCGAAGATCATGTCCCAGACCCCCGGAGCCACGCTGGAGTAGACGAGTTCCCCGTCCGGAAGCGGGAACTGCGCGGGGAAGTCCTCGGCGACGCCCTCGATCTCCTCGACGTACTCCCCCTCCTCGCCGTAGGCCTCCCAGATCGGGTCGTCCCACTCCGCCTCGGCGGCAGCCTCCGTACCGGCGGCCGCGGTGGCCGCGGGCTGGCCGCCCTGACCTCCCGAGGCGCACCCGGTGAGCAGCAGCGCGGCCGCCGTCGCGACTCCTGCGATGCGCCGGTGCACGGCCCCGTGTTCCGTGTTCGCTGCGAACATCATTGCCTCCACCTCTCGAACCCTGCGGCGGGCGGCGGGTGATCGTCGCCCTCGGCCGGGGAGCCCGGTGCGTGCTCCCCTCTCGTGTTCCGAGCCTTCATCAGGGCGCTATCCGTTCGCTATCCGTGGCGGTCGAGCGAGTACCCGACGCCGCTCAGCGCCGATCGCGCAGGTAGGCGAGGCTGGCCGCGACGCGGCGATGCGTGTCGGGCCCGGCCTGCAGTCCGAGCTTCTGGAAGATCGCATTCACGTGCTTCTCGACGGCCGAGAGCGACACGTGCAGTTCGCGTGCGATCGCCGGGTTGCTGCGGCCGGCCGCGACGAGCGCGAGCACGGCGGACTCGCGGTCGGTCAGGCGGTCGAGTCGCGGGTCGGGGACCGCGGCGTCTGCGGCGTGCGGTGCCGGCGCGGCGACCTCCCCCTGCCCGGCCGGCAGTGCGCGCGACGCGGCCTCGAGCCGCGCGGCGATCGACTGGAGTTCCCGTCGCAGCCGCCGGGCCTCCGCGTCCGCATCGGCCTCGTCGTCCAGGCGGGCGCCGGCGATCAGGCCGACGGGCACGAGCGGCGAGGAGGCGAGGAACAGGGCCGTCGTGAGTCCCGCCGCCGTCGACTGGAGCGCGGCGCCGACCGCGACGACCGAGGCCATCGCAGCGAGCGCCGCGAGCGGCCACGCGAGCCGGCGACGCAGCGCCCGGTCGCCGCGCGCGAGCCGGACGAGGCCGACGACGACGGACGCCGCGGGCAGCACGAACACGAGCGCGCTCGCGGAGGCGATCCAGCCGGGCAGCACCTCGGCGACCGGTCCGAGCATCGTGGTGCCGTCGAGGACCGCCGGCGTCGGCCCGGCGAACGCGGCGAGTACGGGAATCGCCAGGCCGGCGCCGAGGACGACGAACGACCACCGCGGGACGGGACCGTCGGGGTAGCCGGCTGCGAGGGGCACGAGCAGGCCGAAGCCGGCGACGAAGGCGACCTGGGAGGCGAGGTGCCACGCGAGGCCCGGTCCGGGATCGGCGAGCGCGAGCGCCGAGACGGCCAGGGCCACGAGGTGCAGCACCCCGATCCCGGCGACGGCGCTGCACGTGAACGCACTCGCCCGCCAGATCGGGCCGAGGAGGCCGGCGAGGACGAACATCACGGGGACGATGAGCGTCGGGGCGGTCTCGGCGAGCGGGAGCGGTGCCGCGAGCACCGCCGCGACCAGCGCGGCGGCGGCCGTCGCGGCGAGGACGACCGCACCGACTGCCGACCGCATCCGAGGCATGCCCGCAGTATGCCACCGATCGGCGCCGCACGATCGTGCGGTCGACCGCAGCGGTCGTGCGGTCCACCGCAGTGCGTCCGTACGGCGGCCGCGATTGGCTGGCGTCGCCGGGAGCCACCCGGATCAGCCGACGCACCGCGTGGTTCGCGGCCACGAGAGGGGAACGAACATGTCCAGCACCCAGACCGACCTCGAAGGCGCCGCCGGGTCCGGACCGGACGGCCGAGCGACAACCGCCCCCGATCGGGGGCGACCCGGCGCGCGCGCCAGGATCGGGCAGGGCATCCTCGTCGCCCTGTTCGCCGTCTCCGCGGTGTTCGCCATGTCGGTCCTGTTCGCCGACGACCCGTTCCCGGCGTCGGCGACCGTGCTCATCGCCTCCTTCGGCGCCCTCGCCGCCGTGCTCGGCATCGTCGCGGTGGTCGGCGGGCTCGGCTCGCGGGTCGTCCGCGTCGGCCTCTGGGCGTTCCCGCTCTTCTTCGTCTGGCACGTCGCCGCGCTCGGCACCTGGATCCCCGACGCCGGGTTCGCGGTGCTCTCCGCGGTCGGCGTCGCACTGGTCGGGGCACCGCGGGCGCAGCGCCGCGCCGAGGCGTGAGCGAAGGGGCGATGACGGATGCCGCGGCATCCGTCACCGCCCCTTCGATCCGGCTGCTCAGCCCTTCCAGACCTGCACGACCGACGGCCGCGGCGCGGCGACCCTGTCGCCGGAGTGCGCCGCGACGTAGTCCGGGAAGTACGACGTCTGCGCGCCGACCGCGCCGTTCTCGCCGGGGTGCTGCACCGCGACGAACACGAACCCCTCGCGGTCGTGGATCACGGGGCCGCACGTCTCGGCCTCGCGCGGCACCGCGAGGAACTGCTGCACGTTCCCGCGCTGGTCGCCCTCGAGCGGCACGCGGAACAGGCCGTCGTTGTAGCCGATCGTGCTGGGCGCGCCGTCGGTCGAGATCCACAGGTTGCCCTCGGAGTCGAACGCGACGTTGTCGGGGCACGAGATCGGCGAGACGAGTTCCTTCGGGAAGCCGGCGAAGTAGGTGTAGTCGGTGACCGCCGGGTCGCCGCAGAGGAGCAGGATGCTCCACCCGAACGTCTCGCCGCCCTGGCCCGACGTCTCGGTGAGCTCGACGACGTGGCCGTACCGGTTGCCGGTGATCGGGTTGACCTCGTCGAGGGTCGCGACCGTGCGGCGGCTGTTGTTCGTCAGTGCGAGGTACACCTTGCCGGTCACCGGGTTGGGCTCGACGTCCTCGGGGCGGTCCATCTTCGTCGCGCCCATGAGGTCGGCGGCGAGGCGCGTGTACACGAGGACCTGCTCCGTCGTCATGCCCGGCACGACGCTCTCGCCGCCGCGGGTGAGTGCGATCCACTCGCCGGTCCCGTCGAAGGCGCCGTCGGTCGGCAGCGCACCGGCGCCCGTGATCTCGGAGGCCGGCGAGTTGCCGGAGAAGCGCGCGACGAAGAGGTCGCCCTCGCTGAGGAGCGTCATGTTCCGCTTGCGCGCCCCGGTCGTGGTCGCCGCCGTGTAGCGTCCCCTGGAGACGAACTTGTAGAGGTAGTCGTTGCGCTCGTCGTCGCCCATGTACGCGACGGCGCGGCCGTCCTCGGCGATGATGACGTTCGCACCCTCGTGCTTGAAGCGGCCCATCGCCGTGTGCTTCTTCGGCGTCGACGTCGGGTCGCTCGGGTCGATCTCGACGATCCAGCCGAAGCGGTTCGGCTCGTTGACGTACCCAGGGTGGTGCGCGTCGAAGCGCTCGTCGTACTGCTCCCATCCGGTCTCGGTCGACGTGGTCGAACTGCCGCTGTAGCGACGCTGCTCGGCCGTGTCGGCGGCCCAGGCGAAGTAGCCGTTGAAGTTCTCCTCGCCCGAGAGCACCGTGCCCCAGGGTGTCGTCCCGCCCGCGCAGTTGCCGACGGTGCCCTTCACCCAGCGGCCCTCGGGGTCGGCGGCGGTCTTCAGCAGGTCGGAGCCGGCCGCCGGGCCGGTGAGCTCGAACGTGGACTCGACGGTGAGCCGTCGGCTGCGCCGGCCGTCGACGACGTACTCCCACGGGTCGCCGACGCGGCCGCGCTTCAGCTCGACGACGGCCATGCCCATGGCCGCCTTGTAGATCTCGCCTCGGCGGCGCCGCTCCTCGGGGTCGGCGGTCGCGGGGAACATGAGGTCGGGGTTCACGTACTCGTGGTTCGTGACGAGCACGCCGGTCCTGCCGCTCGGGTCGGCGATGATGTCGAGGTAGTCGTTGTTGTAGCCGAACTGACCGGCCTGGGCCTCGGCGGTCTGGTGGTCGAAGTCGAAGGCCGGGACGGACGAGAACAGCGGGTCCCCCCAGCGGATGATCGGCTGCCAGCGGTAGCCGGCCGGAACCGTGAACGCGTCCACCGTCCGGTCGACGGGCGCGATCGGAGTGAACGCGAGCCCCGCGGTGCCGGGCTTCGCCGCGAACGCGGGAGCGGCGTCGCCGCCTGCGGCACCGGCGACCACGAGGCCGACGGCGCCGGCGACGCCGAGCCCGAGCACCGAACGACGCGAGATCGCCTGCGAGGCGATGTCGCGGAAGTGGGCGTTCGAGGACGTGTTGCACTCGGGGCCGAGGCACGCGTCGGCGCACTTCAACCGGCAGGTCACGGGCGACCGCTTGCCGATCGCGTGCGAGACCGGCGTGAGACGGAGTTCGGGAATGGTCATGGATGCTCCTCGTTCAGTGCGCGGACGCCCCGCGCGTCGGGCCTGAGAGACGCGCCGAGCCTGTCGGGTCGGGATGACCGCCCGTCGACGCCGCGGCGTCCCCCGGGTGAACGGCGGGCGGACGCGGCGGGAACCGCCGCGGAGGCATCGCGCGAGCGGATACCACTCCGGATCCACCCCACGCAACCATGGGCGGCGACCTGCCGCGAGTGGCACCGCCGTCGCTACGCTGTGCGGATGATGACCGATAGAGGCAAGGCCGCGGCCACCGCGGCGCAGAACTCCCGTGCCTTCGAGATCGCCGCGCGCGTCGGCTTCGTCGTGCTCGGCATCGTGCACATCGTCATCGGCGGCATCGCGATCTCCGTCGCGCAGGGCGCCGGCGGCGAGGCCGACCAGAGCGGTGCGATGCAGCAGGTGTCGAGCCTCCCCTTCGGCGTGGTGCTCCTCTGGGTCATCGCGCTCGGCCTGTTCGCCCTCGCGATCTGGCAGGTCACCGAGGCGTTCCTCGAGCGCGACCCCGACACGAAGAAGAAATGGGGGCACCGCGTCAAGTACGTCGGGACCGCCATCGCGTACATCTCGATCGGCATCACGTCCCTCGTGTACGCGCTCGGCGGCCGTTCCGACTCCGACCAGTCGTCGCAGTCGCTCAGCGCCCAGGTCCTCGCGGCTCCCGGCGGCGTCTTCCTCCTGGTCCTGGTCGGGCTCGCGATCGTCGGGGTGGGCATCGCGTTCGTCTACCGGGGCGCGACCCAGCGCTTCGCGAAGCACCTCTCCCTGCCGTCCGATCCGATGCGGAAGGGCGTGCTCACGCTCGGCACGGTCGGCTACATCGCCAAGGGCATCGCGGTCGGCGTCGTCGGCGTGCTCTGGGTCGTCGCCTCGCTCACCAACGACCCCGAGAAGGCCGGTGGCCTCGACGCCGCGTTGAAGAGCCTCGCCGACCTGCCCTTCGGGACGGTCGTGCTCTGGCTCGTCGGCGCCGGGCTGATCGTCTACGGCGCCTATTGCTTCGCCCGTTCCAAGTACGCGCGCATGTGAGACGGCGGCGGGAACACGCGGGGGCCGGTGCGGAGCATCCGCACCGGCCCTCGCCGCGTCAGGAGGGGGCGATCAGCGCCCGAGCGCCGCGCGCACGCCGTCGATCGGGACGCTCGTACGGTCGCCCGTCGCGCGATCCCAGACCTCGACGACGCCGTCGGCGACGCCGCGGCCGGCGATCACGATCGTCGGCACGCCGATGAGCTCGGCGTCGGCGAACTTCACGCCCGGCGAGAGCTTGGGCCGGTCGTCGAAGAGGACGTCGAGTCCGGTGGCCTCCAGGTCGGCGACGACGCGCTCCGCGGCGTCGAACGCCGCCTGGTCCTTGCCGGTCGCGAGCACGTGCACGTCGAACGGCGCGACCGCGGCCGGCCAGACGAGGCCCTTGTCGTCGTTGTTGAGCTCGGCGATGATCGCCAGGATGCGGGTCACGCCGATGCCGTAGGAGCCCATGGTGACGGTCGCGAGCTTGCCGTTCTCGTCGAGCACCTTGAGGCCGAGCGCTTCGGCGTACTTGCGGCCGAGCTGGAAGACGTGGCCGATCTCCATGCCGCGCGCAAGCTCGACGGGTCCGGAGCCATCCGGCGCCGGGTCGCCCTCGCGCACGTTCGCCGCCTCGATCGTCCCGTCCGCGACGAAGTCGCGTCCGGCGACGAGCCCGAACACGTGCTTCTCGTCGAGGTTGGCGCCCGTGATCCACTCGGTGCCGTCGACGATGCGCGGGTCGACGAGGTAGCGGATCCCGGTGGTCGACTCCGCGCCGAGCACGGCGCCGTCGGGCGACCACGGGCCGATGTAGCCCTTGACGAGCCCGGGGTTCCTCGCGAAGTCCTCCTCGGTCGCCGCCTCGACCTCGGCCGGGGCGAACGCCACCTCGACGCGCTTGGCGTCGACCTCGCGGTCGCCCGGGATGCCGACGACGACGATCTCGCGGGTGTGGTCGGGATGCGTGAGCGCGAGCACCACGTTCTTCAGGGTGTCGGCGGCGGTCCAGTCCCGACCGTCGGGACGCGGGTACTCGAGGTTCGCGAGGTCGACGAGCGTCGCGATCGTCGGCGTGTTCGGCGAGTCGAGCACCTCGGCGGGGGGCAGGCCGTCGAACGGGATCGGCTCGGGCGCGACCGTCGTGAACGCCTCGACGTTGGCCGCGTATCCGCCCGCCGACCGGACGAACGTGTCCTCGCCGACCGGCGTGGGGTGGAGGAACTCCTCGCTCTTCGAGCCGCCCATGGCGCCCGCATCGGCCTTGACGATGACGTAGTCGAGCCCGAGCCGGGCGAAGATCCGCTCGTAGGCGTCGCGCTGGGCCTGGTAGCTGGCGTCGAGTCCAGCGTCGGAGACGTCGAACGAGTACGCGTCCTTCATGGTGAACTCGCGGCCGCGCAGGAGGCCCGCGCGGGGGCGCGCCTCGTCGCGGTACTTGTCCTGGATCTGGTAGATCGTGAGCGGCAGTTCCTTGTACGACGAGTACAGGTCCTTCACGAGCAGGGTGAAGACCTCCTCGTGCGTCGGGGCGAGGAGGTAGTCGGCCTCCTTGCGGTCCTTCAGCCGGAAGAGGGCGTCGCCGTACTCGGTCCAGCGGCCGGTCTGCTCGTAGGGCTCGCGCGGCAGCAGCGCCGGGAAGTGCACCTCGTGCGCGCCGGCGGCCTCCATCTCCTCGCGGACGACGCGCTCGATCTTCGCCTTCACCCGCAGGCCGAGCGGCAGCCACGCGAACACGCCCGGAGCCTGGCGCCGGATGTAGCCGGCGCGCACGAGCAGCTTGTGGCTCGCGACCTCGGCGTCGGCCGGGTCTTCGCGGAGCGTGCGGAGGAAGAAGTTCGTCAGGCGTGTGGGCACCCGACGATTCTATGCAGCGCGGATGCCGCGGGCCGACCCGGCGAGGGACCGCCGCCCTCAGTCGCCCTCGACGTCCCGTTCGTCCTCCATCGCGAACGACTCGAGGTCCTCCGCCGCGGCATCGGCCGCATCCGCCTCCGGCACGTCCGCCTCATCGGTGCCCTCGTGCAGGGTCCCCGTTCCGTCCGGGTAGCCCGCTTCGTCCGGGTACTCGTAGCCGTCGCCGCTCATCGCGCCCACCTCCCGCAGCGCCTCCCCCGGCGCCCGTGGCCGCCACCCTACCCGTGGCCGACACGCGCCGACAGGGGCCGCGAGCCATCCGCTCGACGTGCGCGACGGCCGCCCGTCTAGGGGGTGACGACCGTCGGCGAGCCGACCGGGGCATCCGCCCCCATCTCGCCGGCGATGCGGTTCGCCTCGGCGATGAGGGTCTCGACGATCTCGGCCTCCGGCACGGTCTTGATGACCTCGCCCTTGACGAAGATCTGGCCCTTGCCGTTGCCCGAGGCGACGCCGAGGTCGGCCTCGCGCGCCTCACCGGGGCCGTTCACGACGCAGCCCATGACCGCGACGCGAAGCGGCACGCTCATGCCCTCGAGGCCGTCGGTGACGTCGTTCGCGAGCTTGTAGACGTCGACCTGCGCGCGCCCGCACGACGGGCACGAGACGATCTCGAGCTTGCGCTCGCGGAGGTTCAGCGACTGCAGGATCTGCAGGCCGACCTTGACCTCCTCGACGGGCGGCGCCGAGAGCGAGACGCGGATCGTGTCGCCGATGCCCTCAGAGAGCAGGATGCCGAAGGCCGTCGCCGACTTGATCGTGCCCTGGAACGCCGGGCCGGCCTCGGTGACGCCGAGGTGCAGCGGCCAGTCGCCCCGCTCGGCCAGCATGCGGTACGCCTTCACCATGACGATCGGGTCGTTGTGCTTGACCGAGATCTTGAAGTCGTGGAAGTCGTGCTCCTCGAAGAGGCTCGCCTCCCAGACCGCCGATTCGACGAGCGCCTCGGGCGTCGCCTTGCCGTACTTCTGCAGCAGGCGCGGGTCGAGCGAGCCGGCGTTCACGCCGATGCGGATCGAGACGTCCGCCTCCTTGGCGCGACGGGCGATCTCGGCGACCTGGTCGTCGAACTTGCGGATGTTGCCCGGGTTCACCCGGACCGCGGCGCACCCCGCGTCGATCGCGGCGTAGACGTAGTTCGGCTGGAAGTGGATGTCGGCGATGACCGGGATCTGGCTCTTCTTGGCGATGATCGGAAGCGCCTCGGCGTCGTCGCGGCTCGGGACCGCGACGCGCACGATGTCGCAGCCCGAGGCGGTGAGCTCGGCGATCTGCTGCAGGGTCGCGTTGATGTTCGGCGTCGGCGTCGTCGTCATCGACTGCACGCTGACCGGCGCGTCGCCGCCGACGAGCACCTTGCCCACCTTGATCTGGCGCGACTTGCGTCGAGGGGCCAGTACTTCGGGGACCTTGGGCATTCCGAGATTCACTGCAGGCACGACACCGAGTCTACGGCCGGGTCGCCGGGCGGGGCCTCCATCGAACGGATGGCCCGGGACCGACGCATCGATCAGGCGCCCCGCTCCTCGCCGCGCTCGCCGCGGTGGTCATGTCCACCGTCGTGCGCCCGCCGGATGCGACGGCCGAGCTCGAAGTCGCGGCGGTGCCGCTCCGCGGCCTTCTCGATCGAGCGCGTCCCGCGGGGCGGCATCCTGAGCCGTTCCTCCGCCGGGATGCCCGCCTGCAGCTGTCGCGTGCGCTCGAGTTCAGCGTTGAACTCGGCGCCGAGCAGCAGCGCCGCGTTCGTGATCCAGAGCCACAGCAGGAACACCACGATGCCGGCGAGCGAGCCGTAGGTGCGGTCGTACGTCGCGAAGTTCGCGACGTAGAGGGCGAATCCCCCCGACGCGACGAGCATCAGGAGGATCGCGATGACGGCGCCGAGACTGATCCAGCGGAACTTCGGCTGTCGGGCGTTCGGGGTCGCGTAGTAGAGCAGGGCGACCACGACCACGACGATCGCCGCGAGCAGGGGCCACTTCGCGACATCCCACGCGGTGCGAAGCGTCGCGCCGACGCCGAGCGCCTCGCCGACGGCATCCGCAACCGGACCGGAGACGACGAGGATCACGGCGACGATCGTCACGAGCAGGATGACCCCGACAGTGATGAGGAGCTGGAAGGGGCGCAGCTTCCAGAACGGCCGGCCTTCGTCGATCTCCAGGATGCGGTTCATCGCACGGGTGAAGGCCGCGATGTATCCGGACGCCGACCAGAGCGCGACGACCAGGCCCGTCAGGAAGCCGACCGTCGCCGCTCGAGATCCGGCGAAGGCTCGCAACGGCTCCTCGACCACCTCGAGCACCGGGCCGGGTGCGACCTGCTCGGCCAGGCCGAGGATCTCGCGGATGGCGCCGCCCTGTCCGACCAGCGCGAGCAGCGAGGTGACGGCGAGCAATCCAGGGAAGACCGAGAGGGTTCCCCAGAACGTCAACGCCGCTGCGGTGTCGAGGCACTCGTCGTCGATGAACTCGCGGAACACGCGGCGCCCGAGGTACCGCCACGCGCGACGGGTGATCTGGAACGGCGAGGACGGCTTGCGCGGATCCCGCGGATCCGCCACCGGGGCGTCCGGATCGACTCGTGCGCCCTGCATGGCGTCCTCCCCCCGTCAGGTCGGCTGGGATGCGGTCGGTTCCATCCTGCGACGAAACGGCGCGCCGCGGGAGGGGTGGCGTCGCCCGCGTCAGGCGCATCCTTCGGCAAGGACCTCGGGAGCGGAGATCCGGCCGATCGCGTCCGCGGCGTCGCCGGACCGGCTCACGGTCACGGTCGGCGACTCGTCTCCCTCGGTCGCGGTCTCGACCGGCCGGCCGCCGCAGGTGTACAGGTCGGCGTCGAACACGGGGTCGCCGTCGAGCGAGTCCCATGCTGCGCCCACGGCGAAGCCCTGGTTCGTCCGGAGCGCGACGCCGCCGACCTGGTCCGCCTCCACGCGGAGGGTGGTCGGCGCAATGGCGTAGATCGGTTCGGGGATCCGGTCCTCCCACCCGTCGATGAAGCGCGCCTCGATGACGGTCACGCCGCCCCAGTCGTCGGTGGTCGCGGGCGGGAAGTGGTTGCTCCCCGGCCAGTCCTCGACCTCGGGCTCGCGCTCGAAGACGTCCGTGAGCATGGCGACCGCCGGTGCGGCGGGAGCGAGGTAATCGATCGACGCCACAACGCTCCCGTCGTCCGCCTGCAGTTCAGCGGTCGTCGGCCGTATGACGATCGCGTTCACGCGCTGGAGTGGATCCGGCTCGGCGCTGGGCGTCGGCTCCGACGCTGCGACCGCGTCGGGGCTCGGGCTCGCACCGGGCACGGAGCCCTCGAACGTCGCGCTGCAGGAGGTCGTCAGCACGGCCGACGCCGCGACGAGGACGAGGCCCAGGGCGGCGCGCAGGGATCGGGTCCCCTCGGTCCTTCGGAGACGGGTCCGGTCGAATTCGGTTCGATCCGGACCGCGGGTGGACAGGTCTCCCCGATCTTCCCAACCCGAGTGGCGGAGGCGTCGGCGGCTGGCATCACGGGTTGGCAACGAACCCCCGACATCGGGCGGACCGAGTCGCGCACGTGCAGGCGCCCGGCTCAGGCCGCCGCCTCGGGCTCCCCGACCACGTGCGCGACGAGCTCGGCGACGAAGCGCTCGGGCTCCTCGAGGAGCGGCGAGTGGCCGCTCGCCTCGAACACGGCCTCGCGGTACGCACCGCCCCGCTCGGCGTATGTCTCCAGCACCGCGCGGGTCTGGGCGACCATCGGCTGCGCAGGCGCCACGTCCGCTCCCGGCCAGCCGGGGATCACGCCGAGCGCGCCGAGGTGGTTGAGGTCGAACAGCGACGTGTCCGAGACGATGACGTCGTTCGCGCCCCGGACCCACAGGATCGGCGGCTTGGCCTCCAGGTCGACGATGCCGCTGACGTCGAACCGGGTCGGCGCCATGGTGTTGAGCACGCCCCGCGTGCCCGGGGCGAAGCCCGGCCAGTTCTCCGACGGCTGCGCGTCACCCGGGTAGTTGTCCTCGCCGATCGCGGTCGTGAGCATGGATTCGACCCACCGGTCGTCGTGCTCGGAGGCGAAGCCGGGCGTCACGTACGTGCCGAGGTACACCGAGCGAGGCGACGACGGTGCATCGGCGGTCCGATCGCCGCCCTGGAGTCGCGCGATGAAGTCGGGGTTCGCTCCCCCGCCGCCCGAGCCGGCGGCATCCGGGGTGAGCAGCCGGCCCGCGGCATCCGTCGCCCCGAAGCCGTAGGGCGACACGGGGTTCACGAGCGTGACGGATGCCACGGGCAGCTCGTGCTCGAGGAGCGCCTGCATCACGACGCCGCCGCCCATGCTCCAGCCGACCAGGTGCACCTCGTCGAGCCCGAGGGCGTCGACCACGGCCGCGACGTCCTCGGCGTAGTCCCCGAGCCCGCGGGTCGCGTCGACCGGCCGCACCTCGCTGCCGCCGAAGCCGCGGAGGTCGACGGCGAGCGCGCGGACGTCCGTCGGCAGGGCGAGCATCGTCGGCTGCCAGAACAGCGACGACGACACGTTGCCGTGCACGAACAGCACGGTCGCGCGCGGCGCGTCGGCGTCCGCTGCGGGACGCTCGAGCACCTGCGCGGTGTAGCGCGGCGTCGTGAGCTGGTGCACGACGATGCCGGGGAGGATGTGGTCCATGTGGCGCTCCTTCGGGCCTTCGGGGTGGTGCGGGTGGTGCGGGTGGTGCGGGTGGGTCTACGTCGTGAGTGCGGTGACGCCGGAGGTGTCGAGCGCGGGCTCGGTCTTCTCCACGACCTCCTCGACGCTCACGCCCGGGGCGAGCTCGATGAGCTTCAACCCGTCGGGGGTCACGTCGATGACGGCGAGGTCGGTGATGATCCGGTCGACGACGCCCTTGCCCGTCAGGGGCAGCGAGCACGAGTCGACGATCTTCGCCGAGCCGTCCTTCGCGACGTGCTCCATGAGCACGATGCGCTTGCGGGCGCCGTGCACGAGGTCCATCGCCCCTCCGGGGCCCTTGACCATCTTCCCGGGGATCATCCAGTTCGCGAGGTCGCCGTCCTTCGACACCTGCATGGCGCCGAGGATGGCCGCGTCGACCTTGCCGCCGCGGATCATGCCGAAGCTCGTCGCCGAGTCGAAGTACGCCGCACCGGGCAGCACCGTGACGGTCTCCTTGCCGGCGTTGATGAGGTCGGGGTCGACCTGGTCCTCGGTCGGGTACGGGCCGACGCCGAGGATGCCGTTCTCGGACTGCAGCACGACGGTGACCCCGTCGGGCACGTAGTTCGGGACGAGGGTCGGCAGGCCGATGCCGAGGTTCACGTACGAGCCGTCGGCGAGCTCCATCGCCGCGCGCGCGGCCATCTCGAGCCTGGTGAGCGCCATGGTCAGTTCCCCTCTCGCACGGTGCGGCGTTCGATCCGCTTCTCGATGTCGCGCCCCACTTCGACGACGCGGTCGACGAAGATGCCGGGCAGGTGCACGGCGTCGGCGTCGATCTCGCCGGGCTCGACGAGCTCCTCCACCTCGGCGATGCAGATCCGGCCGGCCATCGCGCAGAGCGGCGAGAAGTTGCGGGCCGACTTGTCGAACACGAGGTTGCCGTGCCGGTCGCCCTTCAGGGCGTGGACGAGCGCGAAGTCGGTCGTGATGGCCTCCTCGAGCACGAACTCGTGCTCCTCGCCGCGCATCGTGAAGGTCTGCACGGGCTTGGCCTTCGAGGCGATCGCGATCGACCCGTCGGCGGCGTACTTCTGCGGCAGGCCGCCCTCGGCGACCTGGGTGCCGACGCCCGTCTGCGTGAAGAACCCGGCGATGCCCGCGCCGCCGGCGCGGAGCTTCTCGGCGAGCGTGCCCTGCGGGGTCAGCTCGAGCTCGAGCTCGCCCGAGAGGTACTGCCGCTCGAACTCCTTGTTCTCGCCCACGTACGACGAGGTCATCTTGCGGATGAGGCCGGCGCCGAGGAGGAGCCCGAGGCCCCAGTCGTCGACGCCGCAGTTGTTCGAGACGACCGAGAGGTCGCCGACGCGGCGCTCGAGCAGCGCCTGGATCAGCACCATGGGGATGCCGCAGAGCCCGAACCCGCCGACGGCGAGCGATGCGCCGTCCGGGATGTCGGCGACGGCCTCCGCGGCCGATCCGACGGTCTTGTCCAGTGTCATCGTGTGACCTCCTCGTCAACGCGTCCCGACGGATGCCGCGGCGTCGGCCTCGGCGAGCCGCGGTGCGACGACCGCGGCGACCCGGGCTGCGCCCGCATCCGTCATGACGATGGTGTAGTGGTTGAGCTCCGCGACGTCGGTGACGCGGAGCGCCGGCATCCGTTCTGCGTCCGCCGCCACCCGTTCGGCAGGGTACAGCGCCTCGGGCTGATCGAGCATCCCGCGCTCGGCGCGGAGGAAGTCGACGGGACCCGGAAGTCCGAGCAGGTCCTCGAGGTAGCCGTCGCCGCCGTCGAGCTCGAGCACGTTCTGGGCGACCGCCTCGGCCCGCGAGGAGCTCCGCAGCTCGGGCTCCGCGCCCACGAGGTCGTAGGCGACGTAGTCGGCGACCCGCTCGTCCCAGGCCGGCCCGATCGCGGGGTGCGCCTTCCAGAAGTCGGCGTACGCATCGTGGTCGGCGAACCGCATCTCGAGCCGGGCGATCGCCGGACCGAGGACCGCTGCGGCGATCTCCTCCGGGTCCAGGCCCTCGGGGTGCGGGATCGGCAGCCCGCCGTCGACGAGCACGAGCCCGGCGACGCGGTCGGGATGCGCGGCCGCGAAGCGCACCGAGACGAACGCGCCCATCGAGTGCCCGACGACGAACGCTCGCTCGATGCCGAGGCCGTCGAGCACGCGCAGCTGGTCGTCGGCGTGGTCGCGGAGCGACCAGGGTCCGGGCAGGTCGGCCGAGCGTCCGCGACCCCGCAGGTCGGGCGCGACGATCCTTCGATCGGGCAGCGCGGCGGCGACGTGGTGCCACGCGCGGTGGCTCGCCGTGATGCCGTGGATGGCGAGCATCGGCACGCCCGCGGCATCCGCCCGCCACTGACCGCCGGCGAGGTCGCCGCCGCGGACCGTCGCGGAGAAGGGCTCGGGTCGGGTCATTTCGCGCTCCATCCGCCGTCCATCGTGTAGCTGGCACCCGTGACCATGCGGGCGTCGTCGCTCGCGAGCCAGCGCACGAGGCTGGCGACCTCTGCGGGCTCGACGAGCCGCTTGATCGCGGACTCGGTGAGCATGACCTTCTCGACCACGTCCTCCTCGGGGATCCCGTGCACCTTCGCCTGGTCGGCGATCTGCTTCTCCACGAGCGGGGTGCGCACGTAGCCGGGGTTCACGCAGTTCGACGTGACGCCGTGCGGGCCGCCCTCGAGCGCCGTGACCTTCGACAGCCCCTCGAGGCCGTGCTTCGCGGCGACGTAGGCCGACTTGAACGGGGAGGCGCGGAGGCCGTGCACGCTCGACAGGTTGATCACGCGACCCCAGCCGCGCTCGTACATGCCGGGCAGCGCCGATCGGATCAGCAGGAACGGGGCCTCGAGCATGATGCGCAGGATCAGCGAGAACCGCTCGGGCTCGAACTCCTCGATCGGGCGGACGTGCTGGATGCCCGCGTTGTTGACCAGGATGTCGGCGTCCAGGGCGAGGTCGGCGAGCGCCGCGGTGTCGCCCAGGTCGACCTGCCAGGCCTCGCCGCCGATGCGCTCGGCCGCCGCCGCGGCCGCCTCGCCGTTGAGGTCGGCGATCGTCACGTGCGCCCCGGCCTCCGCGAACGCCTCGGCGCACGCGAGGCCGATACCGCTCGCTCCCCCGGTGACGATCGCCCGCCGTCCCGACAGTCCGGTCATGAGTCCTCCCCTTCGCTCCGGCGGTCGCCCCGTCCCAGGGCGCCGCCGATGAATCGCATCATCTCGTCGAGCACGTGCTCGGGGACCGCGTCGGTCCCCGACGCGGTCGGGTCGGCGTCGTCGCCGGCGCCGGCCCCGCCATTGCCCCACAGCACCCAGCGCATGCCGATCATCTCGCCGATGCCCATGAGCGCCCAGGCGGCCACGGTCGGGTCGATGTCCGAGATCTCGCCGCCCTGCTGCGCCTGCCGCAGCCCGTCGATGTAGCCCTCGACGATGCGCGTGTAGTGCAGCCTCAGCGCACCGGGCGAGACGAACTCGGCCTCGCGGACCACGCGGTAGAGCGCCGGATGCTCCGCGGTGAACCGGAAGAACGCCGCGAAGCCCTCGCGCTCGGCCCCGAGCCGGGTCGTCGCGCCGCGCGCACCCTCGCTCATCGCCTGCCGCACGCGGTGGTTGAGATCCTCCACGAGCTCGTCGAAGACGTCGAGCTTCGAGTCGAAGTACAGGTAGAACGTGCCCTGCCCGACGCCCGCCCGCTCGGTGATGCGCGAGACGGACGACTCGGTGTACCCGTGCTCGGCGAAGACGTGCTCGGCGGCCTCCAGGATCCGCCGCCGGGTCTGCTCGCCGCGAGCCGTGCGCGGTGCGGCGCTCATGCGCCCGCTCCCTCGGCCAGGCGCGCCGCACGTTCGGCGAGCACGCGCCGGAGCGTCTTCGCAGCGGTCGAACGCGGGATCTCGTCGATGAAGCGGATGTCGCGCGGGACCTTGTAGCCCGCGAGCGAGCCGCGGGCGAACTCCGCGAGCTCGGCGGCATCCGTGATCGCACCCGGCCGGAGCACCACCCACGCCGACCCGACCTCGCCCCAGCGCTCGTCGGGCACCCCGACCACCGCGACGTCGGCGACCGCGGGATGCGCGATGAGCACCGACTCGACCTCGGCGGGCGAGACGCCCTCGCCGCCGGAGATGTAGACGTCGGTCAGCCGGTCGACGATCGTGAAGTACCCGTCCGCGTCGCGGCGCACGAGGTCGCCCGTGTGCAGCCGCCCGTCGCGGAGTGCCGCGCCCGTGGCATCCGGGTCGCGGAAGTAGCCGGCGAACACACCGGGCCCCGAGACCAGCAGTTCGCCCTCGGCCGCGCCGTCGAGGAGCTCGCCCGTCGCCGGGTCGGCGACCTCGACGTCGACGTGCGCGTACGGCAGGCCCGCCGAGCCGACGCGCTCGCGCGCCTCGCGGTCGGGCAGGCAGAGCACGTTCGGCGACGCCTCGGTGAGGCCGTACCCCTGGGTGAGTGCGACCCCGCGCGCGTGCCACGTCCGCAGCAGCGCGGGCGGCATGGGCGCACCGCCGACGACGGCGTGCCCGAGCCTCGACAGGTCGGTGTGCGCGAAGTCGGGGTGCTGCGCGAGGAACAGGTAGTTGGCCGGGACGCCCATCATGGTCGTGATCCCGCGCTCGGCCACCAGGCGCAGCACGCGGCCCGGGTCGAAGGTCCGCTCGAGCACGACGGTCGCGCCCGACCACCACGCGAGCAGCGGCTGGATGTTCCAGCCGCCCACGTGGAACTGGGGCATGACGGCCAGCACGACGTCGTGCTCGCCGATCGCGATCGTCTTCGAGAGCGACAGGTTCGTCCAGAAGCAGTTCGCGTGGGTCAGCATCGCGCCCTTCGGGCGCGAGGTGGTGCCCGAGGTGAAGACGATGAGCAGCGTGTCGTCGTCGCGGACCTCGGTCCTGGTCGTCGGCGTCTCGCCCCGCGCACCCGGATGCGGCACCCGCTGCTCGACCCCGTGCGTGCCGAGCGCCGCGACCGGGATCCGCCGCGCGAGCCGGCCGAGCGTCGCCCGGGAGAGCGTCTGGAACTCGTCCTCGACGAGGAGCAGCACCGGATCGGCGATCTCGAGCTGCTCGGAGAGCTCGCGGGGCGACAGGCGCCAGGACAGCGGCACGAGCACCAGCCCGGCCTTCGCGCACGCGAAGAACAGGATCACGTGGTCGGCGCTGTTGCCGGTGATCGTCGCGACTCGGTCGCCGATCGCGTAGCCCGCCGCCCGGAAGCCGCCGGCCAGCCGTTCGGCGCGCTCGTCGAGCTCGCGGTAGGTGATCGCCACCCCGCGGTCGTCGATCGCGATCGCGTCGGGCGCGGTGCGCGCCCGATCGGCGGTCCAGCGGCCCAGGGTGCAGGCTCCGTCAGGCATCGACCGTCTCCTCCGGCTCGGCCGGGTGCTGCTTGCGGCCCGTGGCGATGCGGGCGGGCAGCCCGGCGATGCCCCCCGGGAGGAACAGCACCACGAGGACGAACAGCGTCCCCAGGATGAAGAGCGGCTCGGACAGCGGGACCCGGAGGATGTCGGGCAGGGCGGCGATCGCGTCCGACCCGGCGAGCGCCGTGAGGCGCTGGTCGAGCAGTGTGTAGACGATACCGCCGACGATCGCGCCCCATCGAGCGCCCGCACCGCCGAGCACGACGATGACGAGCAGCGTCAGCGTGAAGTCGGCCGTCGCGATGCGCGGTGCCGCGCCGGACTGCAGGAGGAGGTAGCCCATGCCCGCGACCGACGCGAGCACCGACGCGGCGATGAACACCAGGAGCTTCACGTTGTACGGGCGGATGCCGATGACGCGCACGCGCAGCTCGTTCTCGCGGATCGCCTCGGCGACGTGACCCGCGCGGCTCTTCTCGACCCAGAGCACGACCAGGTACACGAGCACCAGGATGCCGAGCGCGAGCCAGTAGAGGTTGCGCGTGTCGACGACGCCGACGAACTCCGGCGGGACGTGCGCGGTGTCGAGCGCGAGGCCCTCGTCGCCTCCCGTCGCGCTGCCGGGATTGCGGCGGATCAGCACCGACCCGGCCTGGGCGAACGCGAGCGTCACCATCGCGAACGAGATCCCGGTGACCCGCAGCGCGAGCGCCCCGACGGTCGCGGCGAGCACGAACCCGAGCACGAGCGTCGCCGCGATCGCGACGGTGAAGACCAGGGCGCTCGGCCATTCCGCGGGTCCGAAGGCCTCGAGCGTCATCGCGAGCCCGTAGGCGCCTGCGGCGAAGAACAGCGCGTGACCGAACGAGAGGAGGCCGGCCAGGCCGAACATCATGCGGTAGGTGAGCGCCAGCGCCGCGATCAGCAGGGCGAACGCGAGCAGCTGGAGCGTGCCCGGCGTGTAGGTCGGCCCCGGGAGGACCCCCGGGACGTCGATCGCGAGCAGCGGGAGGATCGCGAGTGCGACGACGAGCAGGATGCCGCCGATGACGAGGCGGAGCGACTTGGCGGTCATGCGGCCTTCCCCATGAGTCCACGCGGGCGGATGAGCAGGACGGCGGCGAGGAGCACGACGACGACGAGGTCGCCGGTGCCGCCGAGGTAGAAGTTCGCGAACTGCTGCAGCACCGCCACGAGCACCGAGGCGATCGCGGCGCCCGTGAGCGAGCCGAGTCCGCCGATGACGGTGACGATGAACGCGAAGATGAGCAGCACCGATCCGAGGTGCGCCGAGACGTACCCGTAGTAGACGGAGGCCAGGACCCCGCCGAGCCCGGCGGCGGCGCCGCCGATCGCGAAGACGAGCGTGAACGATCGGCGCACGTCGATGCCGAGCGCGGTCACCATGTGCCGGTTCTCGACGCCGGCGCGGATGATGAGGCCGTAGCGCGTCTTCCGGAGGAAGAGCACGATGCCGCCGAGGACGAGCGCGGCGCAGGCGATGAGCAGGAACCGGTCGTTCGGGATGCGTGCCCCGAGGATCTCGGTGGTCTGCGTGAGCCACGCCGGGCGGTCGGTGTAGATCGGGTCGGTGCCCCAGATCCCCTCGAACAGGGCGACCGCGGCGAGCGAGATGCCGACCGTGACGAGCGCCTGCTCGATGTGCCGCTCGTAGAGGCGGCGGATGATGAGCACCTCGGTGAGCACGGCCACCGTCGCGCCCACGAGGATGCCGACGAGCGCGGAGATCGCGAGCCCGGTCCAGGTGCCGTCGGAGATCCGGCGGCCGGCCTCCCAGCCGAGGAAGGCGGCGATCGTGAGGAACGCGCCGTGCGCGAAGTTCAGCACGCCCATGAGGCCGTAGATGAGCGAGAGACCGCTCGCGACCAGGAAGTAGAGGGCCCCGAGGCCGAGGCCGGTGACGATCAGCAGGATCAGGGTGTCCATCAGGCGGCCTCCCGCTCGTCGTGCACGCCGAGGTAGCGCTGCACGCGGTCATGGTCGTCGAGGAGCTCCTCGGCCGACCCCGTGAACACCACGCGGCCCGAGGAGAGCACGACGACGCGCTCGGCGAGGCGGCGGACGACGATGAGGTTCTGCTCGACGAGGAGGATCGGGGCGGTGCGCGCGGCCTCCGCGAGGGCATCGGCGACCTCGTCGACGATGCGCGGGGCGAGCCCCTTGGTCGGCTCGTCGACCAGCAGGAGCCGGTTCTCGTTGACGAGTGCGCGGGCGAGCGAGACCATCTGCTGCTGGCCCCCGGAGAGCGTGCCCGCGCGCTGCTCGCGCCGGGCCTCCAGGTCGGGGAAGAGGGAGGCCACGAGCTCGCGCCGCGGCGACCGGTCGCGCTCGGCGAGGCGCAGGTTCTCGGCCACCGTGAGCGAGCCGAAGACCTCCCGGTCCTCGGGCACGTAGGCGACGCCGCGCTGGACGATGCGGTGCGTGGGCGTCCGGTCGATGCGCTCGCCGGCCAGGCGCACCTCGCCCGTGCGGTCGATCAGGCCGAGGATCGACTTGATCGTCGACGTCTTGCCGACGCCGTTCCGGCCGAGGAGCGCGGTGACGCCGGTCGCGGGGACGTCGAACGAGACATCCTCGACCACCTGCTGGCCGGCGATGCGGCCGTACAGGTTGCGGACGCTCAGGATGGGTTCGCCGGCGACGGTCCCGCTCATGCGGCGGTCCCGAGGTAGGCGGACTGGACGGTGGGGTTCGCCATGACGGCCTCCGGGGAGTCGACGGCGAGCAGTTCGCCGTGGTGCATGACGGCGACCCGGTCGGCGAGACCGAGGACGACGTCCATGTGGTGCTCGACCATGAGCACGGTGCGGCCGCCGCGATGGAGCCCGCGGATGACCTCGGTGAGCGCGGGGACGTCGGCCGAGCCGACGCCCGCCATGGGCTCGTCGAGGAGGATCACGCGGGGCTCCATCGCGATGAGCATCGCGATCTCGACCTTCCGCTTCTCGCCGTGCGAGAGCCCGGAGGCTCCCGCACCGGCCCGTTGCGCCATGCCGACCTCCTCGAGGGCGGCGAGGGCTCGCCGGGTCGCGGCATCCGTGCGCCGCGGGGTGCGGAACACGGATGCCGCGCGGCCCTCGCGCGCCTGGGCGGCCAGCCGCACGTTCTCGAGCACGTCGAGCGCCGGGAAGAGGCTCGACGTCTGGAACGTGCGGCCGAGGCCGGCCGCGGCGCGACGGTGGACGGGCTGGGCGGTCACGTCGGCGCCCGCGAGGCGCACGGCGCCCTCGGTGGGCCGGAGGACGCCGGAGACGATGTTGAAGAGCGTCGTCTTGCCGGCGCCGTTCGGGCCGATGACGCCGAGCATCTCGCCCTCCGGCACGGCGAGCGACACGTCCTTGAGGAGCTGCGCGCCGCCGATGCGGAGGTCGACGTGCTCGAGTTCGAGCGCCGGGTGGTCGGTCATGATCGCGGTGGGGCCTTCCGTGCCTGGTCGAACGGGATGGGTCAGCCGGCGACCGGCGGGGCGACGGTCTCGGCGTCGACGGTCTCGATGAGCTCGGGGGCCCATCCGTCGGCGCCCTCGACGAGCTTGACCTGGTACATCGGCTGGATGAGCGCGTGGTCCTCGGCGCGGACGGTGATCTCGCCCTTGACCGACTCGAAGGTCCAGCCCTCGAGCGCGTCGATCATCGCGTCGACGTCGTCGCCGCCCTCGCGGACGGCCTGCACGATCATCTGCGCGGCCACGAAGCCGTCGACCGAGAAGAGGTCGGGCACGGCTCCGGCCTCCTCGAGGCGGGTGATCATCTCCTCCTCGATGTCGGTGCCCGCGGCGCCGCCGAAGTAGTGGTTGAGGAACGAGATGTCCGCGGACGCGTCGCCGTAGGCCTGGTACGTCGCGACGTCGCCGAGGCCGGTCACGACCGGGGCGGCGTCGAAGACGCCCTGCTGCTGCAGCGCGGTCCACATGGCGCCCGAGGAGGCGCCCGCCCACGCGACGAAGATCAGGTCGGGCTGCGCGTCGGTGAGCTGCTGCGCGAACGGCGTGAACTCGGTCGCGTCCTCGGCGACGAGCACGCCCTGGACCTCGGCGCCCTGGCCGCCGAGCACGGCCTCGACACCGGCGAGGTTGCCCTGGCCGAACGCCGTGTCCTGGGCGAAGACGACGACCTTCTTGCCGTCGGGGTCGCCGATGAAGGTTCCCGCGGTCGCGACGTCCTGGTAGGTCTGGCGGCCGGAGCGGAAGGTGTAGCCGTTCACGCCCGTGATGGCGTCGGCGGCCGCGGGGCCCGAGATGTAGAGGATCTCGTTCTGCTCGGCCTGCTCGGCGAGCGAGGTCGCGATGCCCGAGACGACCGTGCCGGCGAGCACCTTGGTGCCCTGGCCGATGAGGTCCTTGGCCTTGGCGACCGCGGTGTCGGGGTTGCCCTGGTCGTCCTCCCAGGTGATGTCGAGCTCCTGGCCGTCGACCTCGCCCGTGCCCTCGGTGGCGTAGTCGAGGCCGGCCTCGAAGCCGGCGGTGTAGGCCTCGCCGTAGGCGGCGAGCGGTCCGGTCTGCGACGTGATCATGCCGATCGCGACGGGAGCGGCATCCGCCCCGTCGGCGTCGCCTCCCCCGGAGGCGGTCGGTGCGCAACCGGCCATGGTGAGCGCCGCGACGGCGACGAGCGCCGGCGCGAGGTACTTCGGTGTAACTCGCATGCTGTGAGCCTCTCTGAGTGACGACGGTGTCAGAAACCTGACAGGTGGTTCAGGTCTCAGGAACGTACACTAGAGTCGATCGCGCACGACGCGCAACCCGGATCGGTGCACCGACCCCGTGCACCGACGCAGAGACGAAGGAGTCCCACCGAAATGAGCTTTCCCGACGTCGTCATCGTCGCCGGCGCCCGCACGCCGTTCGGCCGCATCGCCGGCAACCTCGGCAGTCGCACCGCCGTCGAACTCGGCACCGTCGCCATCCGCGGCGCCCTCGAGAAGGCCGGGGTCTCCCCCGACGACGTCGACGCCGTGATCATGGGCCAGGTGCTGCAGGCCGGCGCCGGGCAGAACCCCGCCAAGCAGTCCGCGGTCGCCGCGGGCATCCCCTGGCGCGTGCCCGCGATCACCCTGAACAAGGTGTGCCTCTCCGGCCTGGTCGCGATCACCGACGCCGCGCGACTGATCCGCCTCGGCGAGGCCCAGGTCGTCGTGGCCGGCGGCCAGGAGTCCATGACCAACGCGCCCCACCTCCTCCCCGACTCCCGGAAGGGCCACATGTACGGCAGCGTCGAGCTGCTCGACCACACCGCCGCCGACGGGCTGACCGACGCGTTCGACCGGGAGTCGATGGGCGCCTCGACCGAGCGCTACAACGACCGGTACGGCCTGGGGCGCGCCGAACAGGACGAGATCGCGGCGGCCTCGCACGTCCGTGCGGGCACGGCGCAGGCCGCGGGCGTGTTCGACGACGAGATCGTCCCCGTCGAGATCCCGCAGCGCAAGGGCGACCCCGTGGTCGTCACGACCGACGAGGGCGTCCGCCCCGATTCGACGCCCGAGACGCTCGCGAAGCTCCGCCCCGCCTTCGCGGAGGGCGGCGCGATCACCGCGGGCAACTCCTCGCCGATCTCCGACGGCGCCGCGGCCGTCGTCGTCGCGAGCCGCGCCTGGGCCGAGGAGCGCGGCCTCCCGTGGCTCGCGCTGGTCGGGGCATCCGGCCAGGTCGCCGGGCCCGACAACTCGCTCCACTCGCAGCCCTCGAACGCGATCGCGGCTGCGCTCGACCGCGCCGGCTGGCAGGCCGGCGACCTCGACCTCGTCGAGATCAACGAGGCGTTCGCCGCCGTGTCGCTGCAGTCGATGAAGGACCTCTCGCTCGACCCGGAGAAGGTCAACATCCACGGTGGCGCGATCGCCCTCGGCCACCCGATCGGCGCATCCGGCGCCCGTCTCGCGCTGCACGCGGCCCGTGAGCTCGCGCAGCGCGGCGAGGGCAGGGCGGCCGTCGCGCTGTGCGGCGGCGGCGGCCAGGGCGAGGCGCTGCTGCTCTCGCGCTGACCCGGCGTGAGCGGGCCCGCGCTGTGGTGGAATGATCCCCACGGCACGGGCCCGCCCGACGAGGAGGCGCACATGAGCGAGACGACGACGGACTCCTCGGGGCGCGAGGCGCACCGGCCGACGCGCCTCGACCACCGGCTCCGCCGGATGACCGGGCGCGACCCGCACGAGCCGCACCGCTCGGCCACGCCGCTCGAGCTCTTCTTCGACCTCGTCTTCGTCGCGGCCTTCAGCGCGGCGGGGAGCCAGACCGCGCACCTGCTCGAGCTCGGCCACTTCGCGGCCGCCACGGCGGGCTTCGTGTTCGCGATCTTCGCCATCGCCTGGGCGTGGATCAACTTCACGTGGCTGGCGTCGGCCTACGACAACGACGACATCTTCTTCCGCGTCGCGACGATGGTCGTGATGATCGGGGTCATCGTGCTCGCGCTCGGCCTGCCGCAGGCCTTCCACTCGATCGACGAGGGCGGCGAGCTCGAGAACGGCGTCGTCGTGATCGGCTACGTGATCATGCGCGTCGCGGTCGTCGCGCTCTGGATCCGCGCCGCACGCCACGACCCCGCGCACCGCCGGACCGCCCTCGCCTACGTCGTGCTCGTCTCGGCCGCACAGGTCGGCTGGATCCTGCTCCTCGTGGCGAACCCCCCGCTCTCGACCACGTTCATCGCGTTCCTGGCGCTCGTGCTGTTCGAGATGGCGGGACCGATCATCGCCGAGCGGGTGGGCGGCCCGACGCCGTGGCACGCGCACCACGTCGCCGAGCGGTACGGCCTGCTCGTCATCATCACGCTCGGCGAGATCGTGCTGGGCACCATCCTCGCGATCAGCGCGGTCGTCGAGGAGCAGGGCTGGGACGTCGAGGCCGTGCTCGTGACGGTCGGCGGCACGATGCTCGCGTTCGGGCTCTGGTGGGTGTACTTCGTCATGCCGTCGGGCGCCGTGCTCGCGCGGCACCGCGAGCGCGGATTCGTCTGGGGCTACGGGCACCTCGCGATCTTCGGCTCGCTCGCGGCGACCGGCGCGGGCCTGCACGTCGCCGCCTACGTGATCGAGGGCACGGCGCACATCGACGACACGACGGCGCTGCTCACCGTCGTCGTCCCGGTGGCCGCCTACTCGACCGCCCTGTTCACGATCTACTCCGCACTGCTGCGGGAGTTCGACCCGTTCCACATCCTGCTCTACGTCGGCAGCATCCTCCCGCTCGTCGCCGCGGTGATGGCCGTCGCCGCCGGCGCGAGCATCGGCACCGGCATCGTGATCACCGCGCTCTCCCCGGTCGTCGTGATCGTCGGCTACGAGACCATCGGGCACCGGCACCAGGCCGCCGCGCTCGAACGCGCGCTGGCGTGATCGCGCCGACGCGGTGAGGCGAGCGGATGCCCCGGCACGCCGCCGCGGCATCCGCTCGCCGGATCGATCAGCCGTTCGGCCGGTTCGTGCGGAGCACCTCGAGCCGGGCCCGGTACTCGGTCTCGTCGATGTCGCCCTGCGCGAAGCGTTCGGCGAGCGTCGACTCCGCCGACGCCGACCGCGCCCACGGCGGGCCGTCGGCGCCGCCCCACGCGCGCCGACGACGCGTGACGAGGAACACCACGAGCCCGATGACGAGGATCCAGAGGATCGGGACGAACAGGAACGCCCAGCCGAATCCGGGGCCCCACGGACCGGCGTGGGCGACCGCGGATGCGGCGGCGAGGGAGGTGAGCATGTCGGGACTCCTTGATCGTGCGGCCCCGGTCCGGGCCGTCGATCTCAGCCTCGCCGCGCGCCCCGCCCGGCACATCCGCCGTCGGGCGGCACTCGGACTACTCCTCGGGGAGCACGCCACCGGTGCGCGAGGTCACTGCCAGCCGGGCGCGACGAGCCCGGTCTCGTACGCCACGACCACGAGGTGCACCCGGTCGCGCGCGTGCAGCTTCGACATGATCCTCGAGACGTGCGTCTTCGCGGTCAGCGGGCTGAGCACGAGCCGTCCGGCGATCTCGTCGTTCGTGAGGCCCTGCCCGACCAGCCGGAGGACCTCGAGTTCGCGCTCCGTCAGTGCCGCGAGCGCGTCGGCGTCGGGCGCCTCGCGGAGGCCCGCCGACATCCGCTCGAGGAGACGCCGGGTCACGCCGGGCGACAGCAGCGCGTCGCCGGCCGCCACCACGCGGACCGCGCGGATGAGGTCGGCCGGCTCCGTGTCCTTCACGAGGAACCCGCTCGCTCCGGCCCTCACCGCCCGCGCGACGTACTCGTCGAGCTCGAAGGTCGTGACGACGACCACGCGGACCCCGGCGAGCGCCGGGTCGGCGGCGATCTGCTCGGTCGCCCAGAGTCCGTCGCCGCGCGGCATGCGGATGTCCATCAGCACCACGTCGACGGGCTCGGCGCGCACGAGCGCCAGCAGGTCCTCGCCGGTCGACGCCTCCCCGACGACGGCGATGTCGGGCTCGGCCTCGAGGAGCGCACGGAATCCCGCTCGGACGAGGAGCTGGTCGTCGGCGAGTGCCACCCGGATCATGCACCGCCTCCCCACGGCAGCCGCGCGGTGACCCGCGTGCCGCCCCTCGGGGACCGCTCGACCGCGACCGTGCCGCCGAGCAGCGCCGCCCGTTCGCGCATGCCGAGGATGCCGCCGCCCCCGGCCGCACCCTGCACGCCCCGACCGTCGTCGTCGATCGTGAGGAGCAGCTCGTCGCCCAGCCGTTCGACGGCGACGACCGCTCGCGTGGCCCGCGCGTGCCGGACCACGTTGGTCAGCGCCTCCTGCGCGATGCGGTAGGCGGCGAACTGCACCGCGCGCGGCGGCTCGGCGTCGAGGCGGTCGACGAGCTCGGCGTCGAAGCCGGGTGCGGCGACACCGGCGACGAGCTTCGGCAGGTCGGCGAGCTCGGCCTGCGGGGCGAGCGGAGCCGACTCGTCGCCGGCGGCGTCCGCGCGGATGACGCCGAGCACGCTGCGCACCTCCTCGAGCGCGGACTTCGAGGTCGCCTTGACGTTCTCCAGGGCGCTCCGCGCCCGGTCGGGATCGCGGTCCATCAGGTGCAGGCCCACGCTCGCCTGCACGTTGATCTGCGAGAGCGCGTGCCCGATGACGTCGTGCAGCTCGCGGGCGATCCGCATCCGCTCCTGCTCCTCGGCGGTCCGCCGACGCTGCTGGAGGTCCGTGCGGTAGGCGGCCGCGCGCTCGCGCCGCACGCGGACGAAGGCGCCGATGCCGAAGCACGCCGCCAGGAGGACCGTCGTGCCGGCGACCCGCAGCGGGTGCCACTCCGGGCCGAAGCCCGACGCGAGCACGATCGCCGCGACCCAGCCCGTGACGACCGAGACGACCGCCCAGCCGAGCGCACCGCGCGCGACCGCGAGGACGATCGCGAGCGCCAGGGCCACGTACGGCGGACCCACGTCGGGCGGCAGGACCAGGTCGGCGAGTGCGAGCGCGGTGACGGCCGCGACCGTCGGACCCGGCGCGCGACGTGCGGCGAGGAGCGCGAGCGGGCCGGCCACCGCGAGCCCCACGTGCAGGACCTCGAGGCTCGCGGGCAGGCGCATCCACGCCGCGATCGCGATCGCCGCGGGCACCTGCACGATCGCGCTGATCACCACCGGCGCGACGAGCACGACGTTCGGCGGCGGCCGGAATCGCTCGGGTCGTCCGCCCCACGGGGCGGCGCCGTCCCAGGTCGGCGCGGGCATTCCCCGATCGTATCCCCCGGCGGATCGACCGGGATCCGACCCGGGGCGCCACCCGGACTACTCCCCCGGGAGTAGTCCGAAGTAGTCCGTCAGAGCACGCTGATGGGCTTGACGATGTCGGCGTAGATCAACAGGGCGCTCATGCCGCCGAGGACGATCACCATCGCGAACGTGAGCGGCATCAGCTTCGCGAGGTCGACCGGACCCGGGTCGGGGCGGTTCCTGAGCTTCGCCCAGCCCCGACGGATGGCCTCCCACAGCGCTCCCGCGATGTGGCCGCCGTCGAGGGGCAGCAGCGGGATGAGGTTGAAGACGAAGAGCGCGACGTTGAGCGAGGCGAGGATGCCCACGAGGCCAGCCGCGCGCGAGGCGATCGGGACCTCGTCGAGGCTCGCGATCTCGCCCGCGACCCGGCCCACGCCGACGACCGAGATCGGTCCATTCGGATCGCGCTCCTCCGGTCCGAACGCGGCGTTGGCGACATCCACCAGTCGCTGCGGGAGGTTGACGATGATGCCCGCCACCGCCTGCACGTTCTCGCCGACCATGGGCAGCACGGCGGACGGCGGCTGGCGCACGGTCTCGGCGGCGGGCGAGATGCCCACGAAGCCGACCTCGTCGGTGATCGGTTCGCCGTCGGCGCCCTCGACGATCCGGCCCTGGTCGTCGGTGACGTAGCGTTCGCTGAGGAGCGGCGTCACCGCGAGCGTCACCTCCTCGCCGTCGCGGAGGACGACGACCGGGATCTCCTCGCCGGGGTGCTCCCTGATGACCGCGGTGGACTCCGTCCACGTCCGGATCGGCTGTCCCGCGACCGCGACGATCGTGTCGCCGGGCTGGATGCCCGCCTCGGCGCCCGGCGCGGCGGGATCACCGGGCTCGCACGTCTGGCGCTCGCTCGTCGCCGGCAGCGCGCACTCCGACACCGACCCGATGGTCGTCGACGGCTGCGAGATGCCGAAGCCCATCAGCAGCACGCCGAACAGGACGACCGCGAGGACCAGGTTCATGAACGGCCCGCCGAACATGACGATGATGCGCTTCCAGACGGGCAGCCGGTAGAACGCCCGGTGCTCGTCGCCGGGCGTGATCGACTCGGCGCTCGAGGCACGGGCGTCCTGCACGAGGGAGCGGAAGAAGCCCGTGCTGTCCTCCTTGGCGTGCCCGTCCCTGCCGGGCGGGAACATGCCGATCATCGCGATGTAGCCGCCGAGCGGGACCGCCTTGACGCCGTACTCGGTCTCGCCCTTCCGGCGCGACCAGATCGTCGGCCCGAACCCGATCATGTACTGCGTGACCTTGACCCCGAAGAGCTTCGCGGGCACGAGGTGCCCGATCTCGTGCAGGCCGATCGAGACGGCGAGGCCGACGACGATGATCGCGACGCCGATCACGAACAGGAGCACGGATTCCACCCCGTCATCGTAGGGGCGATCCCTTGGTGCGCGCTGTCCGCGGACTGTGAACGAGGCGCAGCCATGCGCGTGCGAGGCGCAGCCATGCGCGCGCGACGCGCCGCTACGCGCGCGCGATGCGGAGGTCGGCCGCGCGACGCGCGGCCCGCTCCGCCTCGGCGAGCGAGTCCACGGTGAGCGCGCCCGACGGCGATTCGTGGGCGTCGACCACGGCCTTCACGGTGTCGACGATCTCGGTGAACGCGATCCGGCCGGCGTGGAACGCCGCGACGGCCTGCTCGTTGGCGGCGTTGAACACCGCGGGGTACTCGCCGCCCGCACGGCCGACCTGCTTGGCGAGCCGCACGGCGGGGAACGCCGACTCGTCGAGCGGTTCGAAGCTCCACTGCTGCGCGCTCGTCCAGTCCAGCGGCTTCCCGGCCGCGGCCACGCGGTTCGGCCAGTCGAGGCCGAGCGAGATCGGCAGGCGCATGTCGGGTGGCGACGCCTGGGCGATCGTCGAGCCGTCGACGAACTCCACCATCGAGTGGACGATCGACTGCGGGTGGACGACGACGTCGATACGGTCGTAGTCGACGGCGAACAGGAGGTGCGCCTCGATGACCTCCAGGCCCTTGTTCACGAGGGTCGCCGAGTTGGTGGTGACCACGAGGCCCATGTCCCACGTGGGGTGCGCGAGGGCCTCTGCCGGGGTGACGTCGGCCAGCTCCTCGCGCCGGCGTCCCCGGAACGGCCCGCCGGAGGCGGTGAGCACGAGCCGGCGGACCTCGTCGTGCGTGCCGGAACGCAGCGCCTGCGCTATGGCCGAGTGCTCGGAGTCCACGGGAACGATCTGGCCCGGGGCCGCGAGTCGGGTGACGAGGTCGCCGCCCACGATCAGCGACTCCTTGTTCGCGAGCGCGAGCGTCATGCCGCGCTCGAGGGTCGCGATCGTGGGGCCGAGCCCGACCGACCCCGTGATGCCGTTCAGCACGACGTCGGCGTCGACGCTCCGGACGAGCTGCACGGCCTCGTCGATGCCGACCGCGGTGTGCTCGACGCCGAACTCGTCGGCCTGCCGCTCGAGCTCGGCGCGGTTCGACCCGACGGCGAGCCCGACGACATCGAAGCGGCGCGGATTCGCGCGGATGACGTCGAGCGCCTGCGTGCCGATGGAACCGGTGGACCCGAGGATGATGACGCTGCGCACAGGGCCACTCTAGGCCGCGCGCCCTCAGCGACGAGGCAGCAGGGCGACGGATGCCGCGAGGCGGCCGGGTACCGCGACGTCCACGATGCGGACGTCCTCCCACCGCGACCCGAGCTCGGGCACGCTCCGCGTGATGCGCGCGTCGCCGTGGTCGTCGCCCGGGAGGGAGAGGGCGATCCGGGAGGGCTCGAGGACCTCGAGGTGGCCGACGGCCCGGAGCAGCGCGGACTTGCGCGCCCACAGCTGCGCCCGCACGAGCGCCCGCGCCGACGGGTCGACCTCGTCGAGACGGGCCCGCTCGATCGGATGCAGCGCTGCGGTGTCGAGGGCGGGTGAGGGTTCCGGCGTCGCCGCCTCGATGCCGACCCCGAGCGGATGCCGCGTGCCGGCCGCCGCCACGACGACGCCGGCCCCCGTGGCCGCGTCGGCGAACCACTGGCCGCCCGACGGCGTGGTCGGGTAGCGCACGACGGGGCTGCCGTGCCGCACGCCGCAGACGGGGCACGCATGGACGAGTTCGACGTCGTCCGCCGGCACGCCGGACGATCCCGCGAGGTGAGCGCGCAGCACCGATTCGACTCCGGCGCCGCGCCGGCCGCCCGCGACGACCATGACACGCACGCCGGTGTCCTCGAGCTCCACGACCTCCGCGGATGCGATGTCCATCCGCCCATGATGGCGCACTCGGGGGCGCTCCCCGAGCCCCGGTGATATTCCGGGGCCCGCATACGGCCTCGCGTAGCGTCGGAGGGTGAGTGAGATCGAGGCCGACGCCGTCCCCGCCCCGCCGTCGAAGCCCGGCCCCGTGTACGGGCTCGTTCGCGGCGTCCTCCGCCCGCTCGTCCGGATGATCTACCGGCCGACGATCACGGGCGCCGAGCACGTCCCTCGGACGGGCCCCGTCATCCTCGCCTCGAACCACCTGTCCTTCGTCGACAGCATCGTGATCCCGCTCGCTGCGCCGCGCCCGGTGCAGTTCCTCGCGAAGTCGCACTACTTCACGGGCACGGGCCTCAAAGGCTGGCTGTCACGCACGTTCTTCACGGCGATCGGCGCGGTGAGCGTCGAGCGCGGCGCCGGGGCGCAGGCGCAGGCCGCGCTCGACCAGGGCCGCCGGATCCTCGACGCCGGCAGCGCGTTCGCGCTCTACCCCGAGGGGACGCGGTCGCTCGACGGCCGCCTGTACCGCGGGCGCACGGGCATCGCCTGGCTCGCCCTCACGACGGGCGCCGTCGTCGTGCCGGTGGGCCTCATCGGCACGCAGGAGATCCAGCCCGTCGGCTCGTCGGTGCCCCGGGTGCGCCCGGTCACGGTGCGGTTCGGCGAGCCGCTCGACCTCGGCAGGCACGGCCCGGCGACGTCGGGACGCGCCCGTCGGGCCGCGACCGACGAGATCATGGCGGCGATCCACGCCCTGACGGGCCAGGAGCTCGCGAACGCCTACAACGAGGCCCCGCCGCAGGGCGCGCTCGCGAAGATCGCGGACCGCGTCGCTCCGCGCGAACGCGTGTAGCGACGCGCCGCCGTCGTCGATGCTCGCCGTGACCCGCCGGGGTCGGTGGAGGTTCCCAGCGACGCGGTGGCGCGCACCGGTAGGGTCGGCCCGATGAGGACTCGCTCTCGCGCGTGGATCGCCGCACTCGCGGCATCCGCGGCCCTGTTGCTGGCCGGCTGCGTGCCGACCACCGGGATCGAGCGCGACCCCACGTCGGCCGACCGCCGCATCCCCTCGACCGACCGGTTCGATCCCGGGTTCATCGTGAGCGACGACTCCTTCTACGATTCGGCCGCGATGACGGTGCGCGACATCCAGGCCTTCCTCGAGTCCCGCGACTGCCGGCCCGTCGACGCCGTGCCGTGCCTCGCGGAGTACGCCGAGGACGTGGAGGGTGTCCCTGCCGCCGGGCCACGGCACTGCAGCGCCGTCCCGGGCGGCGAGGCGCTGCCCGCGAGTCGCATCATCGCCGAGGTCGCCGACGCCTGCGGGGTCAGCCCGCGAACCCTCCTCGTGCTCCTGCAGAAGGAGCAGTCGCTGCTCACCAGGCCGAGCGCGCGCGGGTACGAACGCGCGACCGGCTACGGCTGCCCCGACACGGCCGACTGCGATGCCCGGTACTTCGGGTTCTTCAACCAGGTGTACCGGGCCGGCTGGCAGTTCCGGCAGTACACGGTCGAACCGGTGCGCCGTTTCCAGGTCGGCTCGGTCGACGTCGGCTTCCATCCGGACGCCGCCTGCGGCGCGTCGACCGTGCGCATCCGCAACCAGGCGACCGCGAACCTCTACAACTACACGCCGTACCAGCCGAACGACGCCGTGCTGGCCGACCCGTCGGGAGGCGACGAGTGCTCGGCGTACGGCAACCTCAACTTCTGGCGCATCTGGAACCGGTGGTTCGGCGATCCGCACGAGGAACGGCTCCCGGCCTACTTCCCGCCATGCTCACGTCTCGTCGGCGGGTACCCGTGCCCGGCACCCGCACCGCCCGGCTCGGCGCTCGCGCCGTCGCAGTCGCTTCCCTGAGTCCTCGCGCCTCCGGCGGTCCGTCCCGCGGCGTGGGGTCAGTCGCCGCGAACGAGCGTCGTCGGCTCGTGCCGCACCGGGAAGGCGACGGATGCCGCGATGAAGCACTTCTCGGACGCCTCGTGGTGCAGCGACTCGGCGAGCTCGCGCATCGACGGGTCTGCGACGGTGACGCGCGGGCGCAGGACCGCCTCCTCCATCCGCCCGCCGCCGCGCCCGTCCTCCCGCATCGTCGCGGTCGCGGCATCCTCGTAGCCGACCACGACGACGCCGTGGTTCACGGCGACGTGCAGGTAGGAGAGCATGTGGCACTCGCTCAGCGCGGCGAGCACGAGCTCCTCCGGATTCCAGCGGTCGCGGTCGCCGTGGAAGGCGCGGTCGCTCGAGCCAGCGATCTCGTGGAGCTTGCCCGGGGCGCGCACGGCGTGCTGCCGCCCGTAGGACCGGTACGAGGCCGTGCCCTCGCCGCGGTCGCCCTGCCACTCCAGCTCGATCGCGTAGCGGTGTTCGCCGAGCATGTCGTTCCCTCCGGTGGTGCGGCGCGATGGACGCCGCCGTCGTCGATTCTGCACCCGCCCCCCGACCTCGCGCGGCGACCCCGGGGTTAGGCTGGTCCGATCATGACTGACACCTGGATCCCCGTCGAATCCGTGCCCGCCGACCCGGCCGAACCGGCCGCCGTGCCGCAGGAGCGACGGATCGTCACCGCCGTTCCCGGTCCCCGCTCGCAGGAGCTCCAGGCGCGCCGCACCGCGGTCGTGTCCGCTGGCGTCTCGAGCGTGCTCCCCGTCTACATCGAGCGCGCCCACGGCGCCGTCCTCGAGGACGTCGACGGCAACCGGTTCGTCGACTTCGGTGCCGGCATCGGCGTGACCACCGTGGGTCACACGCCCGGCCGCGTCGTCGAGGCGGCCACCGCACAGTCGCGCGACGTGCTGCACACGCTCTTCACCATCACGCCCTACGAGGAGTACGTGCGCGTCGCCGAACTGCTCGCGGCGCACACGCCGGGCGACTTCCCCAAGAAGTCCGTGCTCGTGAACTCCGGGGCCGAGGCGGTCGAGAACGGGGTGAAGATCGCGCGCAAGCACACCGGTCGGCGCGCCGTCGCCGTGCTCGACCACGCGTACCACGGCCGCACGAACCTCACGATGGCGATGAACTACAAGGCCATGCCGTATGGCACCGGGTTCGGGCCGTTCGCCGGCGACGTGTACCACGCACCGAGTTCCTACCCCTACCGCGACGGGCTGTCCGGCGCGGAGGCCGCGGCCCGCACGGTCGCCTACCTCGACAAGGTCGTCGGCGCGTCCGATCTCGCCTGCCTCGTGGTGGAGCCCATCCAGGGCGAGGGCGGCTTCATGGTCTATGCCGACGGCTACCTCCCTGCGCTGCAGGAGTGGTGCACCGCGAACGGCGTCGTGATGATCGCCGACGAGATCCAGTCGGGCATGGCTCGCACGGGCGCCTACTACGCGTCCGAGCACTTCGACTGGACCCCGGACCTGGTGCTCACCGCCAAGGGCATCGCGGCGGGCTTCCCGCTCGCGGCGGTCACCGGCCGTTCCGAGATCATGGACGCCTCGCACCCGGGCGGCCTCGGCGGCACGTTCGGCGGGAATCCCGTCGCCTGCGCGGCCGCCATCGCCGTGTTCGAGACCATCGAGGAGGACGGGCTCCTGGGCGAGGCGCGCCGGATCGAGGCGACGCTCACCGCCGGCCTCGAGCGGCTGCGCGCGAAGTACGACGTGATCGGCGACATCCGCGGTCGGGGCGCGATGATCGCGATCGAGCTCGTCGAGTCGGGTACCGCCGAGACGACCAAGGCCCCGAACGCAGCAGCGGTCTCCGCGATCGTGGCCCACGCGGCGCAGCAGGGCGTCCTGTTCCTCAGCGCCGGCACCTGGGGCAACGTCCTGCGGTTCCTGCCGAGCCTGCGGATGACGGACGAGCTCATCGAGGACGCGCTCGGCGTGCTCGACGACGCCTTCGCGGCCCTCGCCTGACCCGTGGGCGAGACCTTCACGGCCTCGGCCGCAGCCCAGCTCGCCATCGTCGAGCGCGGCGGTTTCGTCGAGTCGCGCCACGTCGGCTCCGCCGTCGTCCTCGGACCCGAGGGCGAGGTCGTGCGCGAACTCGGCGACACCACTGCTCCGGTGATCCCCCGGTCGAGCATGAAGCCGTTCCAGGCGCTCGCGGTGATGACCTCGGGCGTCACCCTCCGGGGCGAGGACGCCGCGATCGCGTCCGCGAGCCACAGCGGCACCCCGCAGCACGTCGCGCTCGTGCGCGGGCTCCTCGCGCGAGCGGGGCTCCCCGCCTCGGCGCTGCGCTGTCCGGCCGAGTTCCCGACCGACCGTGCGTCCCGCGACGAGTTCGTCCGGAACGGCATGCGCCCCGAGTCCATCACGATGAACTGCTCGGGCAAGCACGCCGCGATGCTCCTCGCCTGCCACGCCAACGGCTGGCCGATCGACGACTACCTCGATCTCGACCACCCGTTGCAGAAGCGCATCCTCGACGTGTTCGAGCGCCTCACCGGCGAGCGCCCGGCGGCGACCGTGATCGACGGCTGCGGCGCGCCGGTCCACGCGGTCGGACTCACCGCGCTCGCGCGCGGCGTGCAGAAGGTCGCGTCCTCGTCGACGTCGTCGCCCTTCGCGCTGTTCCGCGAAGGGGCCGCGCTCACCGAGGGCGTGCGCGCGAACGGGTGGGCGATCGCGGGGCCCGGGCGACCCGACACCATCGCGATCGACCGCCTCGGCGTCTTCTCCAAGTTCGGGGCAGAGGGCGTCCAGGTCATGACGGCCGCCGACGGCACGACCGTCGCCCTCAAGATGCTCGACGGCTCGCCCCGCGCCTCGGTGATCGTCGCGGCGCGGCTGCTCGTCGGGGCCGGTGCGCTCGAGGCGTCCGCCGTGGACGGGCTCGAGCCCGAGCTCGGGCTGGACGTGCTCGGCGGCGGACGCGTCGTCGGCCGCATCCGCGCCACGGTCTAGCGCGCTCCCGGCACCCGCACCGAGCCCGGTCCCGACGCCCGCGCCGATACGAGAGGCCGCGACCCCTCGGGCGTCGCGGCCTCATCGTATCGGTGTGCGATCAGCCCATCTGGGCGGCGAGTCGCTTGGCGCGAGCCGCACGCGACACCTGCGCGATGACCACGATCGCGAGTGCGACGAGGAACACCGCCGATGCGATCACGTTCGCCTCAGCCGGGATGCCGCGCGAGGCCGAGATGTAGATGTACTTCGGGAACGTCGTCACCGAACCGGAGTTGAAGTTCGTGATGATGAAGTCGTCGAAGCTCAGCGCGAACGACAGCAGGGCCGCCGCCATGATGCCGGGCGTCAGCAGCGGGAACGTGATGCGCCAGAACACCTCGCGCGGCGAGCCGTAGAGGTCGCGCCCCGCCTCCTCGAGCGCGGGATCGAGGCTGGCCACGCGAGCCTTGACCGTGACCACCACGAAGCTGATGCAGAACATCGTGTGGGCGAGGATGATCGTCAGCATGTCCTTCGGGACGCCGACCGCGAGGAACTGCGCCGCGAGTCCCGCACCGAGGACCACCTCGGGCGTGGCCATCGGCAGGAACAGCAGGAGGCTGATCGACGAGCGAGCCCGGAAGCGGTACCGGACGAGCGCGATGGCGATCATCGTGCCGAGCGTCGTCGCGACGACCGTCGAGACGAGGCCGATGACGATGCTGTTGCCGAACGCCTCGCACACCGCGCCGCCCTCGACGTTGCACACGTTCAACCACTTGTCGAAGGTGAACCCGCGCCACGCGATGTTCGACTTCAGCGAGTCGTTGAACGAGAACACGAAGGTGTACGCGATCGGGATCAGCAGGAAGATGAACGCGAGGACGACGTAGACCGGAAGGAGCCAGTCGCCGAGCCCGATCCGGCGTCGACGCGGTCGCTGGGGTCCGCGCCGGTCCTCGAGCTCCTCGCTCTCGGTGAGGCCGCCGAGGACGGCCGCCGCCTGGACTTCGCCGCTCACAGCAGGTCCTCCGTTCCGGATCGCTTCACGTAGACGCCGACGAGCACGAGGATCGCCGCCATCAGGATGATCGAGAGCGCCGCGGCCGCCGGGTAGTTCAGCAGCACGAGGAAGTTCGCCTCGATCACGTTGCCCATCATCTGCGTGTCCGGACCTCCGAGGAAGTCGCGGCTCGCGTTGACGTAGTCACCGGCCGCGGGGATGAAGGTGAGCAGCGTGCCCGCGACGATGCCGGGCATCGACAGCGGGATGGTGACCTTGCGGAACACCGTGAACGAGTTCGCGTACAGGTCGCTGCCGGCCTCGAGGTACCGCGTGTCGAGCCGCTCGAGCGCCGTGTAGAGCGGCAGCGTCATGAAGGGGATGAAGTTGTACGTCAGGCCGAAGACGACCGCGAACGGCGTACCGGCGAAGTAGGCGTCGGGGGCCAGGAGCGAGAGCGCCTTGAGCGAGGTGATGATCAGCGACTCGTCCGACAGGATCTGCTTCCATGCGAGCGTGCGCAGCAGGAAGCTGATGAAGAACGGGGCGATGACGAGCACGAGCAGCAGGCTCTGCAGCAACGGCCGCCGCCGCGCCTTCACGCCGATGAAGTACGCGATCGGGTAGCTGAAGAGGAGCGCGAACACCGTGGCGAGCAGGGCGTAGCCGAATGAGCGCAGGATGTGCGGCCAGTAGTCCTGGATGACGGCGACGTAGTTCTGCCAGTTGAAGGCGTAGTCGTACACTCCGATGTCGCCGAACTCGCTGGGTGCCTGCAACGAGGTCAGGATCAGCGAGATCAGCGGCGTGATGAAGAACAGGACGAGGTAGAGGATGCCCGGCAACAGGAGGAGGAGCGCGATCGGGCTCTTCCTCCGCGTCGCCTGGGGCTGTGCCTCCGTCGTCGCGAACGCTGCGAAGGCCATGGCTCAGCTGCCCTCGAGCTCCGTGATGAGCGCCTCCCGGCGCTGCACCGCGATGGACTGCGTGTCGGCGTCGGCGGGGAAGCGCGACGACTCGTCGGGCTCGTCGGAGAGCCCGAAGCCGTGCTCCACGTCCCAGCTGAGCCAGACCTCGGAGCCCTCGTGGGCGACGGGCCCGAAGGTCATGTTCTGCGCGAAGACCGACATCGTCCCGACGCCCGGCACCGCGACGATGTACTCCGTGCTGACGCCGGCGAAGGAGACGTCGATGACCCGGCCGGGGCCGAGCAGGTTGCGCCCCGCGACCTCCTCGGGCTGCTCCGCGTGGAGCGTGACCTTCTCGGGTCGGACGCCGACCGTGACGAGTCCCTGGTGGCGCTGCGCACGGGCGGTGGCGACCGTGATGCGGTGGCCGCCCGCGTCGACCGTGATCGCCGTGTCGGTCGTGCCGACGACGTCGCCGGTGAACAGGTTCGACTTGCCGAGGAAGTTCGCGACGAACGCCGTGCGGGGCAGCTCGTAGAGCTCCTCCGGCGCGCCCATCTGCTCGATCGCGCCCTTGTTCATGACCGCGACCGTGTCGGCCATGGTCATGGCCTCCTCCTGGTCGTGCGTGACGTGCAGGAAGGTCAGGCCGACCTCCTCCTGGATCGTCTTCAGCTCGAGCTGCATCTGGCGACGCAGCTTGAGGTCGAGGGCGCCCAGCGGCTCGTCGAGCAGGAGCAGCGCGGGTCGGTTCACGATGGCGCGGGCGAGTGCGACGCGCTGCTGCTGCCCGCCCGAGAGCTGCGCCGGGCGCCGCTGCGCCAGGTGGTCGAGTTCGACCAGCTTCAGCGCCTCGTGCGCCTTGGTCTCGGCGTCCCCGATGCGGCGGCGCTTCAACCCGAACGCGACGTTGTCGATGATCGACATGTGCGGGAACAGGGCGTAGCTCTGGAACACCGTGTTCACGGGGCGCTGGTGCGCCTTCGTGTCGGTGACGTCCTTCCCGCCGATGAGGATGCGGCCCGCAGTGGGCTCCTCGAGGCCGGCGACGAGCCGCAGCGTCGTCGTCTTGCCGCAGCCGGACGGGCCGAGCAGTGCGAAGAACGACCCGGCCGGGATGGTCAGGTCGAGCTCCTCGATCGCCGTGAAGCCCGGGAACCGCTTCTGGATGCCGACCAGCTCGAGGTCGGCGCCGCTCTCGGCGAACTCGCGGATCGACATCACGAACCCAGGAGGATCTGCTGGAACTGCGTCTGGTACTTCTGCTCCTCGGCGCCCGAGAGCGCGCGGAAGATGAACGCGTTCGAGAGCGTCTCCTCGTTCGGGAAGATCAGCTGGTTCTCGGCGAGCTCGGGGTCGATCGCGACGGCGGCCTCCTGAGCCCCGACGACGGGCGTGATGTAGTTCACCCACGCGGCGACCTCGGCGGCGACCTCGGGCTCGTAGTAGTAGTTGATCAGCGTCTCGGCGTTCGTCTTGCGCGGCGAGCCGATCGGGATCAGGAAGTTGTCGTTCCAGAGCGTTCCGCCGGCCGTGGGGATGGCGAACTGCCACTTGTCGCCGGCCTCCGCGTTCAGGACCGTGATGTCGCCCGACCAGCAGATGGCGGCGAGCGTGTCCTCGCTCTTGAGGTCCTCGAGGTACGAGTTGCCCTTGATGTTGCGGATCTGGCCGTTCGCGACCTGCTCGTCGAGGATCTCGATCGCGGCGTCGAACTCGGCGTCGCCCCAGTCGGGGCTCGCGATGTCCACGCCGTTCTGGAGCATGATGAGCCCCATCGTGTCGCGCATCTCGGAGAGCACGCCGACGCGGCCCTTGAGCTCGGAGTTCCAGAGGTCCTCGACCGTCTCGAGGCCGCCGGGCACCTTCTCGGTGTTCCAGCAGATGCCGGCGAAGCCGCCCTGCCACGGGAGGGAGTGGGCGCGGCCCTCGTCGAAGCTGGGATTCGCGAGCGCGGGCGCCAGGTTGGCGATGTTCGGGATGTTGCCGTGATCGAGCTCCTGGGTGTAGCCGAGGCGGATCCAGCGCGAGACCATCCAGTCGGTGAGGCACACCGTGTCGGCGCCGATGTCCTGCCCGAGCGCGAGCTGGTCCTTGACCTTGCCGTAGTACGTGTTGTTGTCGTCGACGGCGACGTCGTAGTTGACCTCGATGCCCGTCTCCTCGGTGAACCGGACGAGCGTGGGGTAGTTGCCGTCGTCGTCCTCGTCGATGTACGCGGCCCAGTTGGCCCAGTTGAGGGTCTTGTCGGTGTCCGAGACGTCGGCCGCTGCGGTCGGGCGCGCCTGGCCGCCACCGGTCGAGCACGCCGCGAGCGCGAGCGCGGAGGCACCGGCTCCGGCGCCCGCGAGCAGGCCGCGGCGAGTCAGCTGCGCCTGGCGGGCCTGCGCGACGAGGGCGCGGACGATGGGGTCCTGGGGAAGGGGACGGCTGCTCACGAGGTCTCCAATCGACATGCATGCGCGTGCAGGGGTGCGAAGATACTGACACACTGCGTGGCGGAACGCAGCAGATTATGTCCAAATCGTAACTTTCTGCGAACATCACGCACGGAATCAGTGTCTTGACCGGCACAGGACGGATGGAATCCGTCGTCACACGGGTGGCCATGCCGCGCGTTCCGTCGTGCGGTCGGCACGGACGCGCCAGCACTGGTCGCGATCGACGTCGAGGAGGGGCGGGAGCTCGGCGTCGCGGAGCAGCGCACGCAGCTCGGAACCTCCCCCGTGGACGAGGAGTTCCGCCCGCGCCCGGGCCGCAGCCGCGAGGCTCCAATTGGCCGCCCACGCGTCGGCGTCGCCGAGGACCACGACGCCAGCGCCGCCCGCCTCGATCGAGGAGAGGGCTCGCCGCGCGGCGTCCGGTCCGTCGGCCAGTCGGACGAGCTCCATCCCCGGAGCCACCCGGCCGATCGAATCCGCATCCGCGCCCGGTCGTGCCGAGGCGACGGCGACGGGTCGGGCGGCGTCCAGGCGGAATGGCGCGGCCTCGACCCGTGGAGCGGGATCCGTCCGACGATCCGCGCGGAGGAACTGGGCGGCGCGCCCGCGCCATTGACCGGCGCCGGGCGGCGCTTCTCCCCGATGCAGGTGGCCGTCGCCGCCCGCGTGCACGAGATCGGCGCGGCTCGGGTGACGCAGCAGCACCTGGGTGGCCGCGACGTCGCGGCCCGCCGAACCGAGCGCCGCAACCCGGCCCGCCGCGAGCGCGATCGCCGGCCCGGCACCTCGGCCCGCGCGCATGAGCTCGTCGAGCGCGTCGAGCGCGGCGAGCCGGTGCTCGTCCGGCCAGCCCGCGAGCTTCAGGTCGACGTCGTCGACCAGGACGAGTCGCGGCGCATGCGTGCGCGCATCGGCGTCGAGCCGGACGCCGGCCCCTCTCCGGAGGATCGCGAGCCCGTCCCATATCGCGCTGCGCGGCCCCTCGAGCCGCAGCACCGCGGCCGGGCCGTGCCGACGTGCGACCTGGGTCGCGAGCGCCTCCAGCAGGGCGGTGCGCCCGGACCCGGGCGCACCGAGCACCACGAGCGGGCCGTCGACCTCGGGGTTCCAGGTCACGGCGATCCGGCGTTGGGCCGCGGGTTCGTCCGCGGCACCGAGCAGCAGCTCGGCCGATCCGGCCCGTTCGTCCCGGCGAGGCGCACCCGCGCCCGCGCCCGCACCCCCACCCGCACCGAGCACCGCGTCGACGTCGTCGAGGTCGATGCTCGGCGGGAGCGGATCGAGCCACGGCCGGCGCGGCCGAGCGGCGTCGGCGTGACGGGCGGCGATGCCGGCGATCAGCTCCCGGTCGGCGCGCGCGGAATGGAACTCGACCGCTCGTCCGTCGCCGGGGTCGAGCAGCGCGCGCCCGGGCCGGCCGGGATCGAGCCGGGCGGCGCCGTCCACGCCGAGCACCGCGACGCTGTCCGCGCGGTCGAGGACGCGCAGGGAGACCCGGATGCCGCAGTTCGCGCTCACCTGCTCGCGGACGATGCCGTTCGGACGTTGCGATGCGAGGATGAGGTGCACTCCCAGCGATCGGCCACGGGACGCGACGTCCGCCACCACGGCGCCGAGCTGGCCGAAGCGCTCGATCATCGCCTGGAACTCGTCGACCACCACCACCAGGCGCGGCAGGGTCACCTCGCCGGGCAGGTCGACGATGCCGCGGGCGCCCGACGTGGACAGCACCCGCTCGCGGTGGCGCAGTTCCGCGCGGATGCTCTCGACGGCCCGAGCCGCCTCGTCCTCGTCGAGGTCGGTGACGAGGCCCGCCACGTGCGGGAGCCCGCGCACGGGCTCGAACGCCGCTCCGCCCTTGAAGTCGACGAGCAGGAACGCCACCCGATCCGGCGCGTAGCGCGCGGCCATGGCCGCGATCCACGTGACGAGCAGCTCGCTCTTCCCGCTGCCCGAGGTCCCCGCGACGAGGGCGTGCGGGCCGCGGACGAGATCGATCGCGACCGGCCCGCCGGCGCCGACGCCGACCGTCGCCGCGAGGCTCGCCCGGTCCGCCGCGGCCCCCGCCGGAGGCGGCAGCTCGCCGAGCCCGATCGAGTCGGGGAGCGCCGCCCGACCCGACGCGACGCCCGCGCGGTCGGCGATCCGCGCGAGTCGATGCGCGGCGCTCCGGGCCTCCGCCTCGGAGAGGAGCTCCGGTTCGATCGCACGTGCCTCGGTGCCGGTCACGTGGACGAGCGCATGTCGAGACGCCGTCACCTCGACGACGGTGCGTACGCCGGGCGGGAGCGACACCGCATCGCGTGCGATCGCGATCGCGATCTCGACCTCGACGGCGCCGTCGCCTCGGGCCTCCGTTGGGATCGGATGGGCGACGGCGTCGGAGGCGTCGGGTTCGGCCTCCTCCTCGACCAGGCGGAGGACGGCGGCGTCCGGGGTGGCCGCGCGGTGCGGAAGGGCGGCGAGCCAGTGCCACGACGGTGGCCCGACGACGCGACACGTCGACGGGTCGGTCGCTTCCGCGACCTGCACGATCGCCGCACGAGCCGAGGCGCGCGCGAGCGCGAGCTCGCCGACGAACCCGACGCCCCCTTCGAGCGCGACGCGCACCGGTGCCTCGGCGAGCACGGCGGCCTCCGCGACGAGCCGGAGCGCCTCGGGATCCTCGCCCGGCGCCCCCTCGATCGACACGCGACTCGCGACCGCTCCGGACCCGACGACGATCGCCTCGGGGAGCCCGGGCGACCAGGCCGGGGCACGGCGGGTCAGTGCTCGAGCAGCCGGCGTGCGACGCCACGCCCGGGCGCGCTCGAGGTCGTGACGCCGCGCCACCTCCGAGCGGAGCCGGCCGAGCTGCTCCTCGCGATCGACGAGTTGCCTCCGACGAGTGCGTCGCGCGGTCCGTCGCGCGTCGAGCACGGCGGCGACGGCCACGAGCGGGCCGAGTGCGGCGAACGCGAGCGAGACGACCGAGCCCGTGATCGCCCAGATCACCACCGCACCGAGGACCGGTGCGGCCGTCGCCAACCACGGGAACGGCGGGCGCGGCGGCTCCGGCAGGAGGGGCGGCACGTGGAGTGCCGGCAGGGCGTCGAGGCTCGGCCCGGCGGCATCCGTCATGCAGCGAGCAGACCAGACGCCGGCATCGATCCGCAGGTCGTGCGGGCGACGCACGGATGTCCCGGTCGTCTGGCCGGCCGTGGAGGACGGGTCGCCGGACTCAGGCGACGACGAACGCCTGTTCGCCGATCTCCACGCGACTGCCCCGTGGCACGAGCACGCGACGGCCCGGCTCGCATCGGACGCCGCCCTCCCCGGGGCGCCGCACGACGGTGCCGTTCGCCGAGAATCGATCGGCGACCCAGAGGCCGCCATCGTGCTCGCCGAACTCGAGGTGGGTCTTCGACACGGACAGGCCCCGATCCACGATCTGCACGAGGTGGTCGAACGACTCCCCCGGCTCCGCCAGCGGTCGGCGACCGACGAGGCCGCTGCCCTGGATCGTCACGACCTCGCCCGTGGTGAAGGTCAGGACGAAACGGGCGGATGCCGCATCCGCGGGTCCGGGTGCCGCCGGCTCGGCCGCTGACGTCGTCTCCGCCTCCGCACCGGGGCCGACGACCTCGACGGGCTCGGCGGTCGCGCCGTGCGCCGTCTCGCCGAGCGGAACGCTCAGCACACCCGAATCGGACCGATGGATGACGTACGTGTCTCCCGGCCGGGGGTCGAGCGGACGCCGCGACTCGGGCGTCGCGGACGTCGAGCTTCCGCACTCGCCGCAGAACATCGCCCCCTCGGGCAACGTCGCACCGCAGATCCGGCAGTTCACGTCCCGGCTCCCTTCCGCGAGCCAGCGTACCCGCCGAGCGACCCGAGCGAGACGCGCGCTCGTGCGCGTTCGAGCCAGGATCGCGGCTCGTCCATGCCGCGCTGCAGTTCGGCCACGGCGGCCCAGACCCGTTCGTCGTCGCCGTCGCCCGGACCATCGGGCCCGAACACGGCCCGATCCACGACCGACGCGAGCACCGCCGGCCCGAGGCCGCCGACCACGGCCGCCTGCTCGGCGCGTGTGGCACTCTCCGCCATCGGGTAGCCGTGATCGGTCGCCTGGTCGGCGAACTCCTCCCATCCGCCCTCGATGCGTTCCTCGAGGGTCGGCGCGCGTCTGCGCAGTCGGCGCCGACGGGCCTTCGCCGCGATGACCGCGAGGAACGGACTCGCGAGGAGGGCGAGGGCGGCGAGCACGATGCCGCCGACGCGGAGCACGGCGAGGACTGCGTCGATCCACGCGTCGCCACGATCCGGATCCTCGGACCCCGAGTCCGGCTCGGCCGCGAGGTCGTCGACGGGCGTCGGGTCCTCCGGGGGCGGCAGCGCGGACTGCGGCCGGGAGACCACCGTCGGCTCATCGGGCTGCCGCTCGGGGATCGGCCGCACCTCCGGGTTCGGGTCGACCGCGACCCACCCACCGTCCTCGGCCTGGACCTCGATCCACGCCTGCAGGTCGGCGCTGCGGAAGACCACGTCACCGCCGGCGTCGCCGGCGGCCTCCCCGTCGCGCGGGAGGTAGCCGACGACGACGCGCGTCGGGAAGCCGATCGAGCGCGCGAGCACGGCCGCCGCGACGGCGTACTGCTCGCCGTCGCCGACCATCGGCTTCGCGGTCGCGAGCTCCGCGAGCCGGTCGAGGGCGTGACCGGACCGACTGGCCACCTCATCCTCGCCGATGCCGTGGCTGACGTATCCCTCGCGGTGGAACCCCTCGATGAGGCCCGCGAGCCGCACGCCCGGCTCGTCGGATGATCGCGTCCAACGGTCGAGCAGCCTGAGCAGTGCGTCGGGCGGGTCCGGGGAATCGGGCAGGACCGCGCCGCCCGGCCGGAGCTCGGCGAGGTCGACGGGTTCGATCCACGCGATCGAGTCGGCCGTGTACCGGTCGTCGCGATCGAGGCCGGACCGGACGCCCGCCGTGCCGGTCACGTCGTTGTAGGCGAATCCGTCCTCGAGTGCGCCGGCCCGCTCCCCTCCGAAGGCGATGCGCTCGAGCTGGCCGATGCCCGGCACCCAGACGTCGTCGTACCCGAGCACGTCGACGTCGAGGCGGACCGCCTCGCCCGGCGTCGCGGACTGGTCGAGCCGGTAGGGCAGCCGCGAGAACTGCCCGGATGCGCCGGAACGATCGCTGTCCCCGACCGAGTAGACGATGCCGTCGTAGGTGTCGAGCGTGGCGATCCGCAGTCCGGCGCCGGCCGGAAGGCCCCCGACGCGGAGCATCTCGTCCTCGGCGACCTCGGGCGCGAACGCCGACCTGAACGCCGCGAGCGGACTGTCGTAGTCGTTCGGCTCGAACGGGGGTCGCAGCTCCGCGCGGACCACGTCGCGGGGTCCGGTCGGGAGCACGAGCGTCGCCGCGGTCGCTCCCACGAGGGCGAGGGCGGCGACGATCGTCGCGCCGATGATCCGCCGCACGTCGGCCAGCGTGGACTCGCCGGAGTGCTCGACGACGGCTCGCCGGCGCTCCGCGATGCCGACGCGCACGAGCCACGCGATGGCGGCGACGAGGAATGCGACGCCCGCCTCGAACGCCACCTCGTCGTGCACGACGCCGAGCACGACGCCGACCACGAGCAGCAGCGCGGGCGGGAGCAGCGCCGTCGACGGGCGGCGCGTGCGCAGCGCGATCGTGACGGCGACCGCCGTCACGATCAGGCCGAGCAGGAACGGCGGGACGAGCAGTGTCTGGTACGAGCCGACCGGGACGGAGATCGTCACGAGCTGCTTCCAGGACAGCGCGACCGCGGCCACGAGTTCGACGAGTCCTTCGGCGGTCGGCAGGACGTCGGCGTAGGCGCTCGACGGCACCGCCACGGGCACGCCGAGCACGAGGTAGGCCGCCGCGATCGCAGACGCGACCGCCCAGGACGGCCAGGTCCAGACGGCGCCGGCGAAGCCGATCGCCGCTCCGGCGACGATCGCCACGCCCGCTGCGTACACGAAGGCCGGGCTCTCGTAGATCGGCCACCACGGAAGCATCGACGTCGCCACGACCGCCATGACCAAGGTCGTGCTCACGATCGCGGAACCGAGGCTCGCACCCGCGACGAGCAGGCGCGTCCGCCGCCGCACGGAACTCGTGCGGGGCGCCCCCTGGGACGTGCTCATGCGACCGATGCCGTCCTCGCGAGCATCGCGGTGAGGTCCTCGAGGTAGCCGATGCCGTAGACCGACAGGCCGCCGACCGAGCGCGCGGTCGCCTCGCCCTCGGCGGAGCACCGCACCGCGACGGACTCGATACCGAGCGGGAGTCGCGAGGCGGCCTGCCGCAGTTCGGCGACGCTGCGCGAGCCGCCGGTGACGACGAAGGCGAGGGACACGCCCGACACCGACTCCGCCGCTGCGCGAGCGGTGTCCGCGAGGCCCGCGGCGTGGTCGTCGGCCTCGACCACGCAGAGCGCGTCGAGCAGCCGGTCGCGTGACGCGGTGGGGAGTTCCCCGACGGCCGGCTGCCGCCGCCTGGGGGCGCCGGTGCCACCTCCCGGAACCGCCGACCCGGGTCCGCGTCGGCTCGCCGGCTCCCCTCGCGTTCCGGGCTCGCGCCGGGGGCGCTCCCGCTCCGAGACCACGAACGCGAGGCTTCGGGCGTCGCGGATCGCGCGAGCACCGATCGACGCCGCGACGCTCACCGCGAGCTCGAAGTCCTCCTCGTCCTCGTACGCGTCCGCCGCGAGGTCGAGCAGCACCATCAGACGACTGCGTCGGGTCTCCTCGAACTGCCGGACCATGAACGTGCCGGTCTTCGCCGAGCTCCGCCAGTGGATGTACCGGCGATCGTCGCCCGGCTGGTACTCGCGCAGCGCGTGGAAGGCGATGTCGCTCGCCGTGAGGTCCCGGGTGGGCGAGCCCTCGAGGTCTCGGAGGAAGCCGGTGCTGAGCGCGGACACCGCGATGGTGCGCGGATGCACGTGCAGCATCCGCACGTCGGACCACACGATCTCGCGCCGCATCAGCCCGACCGGGTCGGCGCGCACGGTGCGAACGGGGCCGACCTCGACGACGCCACGCCGCTCGGTCGGGATCGGCACGCGTTCGTCCAGCGTCCCGCCCCGCGGAAGGGCGGGCACGAATCGGGAGACGACCTTCCGCCCCACCGGGAGCTCGATCCGCGCACCGGAGAAGCGCCGGCGCCCGGGGTTGTGCGCGACGAGGCGCGCCTCGGCCGTCTCTCCGACCGCCACCCGGGGCACGGGCAGCGTGAGGTCGATGGCGCCCGCGCCGCGACCGACGAGCCAGGCGGAAGCGAGCACGAGCACGAGCACCGCACCCCACCCGACGAGCGCGAGCTCGAGCCATCCGAACCCGTAGCCGAGGACCAGGGAGACGACGGCCGCTCCGAGCACGCCCCACCCGAGTGGGGTGACGACGCTCCGGCCCGCGCGCGTCCACCGCTCGACGACGGACGCCGCCCGCCGGACCGCGACGACCGCGCGCGCGATCGTCACCGCGAGGAAGCCCTGCTTCGCAGCCTCCTCCGGGATGGACGTGCGGGTCTGGAAGGTCACCCGGCCTGCCTCGCTGAGGGCGGCGGCGTCTCGATCAGCACCTGGGCGATCATGTTCGACGCCGTCACGCCGTCGAACTCCGCCTCGGGGTCGAGGATCAGGCGGTGCGCGAGGACGGGCTCGGCGAGCGCCTTCACGTCGTCGGGCACGACGTAGTGCCGTCCGCGCCCCGCGGCGTGCGTCTTCGCCGCCCGCACGAGGGAGAGGGCACCGCGGACGCTCACGCCGAGGCGGACCTCGGTCGCGCTGCGCGTCGCATCGACCAGGCGCGACACGTAGTCGTTGATGGTCGGGTCGACGTACACGGTGCGGGCAAGGGCGGCCATCTCCACGATCTGCTCCGCATCGAGGCGCGGCTCGACCCGATGGTCGTGCGCTCGCTGGTCGGTGCCCTCGAGGATCCGGATCGTCGACGCGTGGTCCGGGTACCCGATGGAGGTCCGCATGAGGAAGCGGTCGAGCTGTGCCTCGGGCAGCCGATAGGTGCCCGCCTGCTCGACCGGGTTCTGCGTCGCGATGACCATGAACGGCCGGCCGACGACGTGGGTCTGCCCGTCGACCGTGACCTGGCCCTCCTCCATCACCTCGAGGAGCGCCGACTGCGTCTTCGGGCTCGCGCGGTTGATCTCGTCGGCCAGCACGATGTTCGCGAACACGGGACCCGGATGGAACTCGAAGGCTCCCGACCGCTGGTCGTAGACCGAGACGCCGGTGATGTCCCCGGGCAGCAGGTCGGGTGTGAACTGCACGCGGTTGCTGGACCCCGCCACCGACTGCGCCATCGCGCGTGCGAGCGACGTCTTCCCGGTGCCCGGGACGTCCTCGAGGAGGAGATGGCCCTCGCTGAGCAACGCGGTGAAGGCGAGGCGGATGACGCGGTTCTTGCCGAGCAGGATCTCCTCGACGGCTCCGACGAGCTCGTCGAGGTTCGACGCGAAGCGGGTGGCGTCCTCGGGGGTCATGGTCATGCGGTGCTCCTCATGGGACTCATCGGGACTCGAACCTCGCGGTGACGCCCGCGACCTCAACATCCAACCAGACGAGGTCGCCGGGCTTGGCTCCGTTGACCTGACAGGAGGTCGCGCTCTGGGCCGTGCGGCCGACGCGGTCGCCGTCGGCACCGCACCGGAACGCGGCCGGGAGGCCGTTGTTCGCCGGGGCGGCCGTCCACGACCAGGTCGAGGTGGCGTCATCGTAGGCGCGACCGGGGAGCGCGAACGTCAGTGTCGGCGAGTCCCCGCCGGGGAACGTGCCCGACCACGGGCCGCAGGTGCCCCAGACCGTGCAGCTGCGGACCTGGAAGCGCGCGGTCTCCCCGAACGGACGGTTCAGCAACTGTCGCAGCCAGCCCGAGCCGGAGAAGTCCTTCGGCGAGCCGACGCGTGCGCCGGCGGCGTCGACCGCGATGATCTGGAGGCGCTTCGACCCGCCGTCGACGTCGTCGATGTACCGGTCCCAGGTCTCCGGGTTGGTCCAGTCCATGTCGCTCCGGACGTCCGAGATCGCTCCCGGCGCCGGACGGACCACCGTCGCAGCGACCTCCGTGGACACGCAGCCGGCTCGGTTCCAGCCCCAGACGACGAAACCGTATCGCGCCGACTCCACGTTGGTGCCCGTGAACTGGACGCTCGAGGCCCCGGCGCCCACGCGGACCATCTCGGCGACCGTCCCGCCGACCGTCGGGGCGACGACCGTGCCGGGCGCCGGGCTGGTCACCGAACAGGCCTGCGCGCCACCGGGGACCGACGTCTCGCCTTCGACGAGGCGCTGCACGAAGTACCCGCCGATGCCGTCGCCGTTGCCGTCGAACGGCGACCACGACACGACGACCGTGCCGGCGGCGGGGTCGGCGTCGACTGAGATCCCGCCCGCGATCGGCGCGCCGAAGGGGGTGCCGATCGTGCTCGCCTCGGTCCACGCGGCGAGCGCGGGCAACGCCCCGTTGCGGGCGCTGACGGTGATGCCCACGGAACTGCCGTTCGCGAGCCCCTGCGATTCGACCGAGCAGACGGACGCGGTGCAGGCGAGGTCGGCGTCGACCTCGATCGGGGATCCGGCGATCCAGACGACGTAGGTGCTGACCGGGCTGCCCGCCCCGGTCGGCACGGGTGCCCATTCGACCCGGAGCCGCCCGTCGAGCGGCACCGCCCGCAGGCCGGTCGCCGCCGGCGGGATGACGTCCGACCAGACCGGGGTCGGGAGCTCCACCGGGTCGCCGAGCCCGATCGCGTTGCGCGCCTGGATGCGCACGAGGACGGCGGCGCCGGGGCCGTTGCCGAGCGTGGGCACGGTGCAGGTGGTCGCCGCGCACTCCGAGGCTGCGAGTTCCTCGCCGCCCGCGGGGTCGAGCAGGCTGATCCGGTAGGCCTCGATCGGCGAGTTGTTCGATGCGCCCGCCCCGAACGCGAGGTCGAGTTCCCCGTCGCGGAACGCGGTCAGGCGTGCGTCCGTGATGGGATCCGGCCGGTCCTGCACGGAGATCGTGACGGTCCCCCATGCATAGCGGCTCGAGTCGTTCGTGGCGTCGGCCACCTGGTACTCGAGCGTCGTGTTGATGGGCTCGGCACCGGAGGAGACCGTGACGGAGAGGCGCGACCGGTCGGCATCGGGCACGACGGTCAGGCCGGCGGGGAGGTTCTCCGCTCCGAGCCCGCGAACACGCAGCACGCGGAGCGGCGTCCCCGGGAACGGGTTGCCTGCGGCGTCGTTGTCGAGCACGTCGACCGACGTCGTGCGCCCGCGCGGTGCGATCGCGACATCCGGGGCCGGCCGCGCGATGGGACGAGTGGAGGGGACGACGCGCAGCTCGATGCGCCCGGGGGTGCCCTCCACGCCGTCGGCCGAGACCCCGACGGTGATCGAGGTCCGGGTGCCCTGCGGGGTCGACTCCGACGCGCGGACGCGCAGCTCGGTCCCATCGAGGGCCGCGCCGAATCCGTCGGGGAGGTCGCCGACGATGCGGTACTCGAGTTCGGCGTCGCCCGAACCGGCCAGGATGGTCAGGCGCTCGAGGTCGATCGCCTTCTCCTGCCCGGGTTCGAAGTCGATCACTCCCCCGTCGAACGCGGGCGGCTGCCCTTCCCTCGGCGTGACGTCGATGGGGATGACGATGGTCCCGGTGCGCCCCTCCGGGTCGTCCGCGGAGTCGCCGTCCGTGACGGTGAACGAGATGGATGCCGGTCCGAAGTACCCGGCTTCGCTGCGGAACCGCACGGTGTCGGCGTCGACCGCGAGGTCGCTCCCGTCGGAATGCGACGCGCGCACGGTTGCGGCATCGGTGAGTCGGACCGGCCGGCCGGACGCGGCGACGACGTAGTCCTCGAGCTCGAGGACGACCTCCTCGCCGGACGTCACCTCGACGGGCGGAGCATCCCTCCGCAGCTGCGGCAGCGCGTCGTCCCTGCCCGGCACCCAGATGAACGCGTACGCGCGCAGCTCGGGGTCGTCGGGGTGGGCGACGGTGTACGGCACGATGCGGCGACGGTCCTGGACCTCGACCCGCACGGTGCCGCCCGAGACGCGCGCCCCGTCGGAGTATCCCGGGACGAGCGCGACGTCCGCGGCGGCGGCATCCGCATCGGCGATGAAGACCTCGTCGAGCACGTCGACGTCGACCTCCTCCTCGTCGAGCACGTCGGTGAGGCTCAGGACGACGTCGGCGGCCTCCGGCCGGCTGAGCGTCGCGTCGGGATCGGCCGTGATGCGCACGAAGCTCGAGGCGCTCGCCTCGCGCTCGTTCGCGATCGTGTAGATGGCGCCGTACAGGCCCGGACCGTTCGGGACCTCGACGACCACCATGTCGTCGACCTGCTCGACCACGGTGCCGGGGGTGTTGGCCTCGACGCCCGTGAGGCGCAAGGCCGAGCCGTCCGGATCGGTGTCGTTCTCGAGCACGCGCACGGCGATCGTCCGCCCGGGTCGCACGGTGATCTCGTCCTCGATCGCGACCGGACGCCTCGCTCCGTCGAGACCCGGCGCAACCCCGACCCGAACGGTGCCCGTCGCACGGGCCCCGAGGGCGTCGACGACCGTGTAGGCGAACGTGTCCGTGCCCGCCGAGTACTCCCCGGCGTGGTACTCGAGCCAGTCGGCGCCTCGATCGACGACGGTGCCGCGCTCGGGGTTGGACTCCTGGCCGATGAGCTGCACGGAGTCGCCGTCCGGGTCGATGCCGCCGAGCGCGATCGGGATGCGCACCGTCCCGCCTGCCAGGACGCGCGCGATGGCGGTGCGCGGCACGGGCGGCGAGTTGCTCTCGGCATCCGCGTCTCGGACGGTGATCCGCACCGACGCGGTCCCGAACTGCCCGTCGGGGCCCTCGACGCGGTACACGGCCTCGAACTCGCCGGGGCGGTCCGGTGCGTGATAGCGCAGGCGCGATCCCGAGGTGAACAGCAGCCCGGCAGCCGGCTCCTCCACGAGATCGGGCGCAAGCGTCAGTCGGTCGCCGTCGGGATGCTCGTCGTTGTCGAGGACCGGGATGTCGATGACGTCGCCGGTCCGCGCCGACGCCGTGTCGGCCACCGCGACCGGCGGCTGGAACCGGTCGGGCCTCGGTACCTCGACGACCGTGACCGAGCCCACGGCGTCGGCGAGACCGCTGCTCACGCGATAGTCGAACGTGGTGGAGCCGGTCGCGAGCGGCTGCATCAGCGTGACTCGGAGGATGCGATGCTCGACGACCTCGACGCGGAGCGCGGGATCGACCTCGTCCTCGAGGCCGGTGATGATGAGCAGTCCGCCCGTGGGATCGATGTCGGACGCGAGCACGTCGACCTCCATCGGGTGCTCGAGACGGAGGAACGCCGTGTGCGGCACGGTGATGGGCGTCGTGTCGCGCTCGGGGGGCGCCGAGACCTCGACCCGGACGAGGCCCGTCGCGGTGCGGCCCTCGTCGGTCACGGTGTACTCGAGGTAGTGCGTGCGGACGTCGTCCGTCCGGAATCGGAACGTCCCGGCATCGAAGTCGGGGGTGATGATCGCACCCGGCTTCGACGGCACGGCCGTCAGGTGAGGCATCCCGGTGCCGCCCCGGACGTGCCGGAGCGGTTCGAGTTCGATCTCCTCCCCGGCGGTGGCGAGGGCCACGAACGACTCGGCGACGAGCGGCGCTTCGCCCGGGGCGCGGACGGCGACCACGAGGGCGCCCACGCCTTCGTCTCGCCCGTCCGAGACGGCCAGGGACACGGTCCGCGAGGCGCCCTCGCCGGCCTCGTCGAACACGACGACCCCGTCGGCCGTCGACGAGACCCGGTCGGGGGCGTCCACGTTCGCGCGCCGCAGGAAGATGGGGTCGCCGTCCGGGTCCACCCATTCGCCGAGCACGGCCGTCGTCACGCGTCCGCCCTGTTCGACCATCGCCCGGCTCTCCCGGACCTGCCTCGGCGCCTCGTTCTCCTCGGGCGGCCGGACGGCGATGCTGACGATCGCCCGTGCGCTGCCCCCGCGTCCGTCGTCGATCGTGTAGCCGAACTCGAACGCGCCCTGCGCACCCTGGCCGAGGGTCAGTTGGACCTGCTGCCGGTCGGCCACCAGGTCGAGCCGGGCTCCGACGGGCAGGTCGCCGTCCACGGTCGAGACGACGAGGACGTCGCCGTTGGCGTCGTAGTCGTTCAGCAGCACGGGAAGCAGTGTGGCGCGTCCGGGTCGGGCGCCGAACTCGTCGTCCAGCGCGACCGGCGCCACCTGGGCCTTCTCGATCGTGGGCGTCGCGTCGGGGTCGTTCTGCTCGACGGTTTCGTCGTCCCGCTCGATCGCGAGGAGGTCGTCCCAGTTGTCGATCAGGCCGTAGTCGCCGGAGGCCGCCCACGTCGCGCCCGAACGCCGGTCGTTCAGCACGACCGTCTCGCCGTTGGCGCGGAAATCCGGTGAGAGCGCGCCTTCGGCGCCGACCAGGCTCACCTCGCTGCCGGACCCGCCGTCGCAGTCGCGCCAGGCCGTCCGGTCGCCCCACGCCGCGTGACGGCACTCCGCATGCACCAGGGGTGCTGCAGGTTCTCCCGAGTGCGCGGCGGACAGCTGCGTGGCCTCCGAGCCGTCGAACGGGAGCTCCAGCAACCCCTCTCGCGTGGCGAGCAGCACGGCGTCGCCCGCCGCAGCGGGCCGCTGCAGGACCGGGTCGTCGGCGTCGAGTCCCTCCAGGGCCGTGGTCGCGCCGCCCTCGAAGGTCACGACCGCCGCCTCCGCGTCGAGGATCGCCCACCGGCCGCCGACCGACGTGATCTGCGTTTCCGCCTCCTCGTCGAGCGGATCGACCTCCCACGTGGCCTGCGTCCGGTCCGGATCAGCCGCGGACAAGCGCGAGACGACGCCGGTGGTCGGCGTGAAGGCGAAGATGCGCCCCGCCTCGTCGACGGAGACGACCGATCCGGCGCCGAACGACAGCGCAGGATCCGCCTCCGCGTCGAACGAGGCGAACTCGTCGACCGGCCAGACCCAGAGGTCGCCGCCGGCGGTGACGACGACGCGGTCGCCGGCGAGGGCGAGTTCGGCGTCGCCGGGGACGGCGACCGTGGCGGTGACGGTCGACGTGGTGGGATCGACGATCCCGACGCTCGCGCGATCGCGGTCCAGGACGAGCACCGTGGCGCCGCTCTGGACGATCTCGGACCGCGTGCCGCCGGTGTCGACCACGGTGTTCAGCTCGTGCACGGCCGTGTTGGCGCGCCCCACGGTCTGCAGCCCGTCGTTCGGCACCCACACCGAGGCGTCCCCGAGGTCGACCCGCTGCGCCGTGTACCCTCCGGATGCCACGGCGATGCCGGCCACGAGCGCGACGACCGCCGCGATCGAGGCGCCGGTCACGATCGCCGATCGCCGACGCGCCCAGAGGGTCCGGAGATTCATCGCGGGACCTCGTCGACCTCGGTGCAGCGCTCCGCGCTCGGCTGGCCGGTCCGGCCGTCGCGCCAGACGGTGACCGTGGCGCAGACCGTGCCGGGCTCGTCGAGGCTCACCGCGTACTCGGCGGCCCGTTGCGGTGCTGAGGTCTCGCCCTGCACGGTGACGATGTAGGCGTCGCCCTGGCGGATGCCGGGGTCGTCCCACGCGAACTCGACCGTGGCGCCGTCCGTGCTCGCCCGGACGTCGGCGACGACGGGGATGTCGCCGGCGCTTCCGGCGACCGTCAGGAGCCCGGCGACCACCAACCCGACGAAGACGGCGGCCGCGATCGCGACGCCCAGGATGAGGCGGCCGGTCGACGGCGGCGTGGTGCGGGCGCGGCCGGACAGCGAGCCCTGGGAGTGCGAATCGAGGCTGCGCGGCATCGGACGCGCGGACCCTCCGGCGCGGCGCCGCCGCGAGCGTCCGGATGCGGCGGCCACGCTCGTGCCGGCGCCGATGCGCGTGCGCTCGTCGAGGTCGACGGCGGTCGCGAGCGCCCAGTCGTCCATCGCGACCTCGAGCGGCGTCTGGGGCAGTGCGAGCTCCTCCTCGACCGACTGCAGGTCGCGGATGAACTCGAGGGCGCTGTCCTGCCGGTCGGTGGGCCGTTTCGACATCGCGCGGGCGAGCACCGCCTCGAGGCTCCGCGGCACGTCGGGCCGACCGGTGGTCGGGACCCTGGCCTTCTCGATTCGACCGACGAGGGCGACCGTGCCGTTGTCGCCACCGGGGACCTCGAAGGGGCTGCGGCCGGCGAGGAGCGAGTACACCGTCGCGCCGAGCGACCACACCTCGCTCGCGACGGTCCCCGCGACCTCGTCGAGGAGCACCTCCGGAGCCGACCACGGCACCGAGAGCCCGACCGCGTCGCTCGCCTCCGCCTGCCCGAGGGTCGCAGCGATGCCGAAGTCGGAGAGCACGGGGTGGCCGTACGCGGTCGTCAGGATGTTGGAGGGCTTGATGTCACGGTGCAGCACGCCCTGGCGATGCGCCGTCTCGATGGCGCTCGCGATCCTGACGCCGATGGCGAGCACCTCCGCGAGCGGGAGCTGCACCGCGCGGTAGCGCTGCCCGAGCGTCGCGGAGCAGTACTCCATGACGAGGTAAGGCCGGCCGTCTGCGGCGACGCTGGCCTGGTAGACGGTGAGGATCGACGGATGGCTCGAGAGCTGCGCCATGAGGTTCGCCTCGGCCTGGAACATCTGCCGCACTTCGTCGTTGACGACCTCGGCGAGCAGGACCTTCACGGCCACCAGCCGACGGGGCATGTTCTGCTCGTACAGGAACACGTCGGCGAACCCACCCGAGCCGAGGACGCGGATGAACGAGAACCCGGGCAGGTTGGGCGGGGTTGACGGCAGACGCCTCGACACGATCCTCCCGCCGACCTCTGGTGCGTTGCATCCCGGCGCGGCGACGCGTCGGGTCTCGCCCAATTCTAGGTCGGGTGCGTCGACCGGGATCAGCCGTCGTCGGCGGCTGTGGACGGCCGGACCACCCGGAGCACGTCGACGACGACGACCGTGACGTTGTCGCGCCCACCATTGCCCACCGCCGCCTCGACGAGCTGCCGGACGGCCTGCTCGGGTGAACGGCCCGAGATGAGGAAGTGGCGGATGCCGTACGGGGTCAGCTCCTTCGTCAGCCCGTCGGAGCACGCCAGCACGCGCATGCCCTCCTCGAGCGGGATCGCCCGGTAGTCCGGGATCGGGGCCTCGTGGAAACCGACCGCGCGCGTGATCACGTTCGAATGCGGGTGCGTCTCCGCCTCCTCGCGCGTGATCTGACCGGCATCGACGAGCTCCTGGACGATCGAGTGGTCGACCGTGAGCTGCTCGAGCACACCGCCCACGAGGCGGTACACGCGCGAGTCGCCGATGTTGAAGACGATCCACGCCGGCTCGTCGCCGATGACGCCGAGCGCCACGCCCGTGACCGTCGTGCCGCTTCCCTCGTCGGTGACGCCGGCACCGCGACCCATGTCGCGAACGGCGAGCTTCAGTGCGTCGTCGATGTCGGCCGTGCCGACCGACGACTTGCCCCCGTGTTCGGCGAGCCGGGTGACCACCGCGGCGCTGGCGAAGTCCCCGGCCGCGTGTCCGCCCATCCCGTCGGCGACCGCGAACAGCGGCGCCTGCGCAACGAAGCTGTCCTCGTTGACGGCGCGGCGCAGGCCGGTGTCGGTCGCAGCCGCCCAGGCGAGCGTGACCTCCGTGCCGTCGGGGAGCACGACCGTGTGGCGGCTGTTGCCGTTGCCGATCTGCGTCACCCGGTCCCCCAGTGTCCGATCGAGTTCATGCGTCGACGCCCCCGAGCGCCGGGAGGATCTCGACGATCGTATCCCCTCCGAGTTGCAGGGAGGTGCCCGGCGTGACCACGAGCGACTCGCCGGATCGCAGCCGACGCCGGCCCGCAGGGGTCTGGACCACGGTCCCGTTCGTCGAGCGCAGGTCCGCCGCGACGAGTCGACCGCCCTCCATCCGGAGTTCGAGGTGCGTCGCGGAGACCACGCCTGCCGGCGAGTGGACGCGGACGAGCACCACCTCCCCGGTCGTCATCCGCGGCGCGCTCGGGCTGCGCCCGATGAGCACGGGGTTCGACACCTCGCCGACCTCGCCGCCGTCGACGCGGTAGCGCAGCGTGGGCTGCCCGCGCTCGACCGCGGGCGCGACGGATGCCGCGGCATCCGCTCGCACGTCGCCGGTGCGCTGCTCGACGAGGCGAGCGCGAGCCGCGCTCGTGAGGACGGTGTCGGCGTCGGCGGCGTTCCCCCGGGCGAACCGGACGGTGTCGTCGTCGACGACCTGCATGGGCGCCGTGGGGACGCCGGAGGTCGGTCCGCGCCGATCACGGTCCGCGCGGGAGGGCCGAGCGATCCGCGTGTCGGCGTCGGGGTCGCCGGCGCGCGAGTCCGGGCGCACCGGAACCTCGCGCCACGACCACTCCACCGCCGACGCGCGGAACGCCGCGCGGTCGGCGGGCACGGCCGTGCCGCGGAGGCCCGCCTGCCGCACCTCGTCGAGCGCCGAGTCGGCGCCGGCGATGCGCAGCCGCGTCACGGCCGTGAACTCGGCGAGGTGCCACGGCGTGATCTCACGCGAGTCGAGGCGGCGCGCGCCGCCCGGCGACGCGAGGTCGATGACCGCGTCGCCGCGCACGATCGCGGTGATCGGGTCGCCCGACGCCGGCCACCACACGATCGCGAAGTGCTCGACGCCGCCGGGGCCCATGGGGATCCGGGCCACGAGCTCCTCGAGTTCGAGCGACCCCAGTCCGGCGGACTCGGCGAGCCCGGTCAGGACCCGGTCGGCGGCCGGTGCCGCGACCGCCGCGATGAAGCGGGAGCCCACGACGACGTCCCACTCCGGGGAGCCGGGCTCGTTCCTGCGGCGCACCGCACCATCGACCATGCGGTCCAGTCTGGCACCGCGCGGGGGTTTCAGCCGATGAAGCTCATCACGTGCTTCAGCCGCGTGTAGTCCTCGAACCCGTACTGGGAGAGGTCCTTCCCGTAGCCGGAGTGCTTGAACCCGCCGTGGGGCATGTCGGACACGAACGGGATGTGCGTGTTGATCCACACGCACCCGAAGTCGAGGTGCTTGGCGAAGCGCATGGCGCGACCGTGGTCGCGGGTCCACACGGAGGCGGCGAGCGCGTAGTCGACCCCGTTGGCCATCGCGAGCGCGTCGCGCTCCTCGCGGAAGGACTGCACGGTGAGCACCGGGCCGAAGATCTCGCGCTGCACGGCCTCGTCGTCCTGGCGCAGGCCGGTGACGACGGTGGCCTCCCAGAAGTAGCCTCGGTCGCCCTGGCGCCGGCCGCCGACGGCGAGGTCCGCGTGGTCGGGCAGGCGGTCGATGAACCCGGAGACGTTGGCGAGCTGGGTCGGGTTGTTGAGGGGCCCGTAGAACACGCCGTCCTCGCGCGGACCGCCGGTGCGCGCGCTCGTCCGGATGCGCTCGACGAGTGCCGCGACGAGTTCGTCGTGCACCGATTCGTGCACGAGCACGCGCGTCGCAGCGGTGCAGTCCTGTCCCGCATTGAAGTACGCCGCGGAGACGATGCCCTCGGCCGCGGCTGCGAGGTCGACGTCGTCGAAGACGATCGCGGGCGCCTTGCCGCCGAGTTCGAGGTGGACCCGCTTGAGGTCGGATGCCGCGGCGCGGGCGACCTCCATGCCCGCGCGGACCGAGCCCGTGATGGCGACCATCTCCGGCGTCGCGTGCTGGAGCAGGGCGGCGCCGGTCGCGCGGTCACCGGTCACGACGTTGAGCACGCCGGCCGGAAGGAACTCGGACGCGACCTCGGCGAGCTTCAGCGTCGCGAGCGGGGTCGTGTCGGAGGGCTTGAGGACGACGGTGTTCCCGGCTGCGATCGCCGGCGCGATCTTCCAGACCGCCATGTTCAGCGGGTAGTTCCACGGGGCGACCTGGCCGATGACTCCGATCGGCTCCCGGCGGACGTACGAGGTGTGGTCGGCGAGGTACTCGGCCGCGGCCCGGCCCTCGAGGTTCCGCGCCGCGCCGCCGAAGAAGCGGAGCTGGTCCACCGACTGCAGGATCTCGTCGGCCACGAGGCTCGCGCGCGGCTTGCCGGTGTCCTGCGACTCCAGGTCGGCGAACTCCTCCGCGCGCTCCTCCATCGCGTCGGCGATCCGGAAGAGCGCCAGCTGTCGTTCCGCGGGGGTCGTCTCACCCCACTGCTCGAACGCGGATTCCGCGGCGGAGTAGGCGGCGTCGATGTCCGCGCCCGTCGAGATCGGGGCGGTCGCGTAGACCTGCTCGGTCGCCGGGTCGACGAGGTCGAGGGTCTCGTCGGCGCGCGCGTCGACGTAGCCGCCGCCGATGAAGTTGCGCAGGAGCTCGGTCACGGGGTTCCTCCGTCGGGATGTCGTCTGACGGCCGCTCGGCCGCGTTCGATGGCGCACCGGGCGAGGCCGGGCGCAGGTGCCGACCATGCTCGCACAGGAGCGGTCCGAACGGAAGAGCCCAGACGATGGAATCCGTGGTGAATGCCCTCGGAATCGACGGAATCGCTTGTCATTCAACAAAGTCACTGTCATGATCGAACGCATGACGAACGGGAACCGCTCGACGAGCCATCGGCCCGTGCAGCTCGACGACGTCTCGAAGGCGATCATCGAGCAGCTCCAGGCCGACGGTCGGCGTTCCTACGCGGACATCGGTAAGGCGGTGGGTCTCAGCGAGGCCGCCGTCCGCCAGCGGGTCCAGCGGCTCACCGAAGCAGGCGTGATGCAGATCGTGGCGGTGACCGATCCGATGCAGCTCGGCTTCACCCGCCAGGCGATGATCGGCATCCGGGTCACGGGCGACACCCGCGCGCTCGCAGAGGAGCTCGCGGCGATCCCCGAGATCGACTACGTCGTGCTCACCGCCGGCAGCTTCGACCTCCTGGCCGAGGTGGTCTGCGAGGACGACGACCAGCTCATCACACTGCTCAACTCCCGCATCCGCAACCTCCCCGGGGTCCAGACCACGGAGACGTTCGTCTACCTGAAGCTGCAGAAGCAGTTCTACAACTGGGGCACCCGCTGACTGCGGCGTCGCCCGGAAGGAGTTCCCGATGACCACCCTCGACGCGACTGCGCGCCTCGGCACCGCCGGCTTCGACGACGCCGCGCTGCAGCAGAAGGCGAAGGACCATCTCTGGATGCACTTCGCGCGCCAGTCCACGATGGAGGAGCACGGCGTGCCCATCATCACGCGCGGCGAGGGCCACCACGTGTTCGACGCCCAGGGCAGGAAGTACTTCGACGGGCTGTCGGGCCTGTTCGTCGTGAACGCGGGTCACGGGCGCCGTCGACTCGCCGAGGTCGCAGCGAAGCAGGCGGAGGAGCTCGCGTTCTTCCCGATCTGGTCGTACGCGCACCCCGCGGCGATCGAGCTCGCGGACCGCCTCGCCGACTACGCGCCGGGCGACCTCAACCGGGTGTTCTTCTCCACCGGTGGCGGCGAAGCGGTCGAAACGGCCTTCAAGCTCGCGAAGTACTACTGGAAGCTCCGCGGGATCCCCACCAAGCACAAGGTCATCTCGCGTTCCGTCGCCTACCACGGCACGCCGCAGGGCGCCCTCGCGATCACCGGGATTCCCGCGATGAAGCAGATGTTCGAGCCGATCACGCCGGGCGGGTTCCGCGTGCCGAACACGAACTTCTACCGCGCGGCCGAGATGGGCGGTCCGGCGGACGACCTCGAGGCGTTCGGCCTCTGGGCGGCGGACCGCATCGAGGAGATGATCCTGTTCGAGGGTCCGGAGACGGTCGCGGCGGTGTTCCTCGAGCCGATCCAGAACTCGGGCGGATGCTTCCCGCCGCCCCCCGGCTACTTCCAGCGCGTGCGGGAGATCTGCGACAAGTACGACGTGCTCATGGTGTCCGACGAGGTCATCGCGGCATTCGGCCGAATCGGCCACATGTTCGCGTGCGATGCGTACGGCTACGTCCCCGACATGATCACCTGCGCGAAGGCCATGACCTCTGGGTACTCCCCCATCGGCGCCACGATCGTGTCGGAGAAGATCTACGAGCCCTTCAAGACGGGGACGACGAGCTTCTACCACGGCTACACCTTCGGCGGGCACCCGGTCTCGGCGGCGGTCGCGCTCGAGAACCTGGACATCTTCGAGGAGGAGCGCCTCAACGAACGCGTGCGCGAGAACTCGCCGCTGTTCCGCGCGGAGCTCGAGAAGCTGCTCGACATCCCGATCGTGGGCGACGTCCGCGGCGACGGGTACTTCTTCGGCATCGAGCTCGTCAAGGACAAGGCGACCCGCGAGACCTTCGACGATGACGAGTCGGAGCGCCTCCTCCGCGGATTCCTGTCGAAGGCGTTGTTCGACGCGGGACTGTACTGCCGTGCCGACGACCGCGGGGACCCCGTCATCCAGCTCGCGCCGCCGCTGACCATCGGCCCCGCGGAGTTCCGCGAGATCGAGCAGATCCTGCGCGGCGTGCTCACCGAGGCGGCGAACCGCCTCTGACGCGCCGCGCGCGGCGACGTCGCGCCGCGTGCCGAGGGCTCTCCGAGACGCCCGGATCCCCAGGGTCCGGGCGTCTCGGCATCCGTCGACGTCCCGGCGTCCGTCGGCGTCTCGGTGTCCGCCGGCGTCCCGTCCGTCGGCGTCCCGCTCCGAGTCCGCCCTACGCGGCGGGCTCGGACCGTCCCGGCCCAGCCAGTGGTCGCGAGAACGCCCACTCGGGGAGCTCGCCGAGGGCGAGGAAGCGGCGCAGGAGCCCGGCCATGGTGTGGTCCGGCGTCTCGGAGATCGCGAGGTCGATGAGCGCGCCGGCCGCGGATCCACGACCGAGCGCCCACGAGAGCCACGCCGCGATGCAGAGCGCGCCCGTGCGCCGGCCGGTCGGGGCGTTGCCGATGGCGATGGTGACGAAGCCCAGGATCGACTGCACCCGATCGGCATCCGGTCGGATCGACGAGCGTCCGAGCATGAGCCTCGCCAGGTACCCATCGACGCTCTCCCCCTCGTCGGGACCCGGGCGTCGCTCCGAGCCGTGCGGCTCGTCGAGGCCCAGCGTGGTGCCGTGATCGCGCTCCACGTCCGCCGCGTCCAGCGACAGCTCGCCGATCGCGGGGCCGAACGCCGACTGGAGCATGATCGCGTCGCGGACTGCGGGCTGTTCCGCGAGTTCGAGGAGCCAGGCGAGTTCCTCCGCGGTGCCGTCGACGCGCGCTGCCGCGATCCGCTCCACGAGGACGATCGGATCCGCGGCGTCCCCCAGTGCGCGCTCGACACGATCGGCCATGTGATCGGCATGGGCCCTCGCACGTTCGGAGAGGCCGTCGAGGACCTCACGGATGTGCGCGGCGAGCGCCCGGTCGGCATCGGGGATGCGGACGAGGTCGGCCGCGGACTCGACGAGGCTCGCGGCGAGCCCCGACGCCTTCGTCGACGATGCCGTGATCGCGCTGCTCTCCTCGATGAGGCCGAGTGCCCGGCCGCCCGCGGGAAGGCCGTCGTCGAAGAGCGATCCCCATCCGTTCGGTGCCACCGTCAGTGCGTCTCGGACGGCGAAGCCGGCGCGCTCTGCGCCCTGGACGACGCACTCGAGGACGTCGGCCCGCGGGAGGCCCTCCCCGTCGAACGGCTCCTCGCAGTACGCGATGGGGACGATCCCGTCGACGCTCGGGATCCTGCAGAGCGTGCCCATCACCGAGGCCACGACGGCGTCGACGTGCGCGGAGTCCGGCAGGTCGTGTCGGAGCACCGCCGACGTGCGGTTGCCCTCGAAGGCGACGCAGACGAGGGAACGGGCCGGACGGTAGCCGGCGAGCACGGGGACGAGTGCCAGGAAGTCCTGAGGGGCGCCGGCGCGAATGGTGGTCGTCATGCGGGCAGCCTCGCTGCGACCGCGGCATGGACGGGCGCGCGCTCCCGGATCGGTGATCCGCGGCATGCCCCGAGGCGATGTGGAGGACGGCTCCCGAGGCGACGTGGCGGACCGGTCCTCCACACCCGACGTGGTCGATTCCACTTCGTGCGGTGTCCGATTCCCGCCAGTCGATGACGGATGCCGCGCCTATCCTCGAAGCATGAACTCCCCCTACCTGATCCGCCTCTCCAGCCCCGTCGGGCGGATCGAGCTCCAGGCCGACGATTCCGCGCTCACCTCGCTCACCATCGAGCGCGACGGCGCGCTCCCGCACGACGACCTCCCCGAGCGCACCTCGGCGCTCCTCGAAACCGCACGCTCCCAGCTCGACGAGTACTTCGACGGACGACGGACGAGCTTCGACATCCCCGTCCGACTCGACGGCACGCCGTTCCAGCGCGCCGTGTGGGCTGAGCTCCAGCGCCTCGCCTGGGGCGAGGCGACCTCCTACGGCGCCCTGGCGGCGGCCGTGGGGCGACCCGGCTCCGCTCGCGCCATCGGCGGCGCCGTCGGCGCCAATCCGATGCCGATCATCGTGGGCTGCCACCGCGTGCTCGCATCGGACGGCCGGATCACGGGCTACTCGGGCGGTGAGGGGATCCCGACCAAGGTCTGGCTCCTCGGGCACGAGCAGATCGGCTTCGCGGCGTGACCGGGTCCGTCGGGCCCGACCTGATCGTCGGCGATGATGGAGTGGCGAGATGCGCGTGGGGAGCCTCGGACCCGGAGTACCGGCGCTACCACGACGAGGAGTGGGGCACTCCGCAGCACGACTCGGACGTCCTGTTCGAGAAGCTCTGCCTCGAGGGCTTCCAGGCCGGTCTCTCATGGATCACCATCCTGCGTCGCCGTCCGGCGTTCCGGGAGGTCTTCCATGGGTTCGACCCCGAGCGCGTCGCCGCGATGGACTCGGAGGACGTCGAGCGCCTCCTCGGCGATGCGCGCATCATCCGCCATCGCGGGAAGATCGAGGCGACGATCTCGAACGCACGGGCGACGCTCGCGCTCGACGGCACGCTCGACGAACTGCTGTGGGGCTTCGCGCCGCCTCCACGGCCCGACCCGCCCGTGGGCTTCGCCGAGGTCCCGGCGGCCACCCCGGAGTCGACAGCGCTCAGCAGGCAGTTGCGCTCGCTCGGCTTCCGCTTCGTCGGACCGACCACGATGTACGCGCTGATGCAGGCGATGGGCATGGTCGACGATCACCTCGCCGGCTGCCACCGCTCACGCGCGGCAGCCGAGTATGCGGCGATTCCGGGGCGCCGGTGACCTCTCCGGGTCCGCCTCACGGCGCGATCGCGCGATCAGGCGACGAGCTCGAGCTCGACCGGCGCCGCCGGCCGCTCGGCGCCGACCTCGAGCCGGAAACCCGCGCCGGCGCACCACGACATCAGGTCGTCGCGCGTCTCGAGGATCGGTCGTGCGTCGAGCAGGGCACGCGTGAAGAGACCCTTCGCCCGCTTGTTGAAGTGGTTGAGCGCCCGACGACGACCGCCCTCGTCCACGGACACGACGCGGAGGAACACCGAGTCCCGCCGCACCGGGGCGGGACCGAGCTCGACGTATCCCTCCGAACGGAGGTCGACGATGAGTCCTGACCGCTCGGCGAGCACCGTGCTGATCGGATCCCGCCACTGCGGCCTGAGACGGAGCCCGGGCAGCCGCGAATCGTGGGACAGGCGGTAGGCCGGGATCGGATCCCCGGCACCGACGAGGCCGAACAGTGCCGAGTGCACGGCGACGTGCTCGGCGGCGAACGCGCGTGCAGCGCGGTCGAGGCTCGGAGCGTCGAGCGCGTCGTACAGCACGCCCGTGTACCGATCGATCGCCGGCATCGTCGGCGAGGTCAGGATGCGGCGGTTGCGATCGACCTCGGCGATCTGTCGCGGGCCGAGCTTCAGCGCGCGCATCATGGCGTCGGCGTCCGCAGCCAGCGCGGAGGCGGCCCGGAGCACCTCGTCGCGTGCATCGCGCAACGCGGGGAACGAGAGCGCGTCGAGCGACAACGGGATCGGATCGCCCCCGTCCCGCTTGGTCTCGGAGGGCGGCAGCAGGACCAGCACTACTCGGCGATGAAGGCCAGCGCGGCCTCGACGTTCACGCCCAACGGCTCCACGCTGTCGACGGTCACGCGAGGCAGGGCGGAAGAGGGTCCCGTCCATGGCGCATACCCGTCGAGGCTCTGCTCGACGGCTCTCCACGTGGTCTCGTCCAGGTGCGGGAGGTTGCGCTCTCGCTTCTCGAGCCGCTCCTTGTGCACGGACGCGTCGGAGCACACGACCTCGATGACGCGAAGGCGCACGTCGGCGCGCGCTGCCAGGTCGCGCCACTGCAGTCGGGCGGACTCGGCCGCGTTCACGGCATCCACGATCACGGTGCGACCGGAATCCAGTTCCTTCTCCGCGATCTGCTCGGCGACCAGGTAGGCGGCGAGGCCCGTCGGCTGGTCGACGTCGATGCCGGCCCGCAGGATCGCGGACTCGATCGGATCGACCGACACGACCGTGGCGCCGAGGCGGGCGCCGACGATCTCGCCGATCGTCGACTTGCCCGCGCCCGGCAACCCGGCCATGACGATGAGCTGTGTGACGCTCAGGTCACCGAACTGGCGGTCGAACGGCTGCTCCCCCTGCATCCGTGCTCCTTCAGGCGAGGGCGGCGCGCGACGCGACGACCTGCACGGCGTCGGACTGCACCGAGAGGAACCCGTCCTCGGCGTTCGCCGTGATCTTCTCACCGCCGGGCAGGGTGACGCGCACCTCGCCGCCGGCGAGGATCGCGAGCATCGGCTCGTGACCCGGCAGGATGCCGATCTCGCCTTCGACGGTGCGCGCCACCACCATGGCCGCCTCGCCCGACCAGACTTCCTGGTCGGCCGAGACGACGCTCACGTTGAGGGCGGCCATGCTCAGCCGTTCTCCTTCTGGATCTTCGCCCACTTCTCCTCGACGTCGGAGATCGGGCCGACGTTGAAGAACGCCTGCTCGGCGACGTGGTCGAAGTCGCCGCGGGCGATGGCGTCGAACGACTCGATGGTGTCCTTGAGCGGCACGGTCGAACCGTCGACACCGGTGAACTTCTTCGCCATGTAGGTGTTCTGCGAGAGGAACTGCTGGATGCGGCGCGCACGCGACACCGTGATCTTGTCCTCTTCCGAGAGCTCGTCGACGCCGAGGATCGCGATGATCTCCTGCAGCTCCTTGTTCTTCTGGAGGATCTGCTTGACCGTCGTCGCGACGCGGTAGTGGTCCTCGCCCAGGTAGCGCGGGTCGAGGATGCGCGACGTCGAGGTCAGCGGGTCCACCGCGGGGTAGAGGCCCTTCGACGCGATCTCACGCGAGAGCTCGGTCGTGGCGTCGAGGTGGGCGAACGTGGTCGCCGGCGCCGGGTCGGTGTAGTCGTCGGCGGGAACGTAGATCGCCTGCAGCGAGGTGATCGAGTGACCGCGCGTCGAGGTGATGCGCTCCTGGAGGATGCCCATCTCGTCGGCGAGGTTCGGCTGGTAGCCCACGGCGGAGGGCATGCGGCCGAGCAGCGTCGACACCTCGGAGCCCGCCTGCGTGAAGCGGAAGATGTTGTCGATGAAGAGGAGCACGTCCTGCTTCTGGACATCGCGGAAGTACTCGGCCATCGTGAGCGCCGAGAGGGCGACGCGCAGACGCGTCCCCGGGGGCTCGTCCATCTGGCCGAAGACGAGGGCGGTCTTGTCGAAGACGCCCGCCTCCTCCATCTCGTGGATGAGGTCGTTGCCCTCACGGGTGCGCTCGCCGACGCCGGCGAACACGGACACACCGCCGTGGTCCTGGGCCACACGCTGGATCATCTCCTGGATGAGGACCGTCTTGCCGACGCCCGCACCACCGAAGAGGCCGATCTTCCCACCCTGGACGTACGGGGTGAGGAGGTCGATGACCTTGATGCCGGTCTCGAACAGCTGGGTCTTGGACTCCAGCTGGTCGAAGGTCGGGGGCTTGCGGTGGATCGGCCAGCGCTCGGTGATCTCGATCGTCTCGCCGGGCTCGCCGTTCAGAACATCGCCGATGACGTTGAAGACCTTGCCCTTGGTGACGTCGCCGACGGGCACCGAGATCGGTGCGCCGGTGTCGTGCACCTCCTGACCGCGGACCAGGCCGTCGGTCGGCTTCAGCGCGATCGCACGGACGACGTCGTCACCGAGGTGCTGGGCGACCTCGAGCGTCAGCTCGGTGCTCTGCTCGCCGATCGTGATCGTGGTCTTCAGCGCGTTGTAGATGTCGGGGATCGAGTCGTGCGGGAACTCGATGTCGACGACGGGGCCGGTGACGCGCGCGATGCGGCCGACGGTGCCCGTCGTGTCCTGGACTGGCGCGATGGCGGTGTCAGTCATGTTCTCTTCCTTCTGGATGAATCTTGGCTACTTGGAGGAGGAGAGCGCGTCCGCTCCACCCACGATTTCTGCGATCTGCTGCGTGATCTCGGACTGCCGGGCCTCATTGGCCAGTCGGGTGTAGTCGGTGATCAGCTTGTCGGCGTTGTCGGTGGCCGACTTCATGGCCTTCTGCGTGGCCGCGTGCTTCGCGGCGGCCGACTGCAGCATGGCGTTGAAGATTCGGCTCTCGATGTACACCGGGAGCAGTCCGTCGAGGACCGTCTCGGCGTCGGGCTCGAACTCGTAGAGCGGGAAGACCTCGGCCTTGCCGGACGGCGCGACCTCCTCCTCGGCCTCGACGACCTCGAGCGGCAGCAGTCGCGTCACGACCGGAACCTGCGTGATGCGGCTGACGAAGCGGTTGTAGACGATGTGGATCTCGTCGACGCCGCCGTCCGCGCTGTCGCGGAGGAACGCCTCGAGGACGGCGTCCGCGACCTCCTTCGCGGTCTCGAACTCGGGGTTGTCGGTGCCGCCGATCCAGCTGCGCTCGTAGTCGCGCCGCCGGAACGAGAAGTACCCGACCGACTTGCGGCCGATCAGGAAGTACACGACCTCCTTGCCCTGGCTGCGGAGCAGCTCGGCGAGCTCCTCCGACTCACGCAGGACCTGCGAGTTGAACGCGCCCGCGAGGCCGCGGTCCGAGGTGAAGATCACGATCGCCGCGCGGTCGACCCGCTCCGGCTCGGTCGTGAGCACGTGCGAGACGTTCGAGTAGCTCGCCACCGCGGACACCGCACGCGTGATCGCGTCGGAGTACGGCGTCGACGCGGCGACGCGCGCCTGCGCCTTCTGGATCCGCGAGGCGGAGATGAGCTCCATCGCTCGCGTGATCTTCTTGGTCGTCTGCGCCGACTTGATCTTCTGGCGGTAGACCCGAAGCTGCGCTCCCATGTTTCTCCTGTGTCCTGGCTTCCTGTTCCCGAGGCTCCCGGTTCGGCCGGTACGGCCCGTCCCCGAGAGCCTCAGGGACGGCGGAATCGACTAGCGACGACCCTTGACGATCTTCTCCTGGCCGACCTCTTCCTCGTCGATGGCCTCGAACTTCTCGCTGCCGACCGAGGCGAGCGGCTTGCCCTCACCGGTCTGGAACTCGAGCTTGAAGTTGTCGACCTCGGACTCGAGGGTCGCGACCGTCTCGTCGGAGAGCACGTTGGTCTCGCGGAGGTCCGAGAGCACCGACGTGTTGCGGCCCAGGTAGTCGAGGAACTCGCGCTCGAAGCGCAGGATGTCCTCGACGGGGACCTCGTCGAGCTTGCCGTTGGTTCCGGCCCAGATCGAGACGACCTGCTCCTCGACCGGGTACGGCGAGTACTGCGGCTGCTTGAGCAGCTCGGTCAGGCGCGCGCCCCGCTCGAGCTGACGGCGGCTGGCCGCGTCGAGGTCGGATGCGAACATGGCGAACGCCTCGAGCGAGCGGTACTGGGCGAGCTCGAGCTTCAGCGTTCCCGAGACCTTCTTGATCGACTTGACCTGGGCGTCGCCGCCGACGCGCGAGACCGAGATGCCGACGTCGACCGCCGGACGCTGGTTCGAGTTGAACAGGTCGGACTGGAGGAAGATCTGGCCGTCGGTGATCGAGATCACGTTGGTCGGGATGTACGCCGAGACGTCGTTCGCCTTGGTCTCGATGATGGGAAGGCCCGTCATCGAGCCGGCGCCGAGGTCGTCGGAGAGCTTCGCGCAGCGCTCGAGCAGGCGCGAGTGCAGGTAGAAGACGTCACCGGGGTACGCCTCGCGGCCCGGCGGGCGACGGAGGAGCAGCGAAACGGCGCGGTAGGCCTCGGCCTGCTTCGACAGGTCGTCGAAGATGATCAGGACGTGCTTTCCGTCGTACATCCAGTGCTGGCCGATCGCCGAGCCGGTGTACGGCGCCAGGTACTTGAAGCCCGCGGGGTCGGAGGCCGGAGCGGCGACGATGGTGGTGTACTCCATCGCGCCCGCGTCCTCCAGCGCACCCTTGACCGACGCGATGGTCGAGCCCTTCTGGCCGATCGCGACGTAGATGCAGCGGACCTGCTTGGTCGGGTCGCCCGACTCCCAGTTCGCCTTCTGGTTGATGATCGTGTCGATCGCGATGGCGGTCTTGCCGGTCTGGCGGTCGCCGATGATGAGCTGGCGCTGGCCGCGGCCGACCGGGATCATCGCGTCGATCGCCTTGATGCCGGTCTGGAGCGGCTCGTGCACCGACTTGCGCTGCATGACGCCCGGGGCCTGGAGCTCGAGCGCGCGGCGACCCTCGGTGGCGATCTCGCCGAGACCGTCGATCGGGGCGCCCAGCGGGTCGACGACGCGGCCGAGGTATCCCTCGCCCACGGGCACCGAGAGGACCTCGCCCGTGCGGGTCACCTCCATGCCCTCCTCGATGCCGGTGAACTCGCCGAGCACGACGACACCGATCTCGTCCTCGTCGAGGTTGAGCGCGAGGCCGAGCGTGCCGTCCGCGAACTTGACGAGCTCGTTCGCCATGACCGAGGGCAGGCCCTCGACGTGGGCGATGCCGTCAGCCGCATCGGTGACGTACCCGACCTCGGTCTTCTGCGCCGCGCCCGGCTCGTAGTCGCGGGCGAACTCCGAGAGAGCCGAACGGATCTCGTCGGGGCTGATGGAGAGTTCTGCCATTGCCATTTCCTTTTCTGAAGGGCCAGGCCCTTTTCTGTACCGCTTGTACAGCTACTGGTGTGTCGCGGCGCAGGACGCCGGTCGTTGTCGTCCGGCGTCAGCCGGCAAGCTTCTGCCTCAGGTCGGTGAGGCGGCTGGCGACGCTGCCGTCGATGACGTCGTCGCCGATCTGCACCCGCACGCCGCCGAGGACCGTGGGGTCGACGACGGAATCGAAGCGGATGCGGCGGCCGGCCTGGGCCCCGAGCGTGCGCTCGAGGCGGGCGATCTGGTCGTCGGTCAGGGGCGCGGCCGAGGTCACCGTCGCGACGTCGAACCCGCGCTGGTCGGCGACGACGGCTGCCGCGCCGCGCAGCATCTCGCCGATGCGGCGACCGCGAGGCGACTGCACCAGGTGGCGGACGATGAGCGTCGTCGCCGGCGCGGCCTTCGAACCGAGCAGCCGCTCGACGAGCGCGACCTTCGCGTCAGGCGAGCCGAGCTTGGAGCCGAGGGCCAGCTCGAGCTCGGCGTCCGACGCGACCGTGCGCTGGAAGGCGTACAGCTCGCCGTCGACCTCCACATCGCCCGCGGCGTCCGCTGCGACCCGGAAGCCGAGGTCCTCGAGCCCGTCGAGGAAGTCGGCCGCCGAGGACCACCGCTGCGACGACGCGCTCACGAGGAGCGACGCCGCGGCGGGGGTCACCCTGCCGCCGAAGACCCGCTTGACGAGCTCGGTCTTCTGGGCGAGGTCGGCCTCCTTGTCGGTGAGGGCCGTCCGCAGCTGCGGGGTGACCGCGATCACCCGGGTCGCGGCGAGGAGGTCGCCGGCCACCGGGAGCTCGGCCCCGCCGAGCGCCGCGAGCTCGGCTCGCGTGCCGGCCAGGGCCTCTCTCGTAGCGCTGCCCATGGGTTACTTCTTCCCCCCTGCGGCGGCCTGCTCGGACGCCTCGAGGTCGGCGAGGAAGCGGTCGACCACGGCCTTGGCCTTGGCATCGTCGGAGAGCGACTCGCCGACGACGCCCGAGGCGAGGTCGATCGCGATGGTGCCGACCTCGGAGCGGAGCGACACGAGCGCCGACTGGCGCTCCGCCTCGATCTGCGCCTGGGCGCTCGCGTTGATGCGGGCGGCCTCGGTCGACGCCTGCTCCTTGGCCTCGGCGACGATCTTCTTGCCGTCCTCGCGGGCGGTCTCGCGGATCTTGCCCGCCTCGGCGCGCGCGTCGGCGAGCTGGGCGGTGTACTCCTCGAGGGCGGCCTCGGCCTTGCGCTGGGCCTCGTCGGCCTTCGCGATGTTGCCCTCGATCGCCTCGGCGCGCTCGTCGAGCAGCTTCTGCATGCGCGGAAGCGCGTACAGCCAGAAGAAGACGAGGATGATGGCGAAGCAGACCGCCGACCAGACGATGTCGTAGGTCGCCGGCAGCACCGGGTTGTGAGTCTCGCCCTCGGTTGCAGCTCTCAGCACTGCGTGAAGCACGTTGGCCTCCTCAGTTGGGACGGGACGATCAGACGAAGATGAAGTAGGTCGCGATACCGATGAAGGCGAGCGCCTCGGTGAAGGCGATACCGATCCACATCAGGACCTGGAGGCGGCCGGCGAGCTCGGGCTGGCGAGCCACGCCCTCGATGGTCTTGCCGACGACGATGCCCACGCCGATGGCCGGGCCGATGGCGGCGAGACCGTAGCCGACCGTTGCGATGTTGCCGTTGATCTCAGCGAGAACGGTGGTTGCGTCCACGTTGGGGTTTCCTTTCTTGGGGTTTCTTCGGGCGGGCGCCCTGGCTCAGTGCTCCTCCGCCACCGCGAGCTGGATGTAGACCGCGGTGAGGAGCGTGAAGACGTAGGCCTGCAGGACGGCGACGAGGATCTCGAACAGCGTGAACACGAAGCCGAAGGCCAGCGTTCCGACGCCGAGCAGCGTGTACCAGCCGCCGAGGTTGAAGATGAAGAACTGCGTCGCCGCGAAGAACAGCACGAGCAGCAGGTGGCCGACGATCATGTTCATCATGAGTCGCAGCGTCAGGGTGACGGGGCGGATGACGAAGGTCGAGATGAGCTCGATCGGCGTGACGATGATGTACACCGGCCACGGCACGCCCGAGGGGAAGAGCGAGTTCTTGAAGAAGTTCTTCGGGCTCTGCTTGATGCCGGCGTAGATGAACGTGACGTACGACACGATCGCGAGCACGAGCGGGACGCCGATGACCGACGTTCCGGCGATGTTCAGTCCCGGGATGATGCCCGTGATGTTCATGAACAGCACCATGAAGAAGATCGACGTCAGGATCGGCAGGAACCGCTTGCCGTCCTTCTTGCCCAGCAGGTCGTCGGCGACGCCGACGCGGATGAAGTCCAGGCCCATCTCGACGATGCTCTGGAATCGGCCCGGGACGATGCGCATGCTGCGCGTGCCGATCCAGAAGACCAGCAGCAGCGCGGCCACGGCGATGAAGCGCACCAGCATGATGCGGTTGATCTCGAAGGCCGTGCCCTCGAACAGAAGGGCGCCGGGGAAGAATTCCTCGATCGACGGCCCGTGGAATTCACCATCATTGGTTTCAGTCGGAACCAGCAGGTTCACAGCGTTAGCTAGCAGCGCTATCTCCTGTTTCGGGGCGTGGAGCGGAGCTCTCGCGTCGACGAACATGGAAACGGTCCGGCGCCCGTGCCGGAGCAGGGCGGAACCGTGGGGGATCGCCCCTACTGTAGCAAGACTTCGGCGCTCCGCCGAATCGCCACACGTCGTAGAACTCGCGGCCGACCGGGGAGCATGCCGATCGGCGCATGCCACGGCGCGTGTCGCTCGGGTCGCCGGACCGCGGCGACCCGGGACGCGCCCCGCCGCCAGGCGGAGGCCATCCTCCGCAGTCCCGGTGCCGAACGCCCCGGAAACGCGAACGCCGCCAGGCGGAGGCCATCCTCCGCAGTCCCGGTGCCGAACGCCCCGGAAACGCGAACGCCGCCCCGTCGGGGGGCGGCGTTCCGGTCAGTCGTCCGAGGGAGGCGGCGGCAACTGCGCGTCGCTCGCGTAGGGCAGTCGCGATCGCGCCACGACGAGGACGTCGACCACGAGCGATCCGATCACCCCGGCCACGATGGACAGGAACAGGACGACCGGGTCGAGCCAGTCGACGCCGCGGAGCAGCACCACCAGCACGATGAAGACGATGAACTTCAGCAGCCATCCGCCGAGCACGATCCCGAAGAAGGCGCCCACGAACAGGTCGGAACCCGCGAAGCGGTTGGCGAGCAGGATGCTCGCGCCCGTGATGCCCATGAACACGACGGCGATGAGCGTGCCGAGGAGCGCGCTCACGAGTCCCTCGGTGCCGGCGAAGACGAGGCCGAGGATGCCGCCGACGACCGCGATGCCGCCGGCGATCGCCACTCCCCAGGTCAGGGCGCGGCGGAGCACCGGGTTCGAGGTCGGCGTACGGTCGGCGGGGTCGCGAGGCGGGGTGGTCATCGGGCTCCTGTGGGGTGCTCGCCCTGGGACGGGCGGTCGGGGACTGGGGTGCGGTCGGCGTCGTCCGCTCGGCGCGGTTCGGCGGCTGCGAGCTCGTCGAACCCGGGCGCCGAGCCGCTGCCCGCGGCATCCGCCTCGGCCGCCACCGTCTGCCGCTTGCGCAGGCCGAGGGGTGCCAGGGTGAGCGCGGCGAGGACGACGAATCCGACGCCGATGAAGAGGAACGCCCAACCGGAGTCGACGCCGAAGTAGACGGGCAGGACGAACGCGAGCAGGCACCCGAACGAGGCGACCGCGGTCCATCCGTAGAAGATGAGCACGGCATGCAGGTGCGAGTGGCCCATGTCGAGCAGGCGGTGGTGCAGGTGCTTGCGATCGGCCGCGAACGGCGACTTGCCAGCCCGCAGCCGACGCACGACCGCGAGGCCGAAGTCGAGCAGCGGGATGAGCAGCACCGCGAACGGGATGATGATCGGGATGAAGGCGGGGAACAGCTCGTCGTTGCCGAGTTGCGAGGGATCGACCTGGCCCGTGACCGCGATCGCGGAGGTGGCCATGAGCATGCCGACGAGGAGCGCCCCGGCGTCGCCCATGAAGAGCTTCGCCCGGTGCCAGTTGAGCGGCAGGAAGCCGGCGCACGCACCCACCACCACGACGGCGAGCAGCGAGGCGAGGTTGAAGTAGTTGGTGGGCGAGGTCTGCTGCACGAGCAGGTACGAGTAGAGGAAGAACACGCCGCTCGAGATGAGGGCGACCCCGGCGACGAGCCCGTCGAGCCCGTCGATGAAGTTGATGGCGTTCATCACGAGCACGATCGTGAAGACCGTCACGGTGGCACTCATCCACGACGAGCCGACGGTGATGCCGCCGTCGGGCCCGCCGATCGGCAGCGAGACGATCGACACGCCCTGCCAGGCGATCAGCCCGGCGGCGATGAACTGGCCGGCGAGCTTGGTGAGCCAGTCGAGGTCCCAGATGTCGTCGGCGACGCCGATCGCCACGATGAGTCCGGCCGCGAGCAGGATCGCGAGGACCTGGAAGGGGTCCTGGAACACGATCTGCAGGTTCGCGAAGCGGGCGATGCCGAGCGAGGAGATCCAGGCGGCGGCCGCGAAGCCGACGAGGATCCCGAGGAACATGGCGATGCCGCCCAGCCTCGGCGTCGGCCGGGTGTGCACGTCGCGCTCGCGGATCTTCGGATAGAGCCGGTACTTGAGGCTCAGCTTCCACACCACCAGCGACCCGGCGAACGTCACGATCGCCGTGACGAGCGCGAGCAGGACGAACAGGGTCATGAGGCGGCGGAGTCCGTCCGCTCGGCGGGAGACGGGGCCGCGTCCGAGGCCGCGTCGACGGATGCGGCGGGCTCGGCGTCGTCGGCGGCCGGCTCGTCGGCGACGTCATCCGCGGGTGACCCGACCGATGCCTCGGCCTCGCCCTCGGGCGCCGTGCCGTCTCCGGGCGTGCCGTCGGCGGGCGCGCCGTCGTCGTCGGAGCCGGTCGGGCCCTCGGCGACCGGCGCCAGCAGCTCCTCCCCCACGACGTCGGCGATCCGCTCGCGCGAGATCACGCCGGCGCGGACGATGCGGAGCACCCCGGTCCCGTCGGCGGCCAGGCCGGTGGCGTCCACGATCGTCGACGACGTGTCGCCCGGCCGTTCCCCGATCGCCTCGTAGCCCGTGCCCGCGGCGCCGCCGTCGAGGTAGACCGACACGCGATCGCCCAGCATGTCGGCGGCCTCGCCCGCGGTCGACGCGGACGGCATGCCCGACAGGTTCGCCGACGACACCGCCAGGGGCCCGGTCTCGGAGAGCAGTTCGAGCGCGATGCGGTGGTCGGGCATGCGGAGGGCCACGGTTCCCCGGGTCTCCCCCAGGTCCCAGTGCAGCGACGGCTGCGCGCGGAGGATGACGGTGAGCCCGCCGGGCCAGAACTCGGCGACCAGCGCGCGCACCGCCTCCGGGACGTCGGCCGCGAGCGCGTCGAGCGTCGGGATGCCCGGCACGAGCACGGGCGGCGGCGAGGTGCGCTCGCGCCCCTTCGCATCGAGCAGGCGCTGGACGGCGGCCGCGCTGAACGCGTCGGCGGCGACACCGTAGACGGTGTCGGTGGGGATGACGACCAGCTCGCCGCTGCCGATGGCGCGACGGGCCAGGCGCATGCCGGCGAGGAGCTCGGACTCGACCGAGCAGTCGTGGATGAGTGTCATGACCGCTCGATTCTAGACGTGACCGAGGTTCGCAGGCTGGGCGAACGGATGCCGCGGCCGTCAGCGGCGCGCGGTCGTGACGCGGTCGCGCCCCGTGAGGTCCCGGTGGTGCGCGACGGCGTGCCATCCGTCGGCCGTCAGGATGCCCGCGATCTCGGCGGACTGCGTCTCCCCGTGCTCGATCAGCAGCGCGCCGCCGGGGTGCAGCAGCACGAGGGCCCGCCGCGAGAGCACCCGCACGACGTCGAGCCCGTCAGGCCCGCCGTAGAGCGCGCGCTCGGGATCGTGCAGGCGGACCTCGGGGTCGCGCGGGATCGCGTCGTCGGGGATGTAGGGCGGGTTCGACGCGACGACGGCGACGCGGCCCTCCAACCCGGGAAGCGCCTCGGCCAGGTCGCCGAAGACGAGTTCGAGGTTGGATGCCGCGACCTCGTCCACGTTCCGCCGGGTCCACGGGAACGCCTCGGGCGAGTTCTCGACGGCCCAGACGCGCGCGTGCGGCACCTCGGTGGCCATCGACAGCGCGATCGCGCCGCTGCCGGAGCCGAGGTCGACGCCGATCGGCTCGGGCTCGGCCGCGGCCCGCAGCGCGTCGATCGCGAGCTGTGCCAGCAGCTCGGTCTCGGGTCGCGGCACGAAGACGCCGGGGCCGACGGCGAGCTCGAGCGACCGGAACGCGGCGCGCCCCGTCAGGTGCTGCAGGGGCTCCCGCCCCGCGCGCCGCGCGACGAGCACGTCGAGTGCTGCGGTATCCGTCGTCGACATCCGGTCGCCGATCACGAGGCGCGCATGGACCCCGCCCCGGGAGAGCCCGAGCACGTGGCCGATGAGGAGGTCGGCGTCGACCTCGGCGTCGGCGATGCCCGCCGCCTGCAGCGCGCGGACCGTCTCGTCGCGCACGTCGCGGAGCGGTCGGCGCGCCGGCTCGTCGTGGGTCGCATTCACGCAATGGAATGTAACCCACTCCCGGCGCGTTCCCGCCCTCCGTATGCTGGTGCGCGGCACGACGCCGCCGTCACGAGAGGGAACGAGATCATGGCCCAGGTCTACGAGAACATCACCGACGTCTTCGGGCGCACCCCGCTCGTCAAGCTGAACCGCGTCACGGATGGCGCGGGCGCGACCGTGCTCGCCAAGCTCGAGTTCTACAACCCGTCGGCCAGCGTCAAGGACCGCCTCGGCATCGGCATCGTCGACGCCGCAGAGGCCGACGGCTCGCTGAAGCCCGGCGGCACGATCGTCGAGGGCACGAGCGGCAACACGGGCATCGCGCTCGCGATGATCGGCGCCGCGCGCGGCTACCGGGTCGTGATCGCCATGCCCGAGACGATGTCGAAGGAGCGACGCGCGCTGCTGCGCGCCTACGGCGCCGAACTCGTCCTCACCCCGGGCTCCGAGGGCATGAAGGGCGCGGTCGCCCGTGCCGAGCAGATCGCCGCCGAGACCCCCGGCGCCGTGCTCGCGCGCCAGTTCGAGAACCAGGCGAACGTCGACGTCCACCGGCGCACCACCGCGGAAGAGGTGTGGGACGACACCGACGGCGGCGTCGACATCTTCGTGTCGGGCATCGGCACGGGCGGCACCCTCTCGGGCGTCGGCCAGGTCCTGAAGGAGCGCAAGCCCGAGGTGCAGATCGTCGGCGTCGAGCCGCTCGAGTCGCCGATCCTCAACGGCGGCCAGCCGGGACCCCACAAGATCCAGGGCATCGGCGCGAACTTCGTGCCCGCGATCCTCGACCGCGACGTCTACGACGAGATCATCGACGTGAACATCGACCAGGCCGTCGCGACCGCCCGTCGCCTCGGCGTCGAGGAGGGCATCCTCGGCGGCATCTCGTCCGGCGCCACCGTGTACGCCGCGACCCAGCTCGCCCAGCGCCCCGAGAATGCGGGCAAGACGATCGTCGTGATCCTCGCGAGCTACGGCGAGCGCTACCTCTCGACCGTGCTCTACGAGGACCTGCTGGACTAGCGGCCCAGGCGATCTGGTTGACTGGACGGGTGGGAATCCTCGGCCGCCTCAGGGAAGACATCGCGACGGCCCGGTCCCACGACCCCGCCGCGCGGAACCGCATCGAGATCGTGCTCGCCTACTCGGGCCTGCACGCGATCTGGGCGCACCGGCTCGCGCACCGCATGTGGCAGGTGCCCCTCCTGCGCCTCCCGGCCCGCGTGGTCTCCCAGCTCGTGCGCTTCCTCACCGGCATCGAGATCCACCCGGGCGCGACGATCGGCCGCCGGTTCTTCATCGACCACGGCATGGGCGTCGTGATCGGCGAGACCACGATCGTCGGCGACGACGTGATGCTGTACCACGGCGTGACGCTCGGCGGGAAGGCGCCGCGGGGCGCTCCGCGCGGCGCGAAGCGCCATCCGACGCTCGGCGACGGCGTCACGGTCGGCGCGGGCGCGAAGGTGCTCGGCGACATCGAGATCGGCGCCGGCAGCGCGATCGGCGCGAACGCGGTCGTCACGCGGGGTGCTCCCCCGCACTCGCTGCTCGTCGGGATCCCCGCGGTCGCGAAGCCGCTGTCGCCGGCGACGGCGGATGCCGCGCGCGGCATGCACGACTGGCACGTCGACTTCCACATCTAGGCGCGCCGCGACGACGGATGCCGCGGCGTCCGTCGGCGCACGCTCGCTCAGAGCGGCAGGAACATCACGTGCAGGCCCACGCGACCGTGGCGGGGCGAGCGGAACGCCCCGGGGACGGTGCCGACGACCTCGAACCCGACCGATCGCCACAACCGGACCGCGACCTCGTTCGACGCGACGACGGCATTGAACTGGATGCCCTCGTAGCCCTCGCGCCGGTGCCAGTCGACGACCCAGTCTGCCAGCGCGCGGCCGACGCCCGCCCCACGCGACCCGGATGCGACCATGAACGAGGCCGTGCCGATGTGGTCGCCGGGCCCGGGCCGGTTCGGCCCCATCTTCGCGGTGCCGACGATGCGCCCGTCGGACTCGGCGACGACGGTGAGTCCGGGCGGGGCCTCGATCCAGAGCGACCGGGCCTCGGCGGACGCGAGCGGCATCGGGTACGCGTAGGTCTCGCCCTCTCGGACGACCTCGTCGATGATCGCGAGCACCGCCGGCCAGTCGCCCTCGGCGAAGGGCCGGATCGAGGGTCCGGTCACTGGTCGCCGAGGTCGGCGAGCCGCGCCTCCTCGTCGGCGTGGATCGCCGACTCGATGATCGGCTCCAGCGAACCGTTCATCACCTGGTCGAGGTTGTACGCCTTGTAGCCCGTGCGATGGTCGGCGATGCGGTTCTCGGGGAAGTTGTACGTGCGGATCCGCTCGGAGCGGTCCATCGAGCGGATCTGCGACTTGCGCGCGTCGGATGCCGCGGCCGCGAGCTCCTCCTGCTGGCGCGCGAGGAGCCGGGCCCGCAGCACCCGCATCGCCGCCTCGCGGTTCTGCAGCTGCGACTTCTCGTTCTGCATCGCGACGACGATCCCGGTCGGGACGTGCGTGATCCGTACGGCCGAGTCGGTCGTGTTGACCGACTGGCCCCCCGGACCCGACGACCGGTAGACGTCGATCTTGAGGTCGTTCTGGTTGATCTCGACCTCTTCGGGCTCGTCGACCTCGGGGAAGACGAGCACGCCGGTCGTCGACGTGTGGATGCGCCCCTGCGTCTCGGTGACGGGGACGCGCTGCACGCGGTGCACGCCGCCCTCGTACTTCAGGTGCGCCCAGACGCCCTGCGACGGGTCGGAGGCGTTCGACTTGATCGCGACCTGGACGTTCTTGTAGCCGCCGAGGTCGGACTCGTCGCGCTCGAGGAGCTCGGTCTTCCACCCCTTCGACTGCGCGTACTGGATGTACATGCGCAGCAGGTCGGCCGCGAAGAGGGCGCTCTCGGCGCCGCCCTCGCCGCCCTTGATCTCCATGATCACGTCCCGGCCGTCGTCGGGGTCGCGCGGGATCAGGAGCCGTCGCAGCTTCTCCTGCGCCTCGGCGAGGTGCTCCTCGAGTCCGGGGACCTCCTCCGCGAACGCCTCGTCCTCCTTGGCGAGCTCACGCGCGGCCTCGAGGTCCTCCTCCGCCTGCCGCCACGCGTCGTGCGCGGCGACGATGCGGCTGAGCTCGGCGTAGCGCCGGTTCACCCGCTTCGCGCGCGCGGCGTCGGCGTGCAGCGCCGGGTCGGCCAGCTCGTCCTGGAGCGAGGTGTGCTCGGCGATCAGCGCCTGGACGGACTCGAACATCGATCAGCGGTGGTCGGACTCGTGGCCGTGGCCGTGTCCGTTCCCGTTGCCGCCCACCGGAGCCGACTTCTGCATGAGGAGCAGGAACTCGGTGTTCGACTGCGTCTCGCGGAGACGACCCAGCACGGCCTCGAGGGCCTGCTGGGGCTCGAGGCCGGCGAGCGCACGACGGAGCTTCCACGTGATCTTCACCTCGTCGGGCGAGAGCAGCATCTCCTCGCGACGCGTCGACGACGCGTTCACGTCGACCGCCGGGAAGATCCGCTTGTCGGCCAGGTGACGCGAGAGCCGCAGCTCGGAGTTGCCCGTTCCCTTGAACTCCTCGAAGATCACCTCGTCCATCTTCGAGCCCGTCTCGACGAGCGCGGTGGCGAGGATCGTCAGCGAGCCGCCGTTCTCGATGTTGCGCGCCGCACCGAAGAACCGCTTCGGCGGGTACAGCGCCGACGCGTCGACGCCGCCCGAGAGCACGCGGCCCGAGGCGGGCGCGGCGAGGTTGTACGCACGGCCCAGGCGCGTGATCGAGTCGAGCAGAACGACCACGTCGTGGCCGAGCTCGACGAGGCGCTTCGCGCGCTCGATCGCCAGTTCGGCGACCGTCGTGTGGTCCTCCGCCGGGCGGTCGAACGTCGAGGCGATGACCTCGCCCTTCACCGTCCGCTGCATGTCGGTGACCTCCTCGGGGCGCTCGTCGACGAGCACGACCATGAGGTGGACCTCGGGGTTGTTGATGGCGATGGCGTTCGCGATCTGCTGCAGCACGATCGTCTTGCCCGCCTTCGGCGGCGCGACGATGAGGCCGCGCTGGCCCTTGCCGATCGGGGCGACGAGGTCGATGATGCGCTGCGTCAGCTTCGTCGGCTCGGTCTCGAGGCGGAGGCGGTCCTGCGGGTAGAGCGGCGTGAGCTTCTGGAAGTCCACGCGCGCCGCGGCCTCGTCGGCCGTCTGGCCGTTGACCGAGTCGATCTTGACGAGCGCGTTGTACTTCTGGCGGCCGCTGCCCTCGCCCTCGCGGGGCTGCTTGATCGAGCCGACGACCGCGTCGCCCTTGCGCAGGTGGTACTTCTTCACCTGGCCCAGCGAGACGTACACGTCGCTCGGTCCGGGCAGGTACCCGGTCGTGCGGACGAACGCGTAGTTGTCGAGCACGTCGAGGATGCCGGCGATGGGGATCAGCACGTCGTCGTCAAGGATCTCGGGCTCGACCTCGTCGCCCTGGCCCTGACCGCGGCGCTTGCGGTCGCGGTACCGGTTGCGGCGACCGCCGCCCTCGCCGTCGGCCTGCTGCTGGTCGCCGCGGCCCTGCTGGCCGCGACCGCCCTGCTGGTCCTGCTTGCCCTTCTCGGCGTCGCCGCCCTGGCGGCCCTTGTCGGAGTCGGACTGGCGGCCCTTGTCGCCCTCGGCCTGCTCGTCGGCGCGGCGTCCGCCCGGCTGCTGGTCGGCCTTCTGGCCCTCGCCGCGATCGGCGCCGCCGCGGCGACCGCGGTTGCGGCTGCGGCCCTGACGCTGCTCCTGCGCGGCCTGGTCGGCCTTGCCGTCGCCATCGGACGCGTCGTCGGCCCGGCCCTCGCCGGCGTCGCCCTTCCGGCCCTCGGCCGTGGCGGCGGCGAGCTGCTCGCGAACGGCGGCACGTGCGGCCTCGCGGGCCTCGTCGTCGGAGGAACCCGTGGAGGGCGCCTCGTCGGCCTGCGCGTCGGCGGGCACGAGGTCGACGCCGGTCGCGCCCGCGTTCGCGTGGGCGGCGGCGGCCGTGGCGCTCGTGGCGCGGCGCGGCTGGCGGCCGCGACGGACCGGCTCGGCCGCGGGCGCCTCGGCGGCCTGCGTCTCGACCGCGGGCTCCACTGCGTCGGCCGGCACGTCGTCAGCCGACGCGGGCGCCTCGGCGGGGGCCTCGGCCGTCGGCGCGGCGGCGGGCTCGACGACGTCGTCGGCCTCGACGGCCGCGGAGCCGTCGGTGTGGGCGGAGATCAACTCCACGAGTTCTCCTTTTCGGCGCTTCGATGCGCCCGAGATGCCGAGCGAGGACGCGAGCTCCTGGAGCTCGGCGACCTTCATGGTCGACAGGCGGGCGGCGTCCACGCGCTCCGCGTGGTCGGTTCCGTTGGTCACTGGGATTGTCCTTTCCCCTGGCCAGGCATTGGGGGTTGGCCGAGGAGAGCTGATCGCGGCACGTCGCAGACGTGCGCACGAGGCGCAGATCTGCGCGATGGCGAAAGCATGAGATGCCGGGAATCGCACCGAACGGCGACGACGCAGGTGATGCAGCGCCTACCGGGTGCGGGTCTCAGTCTAGCACCCGGCCGTCGGCGGTCCGACCACGCGCCACGCCCGCCGACGCGGATCGCGAGGCCGGTTCGCCCGCGTCGGCGACTCAGGTGCCGTCGTCGGGCGTCACGGTCGCCCCGAGGAAGTCGACCGCGAGCGGGAGGGCCTGCCAGGCGGTGTCGGCCGTCTCCTCGACGAGGCGCGTGGCATCCGCTCGCTCGCTCGGATCGCTCGCGAGCACCAGGATCGACGGCCCGGCCCCCGAGACGACGGCGGGATGTCCCGCCTCCCGGAGGCGGCGGATGAGCCGGTCGGTCTCGGGCATCGCCTCAGCGCGGTAGTTCTGGTGGAGCTTGTCCTCGGTCGCGGCGAGCAGGAGCTCGGGACTCTGGATCAGCGCCGCGACGAGCAGCGCCGAACGCGAGACGTTGAAGACCGCGTCCTCGTGGGGCACCGACTGCGGCTGCAGGCTGCGTGCGAGCGCGGTGGACATCTCGTGCTCGGGGACCAGCACGAGCGGCGAGACGCCCCGATGCACCATGAGCTTCTTGTGCCGCGGACCGTCGGGCGTGACCCACGCGATCGTGAGCCCCCCGAAGAGCGCGGGCGCGACGTTGTCGGGGTGGCCCTCGAGCTCGGTCGCGAGTTCCAGCAGCCCGTCCGGGGTGATCTCGACCTCGGGCGCGAGCAGGCCCTTGGCCGCCATCACGCCGGCCACGATCGCGGCGCCGGACGACCCGAGTCCACGACCGTGCGGGATGGAGTTGTGCGCGACCAGCCGGATCGGGGGGAGTTCGCGGCCGTGGCGCGCGAACGTGTGCGCCATCGCGCGCACCACGAGGTGGGTGTCGTCGAGCGGAACCTCGCCCTCGCCGACGCCCTGCACCTCGATCTCGAGCCCGGAGCCGATGACCTCGACCTCGACCTCGTCGTAGCGCGCCAACGCGAGGCCGAGCGTGTCGAAGCCCGGCCCGAGGTTCGCCGACGTCGCCGGGACCTTGACGTGCACCTTCCGCCCGAGGAGGGCGTCACCCGACGGCGTCGCCGCCGCCGAGGGCGTCGCCTCCGCAGAGACGGCGGCGCTCATGCGCCGAGCCCCAGCACCTCGGCGACGTGCGCCACGTCCGCGGGGACGACCGTCGGCGCGACCTCGGAACCGTCGGGGCGGCGGAGCGCCCACTGCGGGTCCTTCAGCCCGTGCCCGGTGACCGTGAGGACGACCTTCGCCCCGGCCGGCACCTCCCCGGCCGCGGACCGCTCCAGCAGGCCCGCGACGCTGATCGCGGAGGCCGGCTCGACGAAGATGCCGACCTCGGCGGAGAGGATCCGCTGCGCCTCGAGGATCTTGTCGTCCTCGATCGCGCCGAAGTACCCGTCGGTGAGGTCGCGGGCCTCGAGCGCGAGGTGCCACGAGGCGGGGTTGCCGATGCGGATCGCGCTTGCGATGGTCTCGGGGTTGCGGACCGGCTCGCCGCGCACGAGCGGCGCGGACCCCGCGGCCTGGAAGCCGAACATGCGCGGGAGCCTCGTGGCGTTGCCGGCCTCGATGTCCTCGCGGTAGCCGCGGGTGTACGCGGTGTAGTTGCCGGCGTTGCCGACCGGGATGAAGTGCAGGTCGGGGGCGTCGCCGAGCACCTCGACCACCTCGAATGCCGCAGTCTTCTGGCCCTCGATGCGGTCGTTGTTCACCGAGTTCACCAGGTGCACCGGGTAGTTCTCGGCGAGGTCGCGCGCGATGTCGAGGCAGTCGTCGAAGTTGCCCTGGATCTGGATGAGCTGCGCGTCGTGCGCGATCGCCTGGCTGAGCTTGCCCATCGCGATCTTGCCCTCCGGGACCAGCACGGCGGCCTTGATGCCGGCGTGCGTGGCGTATGCGGCGGCGGAGGCCGACGTGTTGCCGGTCGATGCGCAGATCACGACCTCGGCGCCGCCCTCGACGGCCTTGGTGACGGCCATCGTCATGCCGCGGTCCTTGAAGGACCCGGTCGGGTTCATGCCCTCGAACTTCACCCACACGTCGGCGCCGGTGCGGCGCGAGAGCGCGGGCGCGGGCAGGAGCGGCGTGCCGCCCTCGCCGAGGGTCACGATCGGGGTCGCGTCGGTCACGTCGAGGCGATCGGCGTACTCCCGGATGACGCCGCGCCATTGGCGCGACGGCGCCTTCGTTGCCTGGTGGTTCACTCTGCTCCTTCGACTCGGATGACGGATGCGACCGAGGTCACGACGGGGCTGTCGGCGAGCGCGCGCACCGTCTCGGCGAGCGCGGACTCACGCGCCTCGTGGGTGCCGATCACCAGCGTAGCCCGGCCGTTCTCGTCGTTGATGGTCTGCTCGAGCTCACCGACCGAGACGCCGTGGTCGGCGAACACGTGGGCGATCGTCGCGAGCACGCCGGGCTGGTCGGCGGCCTCGAGCGTGATGGCGTAGCGGGTCGTGATGCGGCCGATCTCGAGCACGGGCAGCTCCGCGTGGGTCGACTCCGCCGTGCCCGGGCCGCCGAGCACGTGGCGGCGCGCGATCGCGACGAGGTCGCCGAGCACGGCCGAGGCGGTCTGCACGCCGCCCGCGCCGGCGCCGTAGAACATGAGGGGGCCGGCTGCGGCGGCCTCGACGAAGACCGCGTTGTTGGCGCCGTGCACCGCGGCGAGCGGATGGCTCCGGTGCACCATGGCCGGGTAGACGCGCGCTGAGACGCCCTCCTCCCCCGTCTCGGGGTCGGCGAGGCGCTCGCAGATCGCGAGGAGCTTGACGACGTAGCCCGCGCGCCTGGCCGACTCGACCTGCGCGGCGGTGACGCCCGTGATGCCCTCTCGGTGCACCTTGTCGACGGGCACGCTCGTGTGGAACGCCAGGCTGGCGAGGATCGCGGCCTTCTGCGCGGCGTCGTAGCCGCCGATGTCGGCCGTCGGGTCGGCCTCGGCGTAGCCGAGCTCGGTGGCCGTCGCGAGCGCGTCCTCGAGCGACGCCCCCGTGGTGTCCATCCGGTCGAGGATGAAGTTCGTCGTGCCGTTGACGATGCCGAGGATGCGGTCGATGCGGTCGCCCGCGAGGCTGTCGCGGAGCGGCCGGATGATGGGGATGGCGCCGCCGACGGCGGCCTCGTACGACAGCTGCGCCCCGACCTGCTCCGCCGCGGCGAACAGCTCGGGGCCGTGGGTGGCCAGCAGCGCCTTGTTGCCCGAGACGACGTCGGCGCCCGAGGACACGGCCTTCAGGATGAGCGTGCGGGCCGGCTCGAGCCCGCCCATCAGCTCGATCACGATGTCGGCGCCGAGGATCAGCGACTCGGCGTCCGTCGTGAGCAGTTCGCGCGGGAGCGCGACGTCGCGCGGGGCGTCGACGTCGCGGACGGCGATGCCGACGAGCTCGATCCTCGCGCCGATGCGATTGGCGAGCTCGTCGCCCTGCTCGAGCAGCAGCCGGGCGACCTGCGAGCCGACCGAGCCGGCGCCGAGCAGCGCCACGCGGATGGAACGGTATTCGATCATGCGGTGACTCCGTGTGCGTCATCGTCGTGGTCGGACAGCCCGGCGTCGCGGGCGAGGAGGTCCTCCTCGCTCTCGCCGCGCACGATCACGCGAGCGGCGCCGCCGGAGACGGCCACGACCGGCGGTCGTGGCACGTGGTTGTAGTTGGACGCCAGCGACCAGCAGTACGCGCCGGTCGCGGCGACCGCCAGGAGGTCGCCGGGGGCGACGTCGTGGGGAAGCCAGTCGTGGTCGACGACGATGTCGCCGGACTCGCAGTGCTTGCCGACGACGCGCACGAGCGCGGCGGGCTCGTCGGAGGCCCGCGACGCGAGGCGGACCGTGTACGAGGCGCCGTACATCGCCGTGCGGATGTTGTCGCTCATGCCCCCGTCGACCGACACGTAGTGGCGCCAGCCCTCGTCGGTCGGCACGGGCTTCACGGTGCCCACCTCGTAGAGGGTGATCCCGGCGGGGCCGATGATCGAGCGTCCGGGCTCGAACGCGAGTCGCGGCACGGGCACGCCGAACCGCTCGCTCGCCGCGGCCACCGCTCGCGCGATGCCGTCGGCGATCTCCTCGATCGGGGCAGGCTCGTCGGCCTCCGTGTAGGCGATGCCGAACCCGCCGCCGAGGTTGAGCTCGGGCACCGCGGCGACCGCCGACAGCTCGGCGTGCACGGCGAGCAGCCGCTCGGCCGACTCGGCGAACCCGGCGGCGTCGAAGATCTGGGACCCGATGTGGCAGTGCAGGCCGACGAAGTCGAGCGAGTCGTGCGAGCGGATGTCGGCGACGACGCGCTCGGCGTCGGGCAGCGCGATCCCGAACTTCTGGTCCTCGTGCGCGGTGGCGAGGAACTCGTGCGTCGACGCGTGCACGCCCGAGTTGACCCGGAGCCGCACGCGCTGCACGCGGCCGGCGCGCGCCGCGGCATCCGCGACGCGGAGCACCTCGACCTCGCTGTCGATGATGATCGTGCCGACGCCCGCGGCGACCGCGCGCTCGATCTCGCGCACCGACTTGTTGTTGCCGTGGAATCCGATGCGACCGGGGTCGGCACCCGCGGTGAGCGCGACCGCCAGTTCGCCGCCCGTCGCCACGTCGATCGCGAGCCCCTCGTCGGTCATCCAGCGGACGACCGCGCCGGAGAGGAAGGCCTTGCCGGCGTAGTAGACGGTCGCCGAGGTGCCGATGGAGGCCGCGGCACGCTCGAACGCGGCCCGGGTGCGTCGCGCGCGCGAGCGCGCGACCTGCTCGTCGACGACGTAGAGGGGCGTGCCGAATCGGCGGGCGAGGGACTCGACGTCGACGCCGCCGACGACGATCCGCCCGGACTCGTCGCGGTGCGCGCCCTCGGGCCACACCTCCGGGTCGAGCGCGTTCGGTTCCGCGGGCGCGCCGCGCAGCGCGTGGACGGATGCGCTGGAAGACACGGGGAAACCTCACGGACGATGGAACGACGGATCGCTCGGACGGCGAGCGAACCCGGATCGGTTCCTGAAGCCTCGGTGCGGACCGCCCTTGTGGGGCGGCGTACGGGCGAGTCTACCGACGCCCGGCGCGGTGGCCGAATCGACGACGACGCCGGGCGTCTCGGGAGCCGTCCGGGCGCAGGGACACCGCGCGGGCCTCGCGCGGGACGGTCAGCCGCAGGCGCCCGTGGTCGCGAGGGTCTCCTCGGCGAGCGGCAGCCCGCTCGCCTCCAGGCGCACGGTCACGAGGTCGGGTTCGACGTCGATGCCGGCCACCTCGACCCCCTCGGGCAGGCGATCGGCGACGCAGATCGGGAACGGGTCGCCGCCGAGGATTCGGTCGACGAGTCCCGATGCGTCGAAGCTGCCGCCGACCGCGTCGATCTCGGCCGCCACGGGCCGGAGCAGCACGCGATCGCCCGCGGCCTCCGGTTCGGCGGTGATCGAGAAGCCGATCGGGATGCCGAGGAAGGCGACCTCGTCCCCGTACGCCACGGTCCCCTCGCCGAGCGTCAGCCCGCCGGTGATCCCCTGCGACGCGGCGATCTCGTCGACCGCGTCGCCGTCGATCGACGCCTCGACCTCGCCGCGCTCGAGCGTCCCGCCCTCGGCGAGCGGCACGCCGTACGCGGTGACGGTCACGTCGACCGGGATGCCGTTCACGACGAGGTCGGGCGCGGTGGCGACCATCTCGTCCATGCTCCCGGTCATCGCCTGCCAGAGCGCGGAGAACCCGCGGATCTCGACGTCGACCTCGCCGTCGACCCCCGCGGGCAGCGACCGTTCGATCGAGTCGGCGACGTTCCGCTCCGCGATGCCGCGACCGACGGTCTCGACGAGGACGAGCAGCGCGGCGATCACCGCGAGCAGGACGAGGACGACGCCCACGACCCGGCCGCCGCGGCGGGAACGGCGCGGCGCGGCATCCGCCCCGCCCAGGGGCTCGACGGGAACGGTCTCGGCGTCGCGCGAGGTCATGCGGGCGAGGCTACATGCGCTCGGGCGCCGACACGCCGAGCAGGTCGAGGCCGTTGCGGATGACCTGCCCCGTCGCGTCGTTCAGCCAGAGGCGCGTGCGCTGGAGGTCGCCGACCGGTTCGTCGCCGAGCGGGAGGACGCGGCAGTTGTCGTACCAGCGGTGGTAGAGGCCCGCGAGCTCCTCGATGTAGCGCGCGATGCGGTGCGGCTCGCGGAGCTCGGCCGCCTGCGCGACGATGCGCGGGAACTCCTGCAGGGCGCCGAGCAGCGCCGACTCGGTCTCGTGCACGAGCAGCTCGGGGGCGAACGACGATCGGTCGACTCCCGAGGCGTGGGCGTTCCGGGCGACCGCCGACGTGCGCGCGTGCGCGTACTGCACGTAGAAGACGGGGTTGTCGTTCGTCCGACGACGCAGCTGCTCGGGGTCGATCGCGAGCGGCGAGTCCGCCGGGTACCGGGCGAGCGTGTAGCGGAGCGCATCGGTGCCGAGCCAGGCCTGCAGGTCGTCGAGCTCGATGATGTTGCCCGCGCGCTTGGACAGCCGCGCGCCGTTGATCGACACGAGCTGGCCGATGAGCACCTCGATGTCCTTCTCGGGGTCGTCGCCGGCCGCGCCCGCGAGCGCCTTCAGGCGGTGCACGTAGCCGTGGTGGTCGGCGCCCAGCAGGTAGACCTTGTGCTCGAACCCGCGGTCGCCCTTGTCGAGGTAGTAGGCGGCGTCGGCCGCGAAGTACGTGTAGACGCCGTTGGCGCGTCGGATGACGCGGTCCTTGTCGTCGCCGAAGTCGGTCGTGCGGACCCAGACCGCGCCGTCCTCGTCGAACACGTGCCCCTGGGCCCGCAGGCGCTCGACCGCGGCGTCGATCGCGGAGACGCCGTCGTCGTCCTTCGCATGCAGGGCGCGCTCGCTCGTCCACACGTCGAAGTGCACGTTGAAGCGCTCGAGCGACGCCCGGATCTCGGCGAGCTGCAGCTCGTAGGCGATCTCGCGCGCGGTGTGCAGCGCGACCTCGTCGTCGAGGTCGAGCAGGTGCGGCTCGCGCTCGAGCACGCGCCCGGCGAGGTCGGCGATGTACTGGCCCGGGTAGCCGTTCTCGGGCGTCGGCTCGCCCTTGGCGGCCGCGATCACCGAGGCGCCGAAGTTGTCCATCTGGTTGCCGGCGTCGTTGATGTAGTACTCGTTGGCGACCCGGGCCCCGGCGGCGCGCAGGACGCGGCCGATGGAGTCGCCGAGCGCGGCCCAGCGGGTGTGCCCGATGTGCAGCGGACCGGTCGGGTTCGCCGAGACGAACTCGAGGTTGATCACGCGCCCGGCGAGCCGGTCGCCGTGGCCGTACGCGGCGCCGGCGTCGACGATCGCCTTCGCGAGCGCACCCGCGGCCGCGGCGTCCAGCCGGATGTTGATGAAGCCGGGACCGGCGACCTCGGCGCTCGCGACGCCGTCGACCTCGGCGAGGCCCGCGGCGAGCTCGTCGGCCAGCTCGCGCGGGTTGGCGCCGAGCGGCTTGGCGATGCGCAGGGCGATGCTCGAGGCCCAGTCGCCGTGCTCGCGGAGCTTCGGGCGCTCGAGCGTCACGGCGTCGGGGGCGAGGCTCAACTCGACGTCGGCGCCCGCCTCGCGTCGTCGTGCGACCAGGGCGATGACGAGGTCGAACAGGGCACGCGAGAGGTCGGCGGGAGTCACTCGAAGATCCTACCGGGCGCCCGTTGCTATCGTTTCCCGCATGCCGCGCCCGAACGCCCACCGCCCCCGTCTCCGCCCGGTCGTGCTCGCGGCGGCGAGCGCGACCGCGCTCGCCCTCGCCCTGTCGGCCTGCACCGACCCCGCGGCCTCGCCGGCGGAGACCTCGGCGCCGCCCGCCGCGAGCGGAACGGCGGCCGCGACGGCCCCGGCCGAACCGACCATCGAGCCGGAGCCGACGGAGGAGCCCATCCCGTTCGAGGTCGCGTGCGAGGAGATCCTCACGGCCGACCAGGTGTACGCGTTCAACCCGAACTACGGGACCGCGCCCGACTACGCCCCGTCCGCGGCGACGATCACCGACGTGGTCGACGCGTCGGGGACGGCGTGCGGATGGAGCAACCAGACGAGCGGCGAGGTGATCGAGGTGGGCGTGGCCTCGCTCCCCGAGCACGCCTACGAACTGCAGGTCGGCGATGCGGCGATGCGCTCCAACCCGGTTCCCACGTACGGCACGCCGCCCGAGGTCGAGGGCTTCTTCCGGCAGTCCGGCGGCGTCGGACAGGCCCAGGTGTTCGCCGACGGCTACTGGATCGTCGTCGAGTCGCCCGTGCTGTTCGAGCCGGGCGACGCCCAGGGACTCGTCGCCGACGTCATCGCGAACGTCGTCGGCTGAGCCGCCAGCAGGGCGTCCGGCGTGCGCCGGGCGCCCCGCGCAGGTGGTAGTGTTTCCTGCTGTGCGCCTCCGTAGCTCAGGGGATAGAGCGCCGGTTTCCGGTACCGTAGGTCGGGGGTTCGAATCCCTCCGGGGGCACGTCGTGAAGAGCCCGGTCCACTCAGCCAGCTGAGGGTCCGGGCTCGTTCCGTCTCCGGGTGCGCGCACCGCCTCCCCGGTCGTCGGGCTCGCCCTGGTCGGGCGCTGCTGAGCGTCCGCCCGGAACCCGTGGACGCTCCTCGGAGCACCCCAATAGACTCCAAGGCATCGGCTCCGAGGGGAAGGGCACTGTCGCATGCGGTCGGTTCGCAGGGGTTCGATCGCGGTCGCCGTCCTGATCGGGCTCACCCTGCTCCAGGCCCCCGCGGCCGCGAACGCCGACCAGCCCGTCGAGTTCGGCGCGAGCCCGGTCGTCGACACGGCGGGGGCGCTGACCGCCGATGAGGTGCGCGAGGTCGAGGCGGCGATCGACGACGCCGCCGACCGGAGCGGCCGGCAGCTCTTCGTGGCGTACGTCGGCGAGTTCGAGGACCCGGCCGACGCGGGGACGTGGGCGACCGAGACCGCCAACGACAACAACATGGGCAGCGAGGACTACCTGCTCGCGGTCGCGATCGACGGCCGCGCCTACCACCTCTCCGCCGCGGAGGACGCGTCGCTGTCCGCGGCCGACATCGACCGCATCGCCGTGCAGGTGATCGAGCCGCACCTGCGCGACGGCGACTGGGCGGCCGCGGCGATCGCGGGGGCCGAGGCGCTCGGAGGCGGCGGCTCCTCGGGCGGCGGACTCGGCTGGCTCTGGATCGTGCTCCTCATCGCCGCCGTCGTCGTCGTGGTGGCGATCGTGCTCGTCCGACGACGCCGGCGGGGACCCGCGGCGCCGTCCGAGGAGGCTCCCGCCATCCCGATCGACGAGGTCAGACGGCAGGCGGGCGGCGCGCTCATCGACGCGGACGACGCCCTGAAGACCAGCGAGGAGGAACTCGGCTTCGCCGTCGCCTCCTTCGGCGACGAGGCCACGGCCGACTTCCGCACCGCGCTCGCCGCGGCGAACGCGAAGGTGCGCGAGGCCTTCGGCCTCCAGCAGCGGCTCGACGACCACGAGCCGGACACCGAGGCGCAGCAGCGCGAATGGTACGCCGGCATCCTGCGTCTCACGGAGGAGGCGGAGGGCCTGCTCGACGCGCAGGCCGAGCGCTTCGACGACCTGCGGGCCCTCGAGCAGAACGCACCCCGGGCGCTCGCGAGCGCGGAAGCGGCGGTCCGCGCCGCGGAATCGGAGATCGGCCCCGCCGCGGCGCGGCTCCAGGCCCTGGCATCGCAGTACGCGCCGGCGGCGCTGGCATCCGTCGCCGACAACCCGGAGCAGGCCCGGGCGCGCATCGCGTTCGCCCGCGACGCCGCGACCGAGGCCGCCGCCGCGCTCGGTCGCGGCGAGACCGGCGCCGCAGCCGTCGACATCCGCGCCGCGGAGGAGTCCGCGGACCAGGCCCGACTCCTCGCGGCAGCGGTCGAGCGGCTCGCGGCCGATCTCGGCGACGGCGACCGCGCCGCCGCTGCGGGCATCGACGACCTCGATGCCGATGTCCGCACCGCGCGCGGCATGTCCGACCCGGCGCTCGCCGCCCTCGCCGACCGAGTCGACGCCGAGGCGACCTCCCTGCGCGCGGCCCTCGGCCGCGCCGGACGGTCGCCGCACGAACTCGCCGCACGACTCGACGCGGTCAACCGGGAGATCGACACCGCGATCCAGGGCGCGCGCGACGCCGCGGTGCAGGCCCAGCGCGCGCGGGCCGAACTCGACCGGGCGCTGCTGTCCGCGCGCTCCCGCGTCCAGGCCGCCGAGGACTACCTCGTGGCACGGCGCGGAGCGGTCGGCGCCGAGGCCCGCACGCGACTCGCCGAAGCCGGCCGGCTCGTCGTCGAGGCGCAGTCGCTCTCGGCGACGGACGCCGCCGCGGCGCTCGGCGCGGCCCAGCGGGCGGATCGGCTCGCCGGCCAGGCGATGAGCCTCGCCCAACGGGACGTCGGCGGCTTCGGCGGTTCCGCAGGCGGCGGATACGGCATGCCGCCGGGACGCGGTGCGAGCGGCGGCGACGTCTTCGGCGCCGTGCTCGGCGGCATCCTCATCGACTCGATGCTCGGCGGCGGCCGACGGGGCGGGGGCCTCGGCGGCGTCCCCGGCGGGTTCCGAGGCGGCCGCTCGTCCGGCGGACTCGGCGGCGGCCGACGTGCTCCCGGCAGCTTCGGCGGCTCCGCGACGCGCTCGCGGCGCGGGAGCGGAGGCCGCTTCTGACGCCGCCCCCAGCCCGATGACCCAGTTTCGATCACCAATGGAAGGACACCACCGATGACCAAGCAGTCCATCTTCGGACGGATCTCGCAGCTCCTGCGAGCCAACGTCAACGCGCTCATCGACCAGGCCGAGGACCCCGAGGTCATGCTCGACCAGATGGTCCGCGACTTCACCAACTCGATCGCCGACGCCGAGGCGGCGATCGCCGAGACCATCGGCAACCTGCGGCTGCTCGAGGACGACCACCGCGAGGACGTGAACGCCGCCCGCGAGTGGGGCGACAAGGCGCTCGCCGCGAGCCGCAAGGCCGACGAGCTCCGTACGACGGGCGACACCGCGGGGGCCGACAAGTTCGACAACCTCGCCAAGGTCGCGCTCAGCCGCCAGATCTCGTCCGAGAACGAGGCCCGTGCCGCCGAGCCGCAGATCGCGGCGCAGACCGAGGTCGTCGAGAAGCTCAAGTCGGGCCTGAACGGCATGAAGCAGAAGCTGGTCGAGCTGAAGAACAAGCGGAGCGAGCTCATCGCCCGATCGAAGACCGCCGCAGCGCAGCAGCAGGTGCACGAGGCCGTGAAGTCGATCGACATCCTCGACCCGACGAGCGAACTCGGTCGCTTCGAGGACAAGGTCCGCCGCGAGGAGGCCAAGGCGCGCGGGCAGGCCGAGCTGGCGGCGTCGAGCATCGACGCGCAGTTCAACGAGCTCGAGGACCTGGGCGAACTGACCGAGGTCGAGGCGCGGCTCGCCGCGCTGAAGTCCGGTGGCGCTCAGGGGCAGATCTCCGGCTCCTGACGCCGGCGCGGATGCCGCGGCGCGCCGCCGCACGGACGGCGACCCCGCGGCATCCGCACCCCTGCCCGGCATCGACGTCCGGGCGCGCGGCCCACTCTCCGACCACGAGGGAGGTGCGGAGCATGACCCCCGACGAGGCGGCGCGCGTGCTCGGGGTCGAGCCCGACGCCGACCGGGCGGAGCTCGATCGGGCGTACCGGCGCCTCGCGCGCGAGCTGCACCCCGACCGCTTCGCGGGCGCGCCGGAGTCGGAGGTCCGCGCGGCGAGCGCGCGCTTCGTCGAGGTCGGCCGGGCGTACCGCCTGCTCTCCGAGGCGCGGTCGGACGCCGGGGCGGCGGCGGGTGCGACGGGGCCGGTCTGCGCCGAGGCCCGACCGGGGAGCGGTGCACGGGTGGTGCCCCTCCGGCCGATCAGCGCGCGCCTGTTCGCGACGTGGACGGCCTTGCTCCTCGTCGGCGCGCTCCTCTCGACATCCACCGATCCGATCCTGACCCCGCTCGACCTCTGGGGTCGGCTCGTGCTGCTCGTCGCCGCGGCGCTCGCGACCGGGCTGACCCGACGGCGCTGGGCGTGGTGGGCGACCCTGGTGCTGCTCGGACTCAGCGGCCTCGCGGTGATCGCGTCGACGACCGTCGCATCGCTCCTGGGGCTCGGCTTCATGGCGGTCGCCTCCGTCGGCCTCGCCGTCCAGGCGGGGCTCGTGCACTTCCCCGACCAGGGCTGACCGGCGGCGTCCCCGGTGCCCCGTACCTCATCGTGGCGGAGGCGCGGGACCGGCGCTCGCGCCCGGATGCGGCGAGGAACATACTGGGAACCATGCCGGCCGCCTTCGTCGTCGTCCCCGAATGGCAGGGTTCCGTCTCCGCGCGCGCGATGAGCCACGCCGACGGGGCGCTCGCCATCAGCGGGGACCTCCCCTCCGCCGCCACCGTCGTCGTCGAGGTGCCCGTGGAGGCCGGTGATGCGCTCGGCACCGGCGTGCACCGCTACAGCGCCCTGCGCCGGGTCGGCGACCGCGTGCGGGAGGCCATGCAGGGGCTCGGGAGGACCCCCATCGCGATCGGCGGCGACTGCGGCATCGCACTGGCCTCCGTCGCGACCGCGGCAGCGGGCGACGCCGACTCGCTCGCGGTCCTCTGGCTCGACGCCCATCCCGACCTCAACTCCCCCGAGACGAGCCCCTCCGGCGCGTTCAACGGCATGGTGCTGCGGGCCATCGCGGGCGACGGCGCCGAGGGACTGGCGCTGCGCGAGGGCGAGCGGATCGCCCCGTCGAGGCTGGTCCTCGGCGGCGTCCGCGCGCTCGACGCCGGCGAACAGGCCTTCATCGACGAGCACGGGATCGCGATGGTCGACGTCGACCGCTTCCGGGAGCCCGGGGCGATCGTCGAGGCGATCCTCGCGACGGGGGCATCCCGGGTGTACGTCCACGTCGACCTCGACGTGCTCGACCCGTCGGCCATCGCCGGCCTGTCCTACCCGCTGCCTTTCGGCGCCGACCCCGACGACCTCGTGGCGCTCGTGCGAACCGTCGTCGCCGGCGTCCCGCTCGCGGGTGCCTCGATCGCCGGATTCGCGCCGTCGTCCCCCGAGGCGGCGCTCGACGACCTCCCGACGATCCTGCGCCTCATCGGCGCGCTCGCGTCCGGCGCGAACTGACCGGGCCGCGGCGCGGCCCGGGTCCGGCGAGTCGGTCCTGGCGGACCGTTCCGCTCACGGCATCCGCTCCCTAGGCTGGCGTGGTGGCCGGCCGCGATCCGGCCCGAAGGGGGGCCCGCATGGCCAGGCAGTTCGACCTCATCGTGCTGGGCGCCGGGGCGGTCGGCGAGAACGTGGCCGACCGGGCGCGCGCCGCCGGGCTCGAGGTCGCAGTCGTGGAGCACCAACTGGTCGGCGGGGAGTGCACCTTCTGGGCCTGCGTGCCCTCGAAGACGCTGCTGCGCAGCGGGCAGGCACTGCGCGCCGCGCAGCGCGTGCCGGGTGCGGCCGAGGCCGTGACGGGCACGCTCGACGCCGATGCCACCTTCCGGCGCCGCGACTACTGGACGTCCGACTGGCGCGATGCGGGCGGCGTGCACTGGCTGACCGGCATCGGCGCCGTGCTCGTGCGCGGCCACGGGCGCCTCGTCGGCGAGCGCCGGGTGCTCGTCACCCCCTCCGACGGCAGCCCGGAGGAGGAGCTCGTCGCACGGCACGCGGTGGCGATCTGCACGGGCTCGGATCCGGTGGTGCCCGACATCCCCGGGCTCGCGGACGCGGAACCGTGGGTGAGTCGCGATGCCACGAGCTCGCATCGGGTGCCGGGGCGCCTCGCGATCATCGGCGGCGGTGTCGTGGCCGTCGAGATGGCGACCGCCTACGCGGGCCTCGGCTCGGAGGTGACGATGCTGGTCCGGCACGGGCTGCTGGGGTCGCTCGAGCCGTTCGCGGCCGAGGCGGTCGGCGAGGGCCTCGCCGACCTCGGCGTCGACGTCCGCTTCGGGGTGAGCGCTCGGCGCGTCGAGCGGAACGCATCCGGCGAGGTCGTGCTCGGACTCGACGACGGCTCGACCCTCACCGCCGACGAGGTGCTCACGGCGACCGGTCGTCGCCCGCGGACGGCCGGGATCGGGCTCGAGACGGCGGGTCTCGAGCCGGGTGCGCCGATCGACGTGGACGACACGCTCGCGGCGACCGCGGTCCCCGACGTCGACGGGACGCCGTGGCTGTACGCGGCGGGCGACGTCGTGGGCCGGGCGGAGTTCACGCATCAGGGCAAGTACCAGGCCCGCGCTGCGGGCGATGTCATCGGCGCTCGCGCGCTCGGTCGTCCGGTGGATGCCGGCCGGTACGGCGTGCACGCGGCGACCGCCGACCACACGGCCGTGCCGAGCGTCGTGTTCTCGGACCCGGAGGTCGGCAGTGTCGGCCTCACGAGTGCGGAGGCGGCGAGGCGGGGCCTGTCGGTGCGGACGCCGGAGGTGCCGTTCTCGAGCGTGAGCGGCGCCGGGATCCTCGCCGACCACTACCACGGGCGCGCGCGTCTCGTGATCGATGCGGACCGCGACGTGGTGGTGGGCGCCACGTTCGTCGGACAGGGCGTCGCCGAGCTCGTGCAGCAGGCGACGATCGCGATCGTCGGCGAGGTGCCCGTGTCCCGCCTGTGGCACGCGGTGCCCGCGTTCCCGACCCTGAGCGAGGTCTGGCTGCGACTCCTCGAGGCCGACGGCCGACCGGAGGTCGGGGCGTGAGCCGGATGGTGCGCGTGCGGCTCACGGACTCCCCCGTCAGCCTCGCGGGTTACTGGTGGGCGACGGCGGTCGGCTTCGCTTGGGGCTTCCTCTGGAGCCGTGGGCGGATCGAGGTGCGTCGGGGCCTCATCGTCTTCCGCGGGATGCCGCGCTGGACGTTCGGCCGCGGCGGCTCGTGCGTCGGCGCCTGCTACCTGACCGATCGGAACGACTCCGACACGGTGCTCGGCCACGAGGTCGTCCACCGGGCGCAGTGGCGCACGTACGGCCTGCTCTTCCCGATCCTGTATTTGATGTCCGGGCGGGACCCGCTCACGAACCGGTTCGAGATCGAGGCCGGGCTCGAGGCCGGCGGCTACCTCCCGAAGCGGCGGACGCGCTCGACCGATCGGTGACGCGGCGGTCGGCATCGCCCCGGCGACGAACCGCGGGCCGGGTCCCCGTGGAGGGTCCGGCCCGCGGCGCGCATCTCAGCGCGGGGTCACTGCTCGACGACGCCCGAGATCGCCTCGACGAGCGCGGGCAGGCCGCCCTCCCAGTCGAAGCTCAGCGCGGTGGGCGGCGAGACGGAGGACACCGTCACCGGGTCGTAGACCTGGGCGACCCGGCCCGCCGCGACCGCGGGGATGGCCTGCAGCTCGGGCTTGGCGAGGAAGGCGTCCGCCTCGTCCTTCGTGCTGTGGTAGCTGACGATGACGTCGGCGTCGAGCTGGTCGAGCTGCTCGTAGCTCAGCTCGTAGTAGAAGCCGCCGTCGCTCGTGTCGAGCTCGGACACGCTCGGCGCGACCTCGAGTCCGAGTTCGGTCAGGACCTCGATGCGCGAGTCGGCCGCGGTGTAGACGTAGACGAAGCCGTCGCCGTCCCACACGCCGGCGAAGGTCGTGCCTGCGAAGTCGGGGTGCTCGGACGCCTGCTCGGCGAGCCCGTCGGAGATGTCCTGCAGGACCGCCTCGCCCTCGTCGGCGCGTCCGAGCGCATCGGCCGTGATCTCGATGGCCTGGTCCCACGGGGTGGTCCACGGCGCCTCGGGGTAGGCGACGACGGGCGCGATCTCGGAGAGCGTGTCGTACTGCTCCTCGGTGAGGCCGGAGTAGGGCGCGAGGATCAGGTCGGGCTCGGCCGCGATGAACTCCTCGTAGGGGACGGTCGCGCCGCCCTCGGGGTCGGGGATGAGGGCGGGCAGCTCCTCGCCGGCCTCCTCGTACGCGGCCTCGACCCACGGCAGGTAGTTGCCCTCGCCGACGGTCCAGGCCTGCTCGGCGATGGCCACCGGGTAGACGCCGACGGCGATGGCGGCCTCGGTCGACCCCCAGCCCCACGTCGCTACCCGCTCGGGCTCGCCGCCGACGACGGTCTCGCCGAAGGCGTGCGCGACCGTCACGGGGAAGCCCTCGGCGGCCTCGGAGACGGCGTCGCCCCCGGTCGGGTCGGCTGACGCGGCCGAGCAGGCGGAGAGTGCGAGCGCGGTGACGGCGGTGCCGGCCACGGCGATGAGGGAACGTCGAAGACGCACGGATGCTCCTTGGTTCGAGTAAGTTTGTAAGGCTAGGCTAACCTAACTAATCGTCTCCCGCACGTCGGGAGTCAGGGACGGCCCTCGGCCGAGTGGAACCGGCCGACGGGCACGACGAGCGGGCTCCCCGACACGGGGTCGGCGATCACGCGCGCGTCGAGGCCGAACGCGTCGCGGACGGTGCCGGCGGTCAGGACGGAGCCCGGGTCGCCCTCCGCGACGATACGGCCGGACGACATCACCACGAGGTGATCGGCGTAGCGCGCGGCCAGGTTGAGCTCGTGCAGCACCATCACGACGGTGGTGCCCCGCTCGCGGTTCAGTGCGGTCAGCAGGTCCAGCAGCTCGAGCTGGTGCGCGACGTCGAGGAACGTCGTCGGCTCGTCGAGGAGCACGAGGTCGGTCTGCTGCGCGAGCACCATGGCGATCCACACGCGCTGCCGCTGCCCGCCCGAGAGCTCCTCGATCGGCCGCTGGGCGAGGTCGGCGATGCCGGTGGCGGCCAGCGCCTCGGCGACCACCGCGTCGTCGTCGCTCGAGTGCCGACCGAACCAGCCCTGGTGCGGGTACCGTCCGCGCTCGACGAGGTCGGCGACGCGCACGCCGTCGGGCGCGACGGACGACTGCGGCAGGACGCCGATGCGACGCGCGACGTCGCGCCGAGGCATCCGCGACGCATCGCCGCCGTCGAGCAGCACCCTGCCCGCCTCGAGCGGATGCAGCCGGGCGAGCCCCCGCAGCAGCGTCGACTTGCCGCAGGCGTTCGGCCCCACGATCGCGGTGATGCGGCCGGGCGGGATCGCGAGGTCGAGTCCCTCGATGACGCGCCGGCCGTCGTAGCCGAGGCTCACGCCCTCGGCGACGAGGCCGTCGGACGCCGGGGGCCGGGGAACGGGAGGGGAGCTCATGCGCGGGTCCTCTCGGTGCGGGCGAGCAGCCACAGCAGGTACGGGGCGCCGATCACGCCGGTGACGATGCCGAGCGGTGCGGTGAAGCCCGGGACGGCGAACTGGCCGGCGACGTCGGCGCCGAGCGCGAGCACCCCGCCCACGGCGGCCGACGCGGCGACCGCCGCTCCCCCGCGTCCCACGAGCCGCCGCGCGACGGCCGGCGAGATGAGGGCGACGAAGGCGATGGGACCGGCGACCGAGGTCGCGAGCGCCACGAGGGCGACCGCGACGACGAGCAGCGCGACGCGCGCGGCATCCGCCCCGACCCCGAGCGCGCGGGCACGGTCATCGCCGAGGGCCAGGGGCCGGAGCACCGGCGTCAGGACCGCGAGGACGCCCGCGCAGGCGGCGGTCCCGCCGACGAGGAGCCACAGCTCGTCACCGCGGACGTCGGCCACGCTGCCGACCGTCCAGTGCAATGCCGTCTGGGCCTCGCGCACCTCGGCACGGGCCAGCAGCCAGGCGACCGCGGAGCCGCACAGGTAGGCCATCCCGACGCCGACCAGCACGAACCGGACGCCGTGCAGGCCCTGCCGCCACGCGGCGAGCCAGATCACGATCGCCACGACCAGCCCGCCGCCGAACGCGAAGCCCGCGACGATCGCGCCACCGGCGCCGAGGCCCAGGATCGCCCACACCGCGCCGAGGCTCGCACCGGCGGAGATGCCGAGGATGTCGGGGCTCGCCAGCGGATTGCGCAACGTCGACTGGAAGACCGCTCCCGCCAGCGCGAACGCGACGCCGACGACGAGCGCGGCGAGGATCCGCGGGAGCCGGAGCTCGAACACCACGAAGCGGTCGAGGCGATCCCCGCCGCCGAGGAGGACGGAGAGGACGCGGTCGGGCGTCACGCCCGCCGCACCGAACGAGAGCGCGGCCAGGGCGACCGCCAGGGCCGCACCCGCAGCGACCACGACGACCGCCACGCGACGACGACGGTCCGCCCGGCGGAGGGCGCCGACGACCGCCGAGTCGATCGGCCCGCGCGGCGGGGCGGTTCGGAGGTCGATCATCAGAGCCCCGCCACCCGTCGGCTCCGCGCGATCGCGATGAGCACCGGCGCCCCGAGGAACGCGGCGACGACCCCCGCCTCGAGTTCGGAGTTCGGCACGACGAGGCGCCCGATGACGTCGGCGGAGAGCAGCATGATCGGCCCGAGGACCAGTGCGAGCGCGGTGATCCAGCGGTAGTCGCTGCCGACCAGGCGCCGCGCCGCGTGGGGCACGACGAGCCCGACGAGCGCGATCGGACCGGCGAACGCGACCGCTGTGCCGCACAGGAGGACGAGCGCGACCCCGGCGACGGCGCGCGTGACGCCGACGCGCTGGCCGAGGGCGGACGCCACGTCGTCGCCGAGGGCGAGGAGGTTGAGCCGATGCGCGAGCGCGACGGCGAGCCCCACGCCGACGAGGAGGAACGGCCAGAGCACGGCGACGGTCGACAGGTCGCGCCCGGTGAGCGAGCCGACGGCCCAGAAGCGGTACTGGGTGAACGCCTCCGCGTCCCGCAGCAGGACGAGCGCGATGAGCGGCGTGAGGAGCGCCGTGAGCGCCGCCCCGACGAGCGCGAGCCGGACCGGCTGCGCCCCGCCGATCGCGAACACGACGGCGGCGGCGGCCGTGGCGCCGGCGAAGGCGAACCAGATGAAGCCGAGCGGGGCGGTGACGCCGAGCAGCGAGATGCAGAGCACGACCGCGAGCGACGCGCCGGCGTTGATGCCGAGGAGGCCCGGGTCGGCGATCGGGTTGCGGGTCACGCCCTGGATGAGGGTGCCCGCGAGTCCGAGCGCCACGCCCGCGGCGAGGCCGATCACCGTCCGCGGGATCCGGAGTTGCACCACCACGGCCTGGTCGGGGTCCCCGAGGTCGGGTGCCACGAGCGCCTGCCAGACCTCGGCCGGGTCGATCGCGCGCACGCCGAGGGCGAGGCTCGCCGCGACCACGACGAGGAGCGCCATCAGGTTCCCGACCAGGACGAGGACGGCCCGACGGGTGCGGGCCCGCCCGCCCGGCACGGGCCGACGGGCCGCGACCTCACGTGGCGCGGACGACGCGACCGGCGTCGCCGCCGGGGCGGATGCGGCGCTCACGCCAGCTCGGCGCGGCCCCGCCGCCAGTACCCCATGAACGCCACCTGCCGGCGGTCGAGCCCCGCCTCGCGCACGAGGAAGCGGCGGAGCGCCGTGATGACCGAGGCCTCGCCCGCGAGCCAGGCGTAGCAGTCGCCGTCGAGGCTCGTGCCCTCCGGCACGTCCCAGAGCACGCCGTCGGCGTCGGCCGCGGACTCGAGCTCGGCCAGCGTGCGGCGGGCGGACTCGGCGGCCGCCGACGCGGGGTCGGCGCACTCGCGCAGCCAGCACGTGCGGGCGACCCAGTCGCGGACCGCCGGGACGAGCCGTTCGCCGTGCGCCTGCCCAGCCGTGCGGGGCAGCCAGCGCACCTCGACGCCCTCGGGTGCGGCGACCTCGAGGGCGTCGTCGGCGCTCGGCACCTCGATGATCGCGGCACCCGCCGCATCTGCGGGCAGCGACTCGAGGATGGCGCAGATCGCGGGCGCCGCGGTCTCGTCGCCGGCCAGGAGCACCGTGTCGACCGCACCGGGACGCCAGTCGATGCCGATCGTCCGCCCCTCGCTCAGCTCGTCGGGGCCGACCAGCACGATCTCGTCGCCGGGCCGCGCGCGCGTCGCCCAGGCCGAGCCGGGACCGGCGTCGCCGTGCGCCACGAAGTCGACGTCGACCTCGCGGAGGTCGGGGCGCACCGCGCGGATCGTGTACGTGCGGAACGGATTGCGCTGCTCGACGGGCAGTTCCCGCCAGGCGGCGTACCAGTCCTCGCCGTCGGGGAAGTGCGCGAAGCCGGAGTCGTCGAGCGGCAGGACGACCTTCACCCGCTGGTCGAGGCCGGCGGTGCCGAACCCGGCGAGCGCATCGCCCGCGAACGTGACGCGCGTGAAGTGCTCGGACAGGCGGCGGACACGGGCGACGCTCGCGCGGAAGCCGCGGTAGGCGGGACGCGGTCGCGCGGGCGCCGTGGCTTCGGCAAGTGAGGTAAGCATTACCTAAGTCTTGCACACCGGTCCGAGCGGACGACACCGCGCACCGCCCACGGCTCGCCGACGGCCTCGGTCACCAGGCGGGCGGACGGCGGCGACCGCGCCGCGCGGCGCGCTCGAGCTGCGCCGCGAGCGCGAAGAGGGTGGCCTCTCCACCCGGCCGCCCGATGAGCTGGACGCCAATCGGCAGGCCCGACTCCGTGTCCTGCACGGGCAGCGTGAGTGCGGGCAACCCCGCGACGTTGACGAAGGACGTGTACGGCGTGAACCGCACCTGCTGCGCGAAGTTCTCCTCCGCGTCCTCGGCGTCGTACCAGCCGACGGGTCGCGGGGTCATGGCGAGCGCCGGAGTGAGTACGGCGTCGACCGACGAGAAGCGCGCGATGATCCGCCGTTCGAAGCCCGCGAGCCATCCCAGCGCCTCGGCGAGCTCGCCCGCGGTCCGCTCCCGACCCCGCTCGACGAGCCATCGCGTGAGCGGCTCGAGCACACCGTCGGCACCCTCCGGCACCGCGATCCCGGCGGCGCCGGACTGCCAGATGGTCCGGAACGCCTCGGGGTACCCGGGCTCGGGGGCCGGCGCGAGCTCCTCGACGCCGTGCCCCAGCCGGTCGAGCAGCCCGATCGCGTGCGCGAGCGCCGCGCGCGGCTCGTCGTCGACGCGGATGTCGATGAAGTCGTCCCACGGGGTATCGAGCATCACGCCGACCTGGAACCGTCCTTCGCCGCGGATCGCCGCGCCGAGGTACGGCCCGTCGTCGCCCGGGGCGCGAAGTGCGAACGGATGCCGCACCGGGTAGCCCTGCGGCGCGATGAGGCCGTCGAGCAGCAGCGCCGCGTCGGCGACGGTGCGGGCGAGCGGGCCGACCACGCCGAGCCCGCCGAGCCGGTCGATGCCGGATCCCGCCGGGACCCGTCCGCGAGACGGTTTGACGCCGACGAGCCCGCAGGACGCTGCCGGGATGCGGATCGATCCCCCGCCGTCGCTGCCGGGCGCGAACGGCAGCAGGCCCGCGGCCACCGCCGCCGCAGCGCCGCCGCTCGAGCCGCCCGCCCCGAGGGCGAGGTCCCACGGATTGCGCGCTGGTCGACCCGCCAGCGGTTCGGTGTACGAGGGCAGGCCGAACTCGGGCGTCGCGGTCTTGCCGAGGCTCACCGCCCCGGCCGCGTCGACGGCGCGGACGAGGTCGTCCGACTCGTCGGGCACCTCGCCCGCGTAGGCGCGCGACCCGAACGCCGTGACGACGCCCGCACGCGGGTGCAGGTCCTTGTCGGCCAGCGGCATCCCCCAGAGCGGCGCGGCCCGCGGGACCTCGCGCTCGACGGACCGCGCCCGTTCGAGCGCCGCGTCGGGGGTGACGAGCGCGAACGCCCCCACCTCCGGGTCGAGGCGCTCGATGCGCGCGAGGTAGTGCTCCGTCGCCTCGAGCGGCGTCACCTCCCCGCGCTGCAGGAGCTGGTGGAGCTCCAGCGCGGTGTGCTCGTGCAGGTCCTCGTGCAGGTCGGCCACCACCCGAGCCTACGCAGCACGGCCACCGCGCAGCACCCCGGTAGAGTGGCGCGCGTGGCGGGGGTGACGGGCACGCGCATCGCCGGTGCCGTGGCGCGGCATCCGCTCGCCTTGGGCGCCGCCTGGAGCGCGGTCCTCGGGATCGTCGCCGCGGCGGGCATCGCCGCCGGCTGGCCCGCCGTGCTGCTCGGCACGCTGCTCACCCTGCTCGTCGCGCCCTCGCTCGCCGCGACCGTGGCCGTGCTGCACGCGACGCCGCGCCGGCGGTTCGACGAGATGTCCTCGGTGTTCGGCCACTTCGCGGTCCGCTACGCGGCGCTCGTCATCGGCGTGATCGCCTGGAGCCTCTCGGTCGTCGTGGGCGCGGCGATCTCCGCGGTCATCCAGCTCGCCGCGGAGGGACGCGAGGCGGACATCGTCGGGGTGGGGCTCGACATCATGCTCGTGATCGTGCCGACCGTCGTCGGCCTGCTGTGGGCCGCCTTCGTGCTCCGCTGCGCGTGGTTCCTCTCGCGCATCCGAGGCTGGCGCGAGCTGCCGGCCCGCGACGGCGTACCGGAACGGATGCTCGCCGGCCGCCCGGAGCTCCGGCGCACCGTGATCGCCCTCGCGCACCCCGCCCTGTTCGGCCTGTCGGGACTCTTCGTCGCCTGCGCGCTGCCGTTCCTGCAGGGCGACCTCGATATCCTGCTCGGCTGACGAGGCGCGACGCCGGCCCGCGGCATCCGCTATTTCAGGGTCTTCTGCAGGAGCACCGTGCCGAGCCACCGGTCGAACTTGAAGCCGACCCGCCCCATGCGGCCGATCTCGTGGAAGCCGAACTTCTCGTGGAGCCGGATCGACGCGTCGGCGCCCTGATCGGCGATGACGGCGATCATCTCCTTCAGCCCGGCCTCCTTCGACGCCTCGATGAGGGCGCCCAAGAGGGCCCGCCCGAGCCCCTTGCCGGATGCGGCGGGGCCGAGGTAGATGGAGTTCTCGACCGTGTACCGGTAGGCGCGCTTCTGCTTCCACGGCGACACGAGTGCGTAGCCGAGCAGCTGCCCGGTCGGCGACTCGGCCACGAGGAACGGCATGCCGAGCCGGTTCAGGTACGAGTACTTCTGCTTCCACTCCCGGAGCGACATCGCCTCCTCGTCGAAGGTGACCGTCGAGTTCGCGACGTAGTAGTTGTAGATCTCGCGCACCGCCGGCAGGTCGGCCGGTCGCGCGGGCCGGATCTCGAAGGAGAACGGCGCCTCGGGCTCCTCGCGCCTCCGCAGGTGCCGCGGCAGCGATCGGCGCGCCTGGTATTCCTCCTCGAGCATCCCGCCATGCTACGCGCGCCGGGTTTCGAACGGATGACCCGCGGCGCGGTTCAGGTTGGGATCGCCCAGTCCACCGGCTCGCCGCCCTGCGCGACCAACAGCTCGTTCGCCCGGCTGAACGGACGCGAGCCGAAGAACCCGCGGCTCGCCGAGAGCGGGCTCGGGTGCGCGGACTCGATGCGCGGCACGTCGCCGAGCGCCGGTGCGAGCGACTGCGCGTCGCGACCCCAGAGGATCGCCACGAGCGGCCCGCCGCGCGAGACGAGCGTGCGGATCGCGTGGTCGGTCACACGCTCCCAGCCCATGCCGCGGTGCGATGCGGGTTCGCCGGGCCGCACGGTGAGGACCCGGTTCAGCAGCATCACGCCGTGCGTGCTCCATGCCCCGAGGTCGCCGTGCGCGGCCGGCGGGATGCCGAGGTCGTCGGCGAGCTCCCGGTAGATGTTCGCGAGGCTCCGCGGCAGCGGCCTGACGTGCCGCTCGACCGCGAACGACAGCCCGATCGGATGTCCCGGCGTCGGGTACGGGTCCTGCCCGACGATGAGCACGCGCACGTCGGGCACGGGCTGCCGGAACGCGCGCAGCACGGCGTCGCCCGCCGGCAGGTACCCGCGCCCCTCGGCGACCTCGGTGCGGAGGAGGTCGCCCATGCGGGCGATGTCGCCGGCCACCGGAGCGAGCGCGTCGGCCCACGTGGCGTCGATGAGCCCCGCCTCGGCGAGCTCGGGGAGCGTGCGGCCCATCAGCCGGAGATGCTCCGCACCGAGACGCCGTCGCCCTCAGCCGTCACGCTCCAGACGCTTCCGGCGCCCGCGACGCGGAGCCCCGCGGCGCCGATCGAGAACAGCGTGTCCTCGTCGATCGCGATGCCGCCGTCGACGAGGCGCGCCTCGGTCGCGGCGATGAGCCGCGTGAGGGTGCCCCACTGTGCCGCGTGGCAGTCGATGGTGAGGTCGACGAGCCCGATGCCCGCCTCGACCGTGACGTCGTCCAGGTCCTCTCCGGCCTCCTCGGGGGCCACCGGCACCCCGCCGATGCGCCATCCGCCGAGCAGGGCCGTGTCGGAGGCGATCGCGGCGCCCGCCGAGAACCCCAGGTAGGGCTCGTCGGCCGCGGCGCGGCGTCGCAGCTCGGCCGCGATCGGTTCGACCGCCCGTCGGTACGCGGGCGTCAGGCCGCCGCCGACGAGCACGCCGTGCGCACCTGCCAGCGCGGCCGGCGCGAACTCGCCGCCCTCGGGGACCACCGTGACCGCCGCCTCGACGTCGGCGACGGACTCGAGCAGGGCGCGCCACCGGCCCTCGAGCTCGTCGGCCTCGTCGCGCGGCGCGACGAGCAGGACCGCGACGCGGGGACGATCCGCGCCGGCGCGCGCGGCGGCTTCGGCCGCCTCGGCGAGGAACGGCGCGTAGACGGATGCCGCGTGGGCCGGGTCCCACCCGCCGCCCACGAGGTGCACGCTCACTGCGCCGCCTCCGGCGCATGCGCCGCCTCGACGGGCGGGAGGGCCGACCACGGGAAGATGATCCAGTCGTCGGTGCGCCGGTAGTCGTAGTCGGGCGCGAGCACGGTGTGCGACTTCGTGTACAGCGTCGCCGTGCGCACGTCGGCGCCGGCGTCGGAGAGCAGGTCGACGACCTTCCGGAGCGTCCGGCCGGAGTCGGAGACGTCGTCGACGAGAAGCACGCGACGCCCGGCGAGCGCCGGTGCGTCGAGCATCGGCGGATGGAGCACCGGCTCGGGCAGTCGCTCGTCGACGCCGGTGTAGAACTCCACGTTGATCGAGCCGCACGACTTGGTGCCGAGCGCGTAGGCGATCGCGCCCGCGAGGAGGAGCCCGCCACGGGCGATCGCGATCACCACGTCGGGCCGGAACCCGGAGACGAGCACGTCGGCCGCGAGCGAGCGAGCGGCGTCGCCGAAGTCGTCCCAAGTGAGGATCTCGCGGCGGATGCCGTCGCCGCCGGCCGCAGCGTCATTCGCGTCGAACGTCATGCCTGTCAGGCTATCGGTCGACGTCCGGCCCGGCGTCCCGCTCGGCCCCGCCCTCCGGCATCGGGTCCGGGCCGCCGCCGAGGCCCTCGTGCTCGGCCAGCAGCGGCCCCTCGGAGCGTTCGCCGCTGCGCAGGCCGTTGAGCCGTTCGTTCAGGACCGAGATGATCGTCGCCGAGGCGACGCCGACGATCGCGATCCCGCCGACCATGAGGAACACGGCCCAGGTCCTTCCGACCACCGTCACGGGATACGTGTCGCCGTACCCGACGGTGGTGAGCGTCACCACGGCCCACCAGAGCGCGTCGCCGAAGTTCGTGATCGTCGCGCCGGGCGCGTCCCGCTCGGCCTGCAGCGTGGCGAGGGCGAGGAAGAACACGTACATGGCCGCGTACAGGACCGCCGCGACCACGAAGTTCGCGCGGACCGCGCCGGCCGTGCGGCGCTGGAGGGCCGGGAGGTGCCGCAGCAGGGCGACCGCGCGCAGGGCGCGGAACACCGGCAGGATGGCGGAGAGGAACTCGATCGGGTGGTGCCACGTGTAGCTCCACCGTCGCCCCGCCGGCGTGAGCACCAGTCGGATCACGACGTCTCCGAGGAACGCGATCCAGGTGAGCACGAACACCGCGCTGAAGACGTGCCGCCACCGTCCGGCGAAGTCGGGCGCGAGCACGCCGACCGTGTACGCGGCGACGAAGAGGAACCCCAGCACGGCGAGGATCGGGGCGGTGCCGGCGACCCAGCGTTCCCGTCTGTCGACGCGTCCGATCCTCATGCGCCGGGCTCCGCCTTCACGACCAGTTCGCCCCTGGCGAGCCGGTGCGGCGCCGCCTGTGCGACGGGCTTGACGACGATGAGGTCGAGGTCGACGTGCCTCGGCTTCGAGATCGCGTCGACGATGACGCCGGCGATGTCCTCGGCCACCAGCGGCTCGGGCACGTCGTCGTAGACCGCGTCGGCCCGCTCGCGGTCGCCGCCGAACCGGACGAGCGAGAACTCGTCGGTCCGCACCATCCCCGGGGCGACCTCCACCACGCGGATCGGCTCGCCGTTCAATTCGAGTCGCAGCACCTCGGTCACCGCGTGCGCGGCGAACTTCGCCGCGTTGTAGCCGCCGCCGCCGACGTACGCGACGTGGCCGGCGATCGAGGTGACGTTCACGATGTCGGCGACGCCGCGGTCGACCGCGCCGCGCCGCAGCACCGGCAGGAGTGCGCTCGTGACCCGCTTCAGCCCGAGCACGTTGACCTCGAACATCCACGCCCAGTCGTCGAGGTCCGAATCCTCGACGGACGCGAGCCCCTTCGCACCCCCCGCGTTGTTCACGAGCGCGTGCGCGCCGCCCGAGGCGGCCACGTACTCCGCGAGCGCCGCGACCTCCGCGTCGCTCGTCACGTCGGCGACGAACGATCGCGCGCCGGTCTCCTCCGCGAGCGCGGCGAGGCGGTCTCCTCGACGAGCGACCGCGACGACGTCCCATCCGGCGGCCGCGAGCCCCCGGACCGTGGCGGCCCCGATCCCCGAACTCGCTCCCGTGACGACTGCGCGCAACTGGTCCATGCCGACATTCTGCCCGAGCGGACGGCCGCACCGCCGCCGGGGGTCGGTGGGGAAGAATGGGCGGATGGAGCCGACCACCATGCCCCATGCCCACCGGCCACCGCATCGCAAGCGCCGGGTGCCGCTCTGGGACAACGCCCGCTGGATCGCGATCACGCTCGTCGTGATCGGCCACGGCATCCTGCCGCTCATCGCCGAGGACGACGCGGCCTACAGCGTCTACCTCTTCATCTACTCGTTCCACGTGGCGGTCTTCGTCACGGTCTCCGGGTACTTCGCCAAGTCCGGACCGCCGAACGCACGGGCCATGCGGCAGGTGCTCACCGACATCGTCTTCCCCTACTTCATCTTCGAGACCATCTGGACGGTGATCCGGTTCGCCCTCGGCGGCGACTTCGTGCTCGACTACACGACCGCGTCGTGGACCCTGTGGTTCCTCATCGCGCTCGCGATCTGGCGCATCGCGCTCCCGTACCTCGTGCTCCTGCGGTACCCGCTGCTCATCGCGATCGCGATCTCGATCGGCGCGGGCTACTCCGTCGAGATCGACTCGACGCTCGCGCTCACGCGCACGTTCGGCATGTTCCCGTTCTTCGTCTTCGGCTGGAAGCTCCGGCAGTGGCGCATCACCGAGCGCTGGCTCGAGCTGTCGACGGCGGCGACCTGGCGATGGCGCGCCGGAGCGATCGCCCTGTTCTCGGTCCTCCTCGTCGTGCTCCCGATGGCGATCGAGACGTGGCGCGACCTCAGGCTGCGGCGCTTCATGCTCTACGACGAGTCCTACGAGGCGATCGGCTACGACGAGCCGTGGTCGGGCGCCATCCGGCTCTTCATGCTGCTGCTCGCCATGCTGCTCGCGGTCGCGTTCCTCATCCTCATGCCGCGGCGTGCGACGGCGTTCACGGCGTTCGGCAGCGCCACCATGTACATCTACCTGCTGCACTCGTTCGTCCTGTTCCCGCTCCGGGAGACCCCGCTGCTCGAGGGCGAGCAGCCCTGGTGGGTGCTGCCGGCGATGATGGTGTTCTGCATCGGCGTCTCGGTGGTGCTCTCGCTGAAGCCGGTGCGACGCGTCTTCCGCCCGTTGGTCGAGCCGCGCGCGCGCTGGCTGTTCCGGCCGGAGCCCGCGACCGCGACCGGGACGATCGTGCTCCCGCCCGATGCCCTCCCGCCGGTGCCCGACGCCCCGAAGCCGGAGCCGCCGACGCCGGACGCGCGCGAATGACGCCGTGTTGCGACATCCGTTGAGGCCCTGGCGGGCCGGACGTACGGTGGGCGACGGATGCGGCGGAGACCGCACCTCCATTTCGTGAAGGAGTCCCACATGGCCGACCACGCCGCCGACTGGCGCTTCGAGACCAAGCAGGTCCACTCGGGCGCCGCTCCCGACCCGGTGACGAAGGCGCGGGCGACGCCGATCTACCAGACGACGTCGTACGTGTTCGACTCGGCCGAGCACGCGCAGAACCTCTTCGCGCTCGCGGAGTTCGGCAACATCTACACGCGCATCATGAACCCGACGCAGGCCGTCGTCGAGGAGCGCCTCGCGGCGCTCGAGGGCGGCAGCGGCGCGCTCCTCGTCGCCTCGGGCCAGGCCGCCGAGACCTTCGCCGTGCTGAACATCGCGCAGGCGGGCGACCACATCGTCTCGTCGTCGTCGATCTACGGCGGCACGTACAACCTCTTCAAGTACACGCTCGCCAAGCTCGGCATCGAGACGACGTTCGTCGAGAACCAGGACGACGCCGACGAGTGGCGACGCGCGGTGCGGCCGAACACGAAGCTGTTCTTCGCCGAGACGATCGGCAACCCGAAGATCAACATCCTCGACATCGGGCTGGTCTCGGGCGTCGCGCACGACGCGGGCATCCCCCTCATCGTCGACAACACGATCGCGACGCCGTACCTCATCCGCCCCTTCGAGCACGGCGCCGACATCGTCATCCACTCGGCCACGAAGTTCCTCGGCGGCCACGGCACCGTCATCGGCGGCGTCATCGTCGACGGCGGCCGATTCGAGTGGTCGAAGAACGTCGAGAAGTTCCCGGGCCTCACCGAGCCCGACCCCTCCTACCACGGCGCGAGCTACACGGGCGCCGTGGGCGACGCGCTGGCGTTCGTCATCAAGGCCCGCGTGCAGCTGCTGCGCGACCTGGGTGCGTCCATCGCGCCGGCGAGCGCCTGGCAGCTCATCCAGGGTATCGAGACGCTCTCGCTCCGCGTCGAGCGCCACACCCGGAACGCGCAGGAGATCGCCGAGTGGCTCGACGACCACCCCGACGTGGCCCACGTGAACTACTCGGGCCTGCCGTCGAGCCCGTGGTACGCGGCGGCGAACACGTATGCGCCCAAGGGCGTCGGCGCGGTGCTCTCGTTCGAGCTGAAGGGCGGCGTCGACGCCGGCCGGGCGCTCGTCGACAACCTCTCGCTCTTCAGCCACCTCGCGAACATCGGCGACGTCCGCTCGCTCGTGATCCACCCGGCCTCGACGACGCACTCGCAGCTCACGCCGGAGCAGCAGCTCACGACCGGGGTCACGCCAGGCCTCGTGCGCCTCTCGGTGGGCATCGAGAACGTCGACGACCTCAAGGCCGACCTCGAGGCGGGGCTCGCCGCCGCGCGTCGCGCGAGCGAGGCCGCCCGCGTCTAGCACGACGCACCGCAGACACGGATGCCGCGTCCCGCCTGGGGCGCGGCATCCGTCGTCTCGCCGGCCGACGTAACAGTGCCTCGACAGCCCATCGCGTCGGGGAGAATCGGAGCATGGACTGGCAGACGACCTCGGAGACGGTGCCCGCGAGCGTCGTGCCCGAGGCCCGTGCCGCCCACCAGCTCGCCGGGCGCGCGCCCGCGACGGGCGCATGGCGCGAGGGCGACCCCGTCGGCGATCGCCGCTTCGCGAGGATCGGCGACCTCGGGCTCGAGTCCGGCCAGGTGCTGCCCGACGTCCGCATCGCGTACGAGACGTGGGGCACGCTCGATGCCGCGCGCGGCAACGCGATCCTCGTGCTGCACGCGCTCACCGGCGACAGCCACGTGGTCGGCCCCGCCGGGCCCGCACACGCGAGCGCGGGGTGGTGGCCGGGCGTCGTCGGCCCCGGTCGTGCCATCGACACCGACCGCTGGTTCGTCGTCGCACCGAACGTGCTCGGCGGATGCCAGGGCTCGACCGGTCCCGCCTCGCTCGCGCCCGACGGCGTCGAGTGGGGCGCGAGGTTCCCGTTCGTGACGATCCGCGACCAGGTCGCCGCGCAGGTGGCGTTCGCCCGCGAGCTCGGCATCGAGCGCTTCGCCGCGGTCGTCGGCGGCTCGATGGGGGCGATGCACGTGCTGGAGTGGGCGCTCATGGCACCGGAGGCCGTCGAGCGAATCGCCGTGCTCGCGGCGCCCGCCGCGACGACCGCCGACCAGATCGCCCTCAACTCGGTCCAGCTCGAGGCGGTGCGCAGCGACCCGGCGTTCCGGGGCGGCGCGTACTACGACGCGCCCGACGGCGAGGGCCCCACGCGGGGGCTGGCGCTCGCACGACGCATGGCGATGCTGAACTACCGCACGCCCGTCGAGCTCAACCAGCGCTTCGAGCGCGGGTGGCAGTCGGAGCTCGATCCGCTCGGCGGCGGCGGGCGTTTCGCGGTGGAGTCGTACCTCGACTTCCACGGCAACAAGTTCACGCGCCGGTTCGACGCCAACAGCTACCTCGCGCTCACCGAGGCGATGAACTCGCACGACGTCGGCCGCGGCCGCGGCGGCGTCGCCGCCGCGCTCTCGCGCATCGAGGCGACGACGCTCGTGCTCGGCATCGACAGCGACCGGTACTTCTCGCTCGACGGCCAGCGCGAGATCGCCGCGGGCGTGCAGCGGACCGTGCACGGCGACGAGCCCGTGGTGCTGCGCTCCGACTACGGGCACGACGCGTTCCTGATCGAGGACGACGCCGTCGCCGCGGAGCTCGTCCGCCTCCTCGCGGCCTGACCGGATCCGGACGCCGCACCCCGCTTCGGGCCGTCTGTCCCGCATACGGGGGGCGTTCTGAGCTATCTTCGAGAAGAGCGCCGCTGCGCGGCGCGAGCGACGGCGCAGACGGTCGGGGGGTGGCATGCGGCGGATCGACAAGGAGCGCGACCGGCTGCTGCGCCGCCTCGCGAGGGTCGGCGGGCTCACGGGCGCGGCGATCGCGCTGGCCTGCCTGGTCGTCCCCGGCGCCATCGCACCGTCCCGGTTCGCCCTCGCCTCGGCGCTCGTCGTCGGCATGGCGGTCCTGATCGGGCTCGCGAGCTCGCGCGGCGCGATGACCGCGACCGTCGGCGCGATGGCCGCGGCGACCGTGCTGCTGCTCGTCGTCGGCCTCGACCCGACGCTCGATCCGGCCGGTGCGACGGCGATGGCGGCCGTCGGCGCGCTGGCCACGGGCGCACTCGCCATCCCGCTCGTGGTCCGTCCGGCGGGGCCCGCAATGATCGTGGCGAGCGCCGCGGCGGTCCTCGTGGCGCTGGGCGCATCCGCGGCCTCCGGCGCCGACGTCCGCCTCGTCGTCATCGCCACGGCCGCGGGCTGGGTCGCGTGCGTGATCGTCGGGATCTGGCTCGCCCGTGCCATCGATCGCGCCGCGGAGCGGATCGACGAGGTCGGCCGCGCGCACGAGGCCGAGCGACTGGCGAGCGAGTCCGAGGCGCAGCAGCGCCAGGACGCGCGGGTGCTGCATGACACCGTCCTCGCCACGTTGAGCCTCCTCGCGCACTCCGGCGTCGGGGTCGAGACCGGCCCCCTGCGCCAGCAGGCCGGCGACGACGCGCGACTGCTGAAGCAGTTGCGCCTCGGCGCTCCCCTCGACAACGGCTCGAGCGCCATCTTCTCCCCGGAGTCCTCCGACGACGGCCTCGGGTCGACCTTCGAGTCGGTGCGACAGCGCTTCGCCCGCCTGGGGCTCGACGTCAACTGGCACGGCGCCAACCACCTGGTGCTGCCGAAGGAGGGCCTCGACGCGCTGCTCGGCGCGCTGGGCGAGTGCCTCGAGAACGTCCGCCGGCACGCCGGCGTGAGCGTGGCGGACGTCACCGTCACCGACGACGAGCACACGGTCCGCGCGATGGTGACCGACCAGGGTGCCGGGTTCGAGCCGGCCGCGGTCGATCCGGCACGCCTCGGCTTCGCCGAGTCGGTCGTCGGCCGGCTGCACGCCGTCGGCGGTCGCGCACGGGTCTTCAGCTCCCCCGGGTCCGGGACCACGGTCATGCTGGAGGTGCCGAAGCCGTGAACCCCTTCCGCCGCTCCCCCGACGCCGAGGCGCCGCCGGACACGACCCACGAGATCCAGTTCGATCGGCCGACCCGGTCCGCGCGCGCCGCCGAGGACATCCGCAGCGCCCACGGCGGGCGTCGCCTCGCGGTCGGGATCACCGCGGCGGCGGGCGTCATCGTGCTCGCCCACCTCGTGCACGCGATCGGACTCATCGGCGTCTTCCCGCCCGGAACCGGGTCGGGGCCTGCCTGGATCGCGTTCGCGGTCGTCGCGGTCGCCACGGTCGTCGCCACCCGCGGCCTCACCCGCGTCGCGGACTGGACGCACCTGCTCCTCCTCGCCGCGCTCGCGGTACCGGTCGCGATGGACCTCACGGCGACGGCGGGCCTCCTGCACCTCGGCATCACGCCGACGGCCGCGCCGGCCGCCGCCGCGCTCCTCCTGCCGATCGCGGCACTCCGCGAGACCCGGACCCCGGTCGCGGCCTCCGCGGTCATCGCCGCGGTCCTCGTGACCGCCGCGCTCCTCCAGGCGCAGGCCGCCGGGTCGTGGACCGTCGCCGGGCTCGCGATCGCCGCGACGGCGGTGGTTCCGGTGGTACTCGTCGCGATCGGCGTCCGCGGGTTCCGAAGGCTCGTCGGCCGGGAGCTCGACCTCTCGCTGGTGCAGTCGACCGTCGCGACCCCACGATCGGCCGTCGGCATGCGCGCCTCCGAGGAGCTCGCCGAACTCGACTACGACGCCGAGGCGCTGCTCGAGGACGTGGGGTCCGGCCGCATCTCGATCCCCCTCCCCGCCGAGGCCGCCGAACGGGCGGGAACGCTCGCGGCCCGACTGCGCATCCGGCTCATCGAGGGACGCACCGACACGTGGCTGCGCCACGCGGTCACCGAGTCCGCGTACCTCAGCCGGCGGGTGAGCGTCGACGACGCGCAGGGGCTCGCCGGGCTGCTCTCGCCGACGCAGCGCGAGGGGCTGCTCCTGGCGCTGTGGCTCGTCGCCGGCCAGCGGCGGCGCAAGGCGAACGAGCCGCCGCTCGAGGTGCGCGTCCAGTGCCGCGAGGGCGAGGTCGGCGCGCCGGGCGACGAGTCGCCGGAGGACGGTGCGCGACCCGGGGAGTCGGCGGCCGTCGCCATCGGACTCGACGTCTCCGGTCTCACGGCGCGCCGCGTCGATGCAGCAGCATGGGATGCACTCGATAATGTCGGTGTACACGAGGTCGTTCAGGGTCCCGAGGGGTTCCGGATCGAGCTCGAGTGCCGGATCGACCCCACGGTCCGGAATCCGGCGCCGCCCAGCGCCGTCAACCCGAGGGGAGCATGACGTGCCCGAACCCGAGCTGCCGCCCATCCGACTCGCCGTGGTCGACGATCACCGCATGCTGCTCGGTGCCCTCACCGAGTGGCTCCGCGGCGCGACCGACGACGTCGACCTCGTGGCCGCGGTGCCGTCGTGGTCCGAGCTCCTCGCCCACACGGAGTTCCCGGTCGACGTGGTGCTCCTCGACCTCGACCTCCGCGACAACATCCCGATCTCGATCAAGCTCTCGACGCTCAAGTCGGCCGGCGTGCGCACGATGCTCATGAGCACGTACTCCGAGCCCGCGGTCGTCCGCGAGGCGCTGGGTGCCGGCGCCCTCGGCTACCTGGTGAAGTCCGAACCGGTCGAGACCATCGTCGAGGCCATCCGCGCGGCACGCAACGGCGAGCCGTACCTCTCGCAGGAGCTCGAGGACGCGCTCCAGACCGACGGCGCCGCGCCGCGCCTGAGCGCCCAGGAGCGTCGCGTGATGGCGCTGTACGGGGCGGGCCAGCCGGTCAAGGCGGTCGCGTTCCAGCTCGGGATCTCCGAGGAGACCGCGAAGAGCTACCTCAAGCGCATCCGCGAGAAGTACCGCCTCGCGGGCTACGACGTCGGCACGAAGGTCGCGCTCCGGAAGCGCGCGATCGCGGACGGGATCCTGCTGCAGTCGGAGTAGCCGCCCGCTTCGGCGTCAGTCGCCGATCGCGCCGAACGCCCCGGTCACCGATGGCAGCGGGATGCCGCGGCGCTGCCGCGCCCGGTCGAGCGCGAACGTGCCGAGGGCGAGGATGCTGCCCGTGACGGTGAGCAGGAGTCCCACCCACACGGGGGCGACGTAGCCCAGCCCTGCGGCGATGACGAGCCCGCCGAGGATGGCGCCGAGGCTGTTGCCGATGTTCAGCGCCGAGTGGTTCAAGGCGGCGGCGATCGATTGGCTGTCGCGGGCGACGTCCATGAGTCGCGCCTGGATCGTGGGCGAGAGCGCCGCCGCGGAGCCGCCGACGAGGAAGACGCCGACGCCGAGGCCGAGCGGATGCTGCGCCGTGAGCCCGAGCAGGACCAGCGCGCCGGCGAGCGCGGCGAAGAACAGGTGCATCGACCGCCGGACGCTCCAGTCGGCGAGGCGCCCGCCGATGAGGTTCCCGATGGTCATGCCGAGGCCGAAGACGACGAGCACGATCGGCACCGCGCCGGTCGGCAGGCCGGTCACGTCGGTCGCGAGGGGTGCGACGTAGCTGTAGACGGAGAAGAGGCCGCCGAACCCGATCGCGCCGATCGCGAGGGCGAACCACGCCTGGGTGCGCGTGAAGATGCGCAGCTCCCGCTTCATGGTCGCGGCGGCGTCGCCCGGCTGCCATGGCACGGCGAGGGCGACGGCCAGGAACGTGGCGACGAAGATGCCGGCGACCGCGAGGTAGGCGACGCGCCAGCCGGCCTGCTGGCCGAGCCACGTGATGAGCGGGACGCCGACGACGTTCGCGATGGTGAGCCCGGACAGCACGAGCGCGACCCCGCGGGCGCGCTTGCCCGGCCCCATGAGGCTCGCCGCGACGAGGGAGGCGATGCCGAAGTACGCGCCGTGCGGGAGGGCCGCGATGAATCGTGCGGCGACCACGAGTTCGAACGTGGGCAGGAGCGCCGAGGCGATGGTGCCGAGGCTGAACGCGGCGAGGAGCGCGAGGAGCAGGCGCTTGCGCGGCCAGCGGGCGGCGGCCGCCGCGATGGTGGGGGCGCCGACGACCACGCCGAGCGCGTAGGCGGAGATGATCCAGCCGGCGGCGGCGTTCGCGGCATCCGTCGACTGCGCGGACAGGCCGGGCAGCAGGTCCGCCGCCATGTCGGGCAGCAGTCCCATGGCGACGAACTCGGTCGCGCCGATGCCGAAGCCGCCCATCGCGAGGGCGAGGAGGGCGAAGCGGATACGGGCCGGCGACAACGTCGTCGGCCCGTTGGTCTCGGGGGTCACCGTTCGATCATCGCATGGATCGAATCGATTCGACAAACGACCATGCAGATCGTGGGCGACGGCGCACCGTGCAGCGAGGGGCGACGGTCGGCGCGGCCTCAGCCGTCGTTCTCGATGGCCGCCTCGAGCCGATCGACCTTGGCGTCCAGCTCGCCCGAGTACCCGGGGCGGATGTCGGCCTTGAGCACGAGCGAGACCCGCGAGCCGTACTCGGCGACGGCATCGCACGCGTCCTTGACGACGCCCATCACCTCGTCCCACTCCCCCTCGAGTTCCGTGAACATCGAGGTCGTGCGGTTCGGCAGCCCCGACGCGCGGACGATCCGCACCGCGGCGGCCACGGCGTCGTGCACCGACCCGTCGCTCCGTCCCGTTCCACTCGGTGCGACCGAGAACGCCACCAGCATGCGAGTTCCTCCCAGGGTCGACGGCGCGACACGCGCCGGAGGTCACGACGCCGTTCGGGGGCGCCGGTCGCTCCCAGCCTGCCACACCGCGCGGACCGACCAGCCGAGCAGGACGCAGAGCAGCACGACCTTCACCGTGAGCAGCAGCACGAACCCCGGATTGGCGATGAGGAGCCAGCCGTACCAGTACGGGTAGATCACGTGCGTGAGCACCGCGATCGCCGCCGCGATCGCCGCGGGCGTGAGGAACCGCGTCCCGCCGAGCACGAGGCCCAGCACCACCGGGGCCGCGAGCCACGTGACGAACTGCGGCGAACCGACCTTGTTCGCCAGCATGAGCACCACCGTGAAGGCGACCGCGAGCGGCGGCAGCAGGGCGCCCACGTGCGCACCGCGTCGCGCGGCCCGCACGCCCGCCGCGAGCACGGCGGCGAGCCCGACCAGCATCAGCGGCGTGGTGATCGCCGCCGCGACATCCGCCCCCGGGCCCGCGATCTGGAAGGTGAGGATGTCCTCGTCATAGACGATGGTCGCGGCATCCGTCCCCGCCACGATCCACCACAGCCAGATCACCGCGAGCGGCGCCTCGATCTGCAGGCCTCGCCCGGCCTGCTCGGCGACGAAGCCGAACGCGTTCGCGCCCGAGCCGGCGAGCAGGCTCACCCCGATGATGCCGATCGACAGCGTCGCGGCGACCGTGAACACCTCGAATCGGCGCCGCAGGGAGACGAGCAGCGCCGCGATGAGCGCGGCCGGCCACACCTTGATCCACGTCGCGATGGTGAGGAGCACGGCGGCGACTCGGGGCCGTCCCGCCGCCCAGAGGAGGCCGACCAGTGCGAAGGGCACCGTGACGGCGTCGATGCGGCCGAGCGCGATCGGACCGAGGAGCGCGAGGAACGCGAGCCACCACCATGCCGCCGCCCGGCGCCGCCGGGAGAGGAGTCCGCGCCCGAGCAGCACCGAGAACGCGAGCGCGTCGAGCACCGTCACCATGCCGAGCCAGGTCACCCCGTACCAGGAGGATCCGAACGCGAGCGCGGCCGTCATCGGCGCGAACGCCAGGATCGGGTACACCCACGCCGTGTCGATGCCCATGCGCAGGAAGCCGAGTTGCGCGGTCTCCGCCCACACCCGGTACACCGCGGTGACGTCCCCGAGGGGCCAGCCGGGGGCGTAGAGGTTCAGGAGTGCGAGCCCGAGGTGCACTGCGCCGAAGGCGAGCCAGAGCGTCGCCCGCTCGCCGAGGCGGGGCGGGGTCCGTCGCGGGCCCCCCGGCCGCTGCCCCGCGACGTCGGTGTCGGACTCCGCCATGGCACCCGAGCCTAGCCGCGCCCGATTCGGGACCGGCTCAGCGGCGGAGCAGGCCGCCGACGACGGCGGGCACCGCGTGCGCCACGTCGAGCGCGGTCACCGGGCCCCCGTCCCATGCGTCGCTCGCACGGCGGCCCGCCTCCGAGTGGATGAACGCCGCCGTCGCCGCGAGGTGCGTGATCGCCGCGGCGTCGTGCGCGAGGCGCTCGTGATGGGTGGCTGCGAGCGCCCCGATGATGCCGCCGAGGACGTCCCCCGTGCCCGCGCTCGCGAGCCAGTGCGTCGACGCCGTGACCGTGTGCCTGGTGCCCTCGGGGTCGCAGACGTGGGTGACCGCGCCCTTCAGCAGCACCGCGACCTGCAGTTGGTGGGCCGTGCGTTCGGCCCATCCAGCGGGGTCGGCGTCGATCTCCTCCACGGTGCACGCGGTGTCGCGGTCATGCAGCAGGCGCGCGAGCTCGCGGCTGTGCGGGGTGATCACGGTCGGACCCGTGTGCGAGCCCACCAGGTCGAGCCCGCCCGCATCGAGGACCGAGGGCAGGCCCGATGCGAGCGCGTGCTGGAGCTCGCCGGCGAGCCGGAACGAGCGGTTCGTCGAGTCCATGCCGGAGCCGAGGAGCCACGCCTGCACGCGGCCGGGAACGCCGACCGTCTCGGGCCGCGCGGCGAGGACGGCCTGGCGGACCGCGCGCGGCCCCGTGAAGCGGACCATGCCGACACCGGCGCGGTGCGCGGCCTCGACGCCGAGCACCGCCGCACCGGGGTAGTCGGGCGACCCGGTGATGACGCCGAGGACGCCCCGGCGGTACTTGTCGTCACCTGCTCCCGGTTCGCTCAGCCAGGCGGATGCGTCGTCGGCGGTCCATTCGCGCCACGTGCCGGTTGCCATGTTCCCAACGATAGGTTGATGGGCATGCCTGCGACCATTCCCGCGCCGATCGCCCTGTCGCCCCGAGTGGTCGTGTTCGACTACGGCGAGGTCATCTCGCGATCGCCCTCGGAGGCCGATCGCGCCGCACTCCTCGCGAGGGCGGGCGTGACGGGCGATGGGGCGGAGTCGTTCTGGGCCGCGTACTGGGCGCATCGCGACGAACTCGACCGGGGCACCCTCGCCATCGCCGACTACTGGGCCCGGGTCGGCGACGACCTCGGGCTGGCCTGGTCCGCGCTCGACGTCCACGAGTTGTGGGCGATCGACCACCGAGGGTGGCTCAGCGTCGACCCGGACACGCTCGCCGTGCTCCACGCGCTCCGCGACGGAGGGACCCGGCTGGCGCTGCTCTCGAACGCGGGCGCCGACTTCGGCGGCTGGCTGCGCCACGGCGCGTTCGGGCCCCTGTTCGAGGCGGTCTTCGTGAGCGGCGAGCTCCGGGTGGTCAAGCCCGATCCGGAGATCTTCCGGCACGTGATGCGGGAGCTCGGCATCACGCCCGACGAGCTGGTGTTCGTCGACAACAAGCCCGTGAACGTCGACGGCGCGATCGCCGTGGGCGGCACCGGTCACGTGTTCACGGATGCCTCCGGCCTCGAGTCGTGGCTGCGGGGTCTCGCCGCATGAGCCGCCGCGACCTCGCCGTGGCCGACGCGACCGCGGACAGCCCCGCCCTGTTCCGCCCGATCCGGATCAGGGGGCTCGAGATCCGCAATCGGATCTGGGTGCCGCCGCTCTGCCAGTACTCGGTCACCGAGCGCGACGGCGTCCCGCACGACTGGCACCTCGTGCACCTCGGCTCGATGGCCGCCGGCGGAGCCGGCCTGGTGATCGCCGAGGCGACCGCGGTGAACGCGGAGGGTCGCATCTCGGAGTACGATACGGGGCTCTGGAGCGACGCGCAGGCCGACGCCTGGGCGCGGATCACGCGGTTCATCCGTTCGCAGGGCGCGGCGTCCGGCATCCAGCTCGCGCACGCGGGCCGCAAGGCGTCCGTGTGGCCGGAGACGGTCGACCGGCGCGGCTCGCAGCCGCTCGACGAGGGCGGCTGGACCACGGTGGCGCCGTCGGCGATCGCCTTCGACGGCCTCCGGGAGCCCGTCGCGCTCGACGAGGCGGGCATCCTGGCGGTGATCGAGGACTTCCGGGCCGCCGCGCGACGTGCGGTGACCGCGGGCTTCGACGTCGTCGAGGTCCACGCCGCGCACGGCTACCTCGTGCACCAGTTCCTCTCGCCGCTCTCGAACGCGCGCGACGATCGCTGGGGCGGCGACCTCGAGGGCCGGGCGCGCCTGCTGCTCGAGATCGTGCGCGCGGTCCGCGCCGAAGTCGGCGAGCGGATGCCCGTGTTCGTGCGCTTCTCCGCGACGGACTGGGCGCCCGGCGGCTGGGACGAGGAGCAGACGTCGATCGTGGCCGGCTGGGCCGCCGAGGCGGGCGCCGACTTCTTCGACATCTCGACCGGCGGGCTCGTCCGCGACGTGCGCATCCCGGTGGGCCCCGCGTACCAGGCCGCGCACGCGGAGTTCGTGCGCGGGCGGGCCGGCGTGTCGGTCTCCGCCGTCGGCCGGATCACCACGCCCGAGCAGGCCGAGCGCCTCGTGGCGTCCGGCGCGGCCGACGCGGTCATGTTCGGCAAGGCGATGATGCGCGACCCGCACCTCGCGCTGCGCGCCGCGAACGAGCTCGGTGCGGGCGCCGCGATCTGGCCGCCGCAGTACCGCCGGGCGAGGCCGGAGGTCAACGACGGCGAGTGGTGAGTCGGACGCTCAGGCGGTCGACCCGGTCAGCATGGCCCGCGCCTCGTCGAGCGAGACGCCCATCGGCGTGGCGAGCGCGATGATGTTGCCCTCGCTGTCGTCGAACCATGCTCCGCGCTCGCCGGCCTCGTCGTCGCCCATCCGGGCGACGCCGTCGACGGTCTTGAGCTCGGGGAGGTCGTAGTCGTGGAAGACGACGCCCTTCTCGCGGAGGGCGGCCATGTCGCGGTCGAGGTCGTCGGTCATGATCGAGAAGGCGGTCGCCTTGTTGGTCCCGGCGAACTCCGACTCGTACACGAGGACGGCCGCGGAGCCGATCACGTAGACCGCCCCACCGCCCGTGTCCGTCTGGACCGGATCGAGGCCGAACACGTCGTGCCAGAACGCCTTCGCCCGTTCCAGGTCGGATGCCGCGAGCACGGTCATGGCCATGGAGTTCTCAAACATGAGACCACCTCATCTATCGGAGACGCTGCGAGTCTACGCCGACCGGGAGGCGGCCGCCTCACCCCCTCCGGGTGGCATCCTGCACCTCGCCGACCAGCTCCTCGATGATGTCCTCGAGGAAGATGACGCCGGTCGTCCGCCCCTGGTCGTCGAACGCGCGCGCCAGGTGCGTCCCGAGGCGGCGCATGCTGGCCAGCGCGTCCTCGAGGTCGGTGCCGTCGAAGATCGAGACGACCCTGCGGACGCGCTTGGCCGGGATCGGATCGTCGAACTCGTCGTCGTCGAGGTCGATGACGTCCTTGAGGTGGACGTACCCGACCGGCTCGCCGTCCGCGCCCGCGAGCACGTAGCGCGAGAAGCCGCGCCGCGCGACGGCGCGCTCGACATCGCCCGGCGTGGCGTCCGCCGGCAGGCAGACCAACTCGTCCATCTGGACGGCGACGTCGCGCACCTTCTTCGTCGTGAACTCGAACGCCGCGGTCAACGTCCCGCTCGCATCCACCAGCAGGCCCTCGCGGCGCGACTGGACGACGATCGTCTGGACCTCCTCGAGCGTATAGGTCGAGGTCGCCTCGCTCTTCGGCTGCACGCCGAACAGGCGCAGCACGCCGTTCGCGGTCGCGTTCAGCGCCACGATGACGGGCCGGAAGATCCTCGCGGTGAACACGAGCGGCGGGGCGAGCAGCAGCACCGCGCGATCCGGCAGCGAGAAGGACAGGTTCTTCGGCACCATCTCGCCGAGGACCACGTGCAGGTACGAGACCAGCAGGAGCGCGATGACGAAGGCGATCGTCGACACCACCTCGGGCGACCACCCGGTCAGCTCGAGCGGGACCTCCAGGAGGTGGTGGATCGCGGGCTCCGACACCGTGAGGATCAGCAGCGAGCAGATCGTGATGCCGAGCTGGCTCATCGCGAGCATGAGCGTCGCGTGCTCCATCGCCCAGAGCGCGGTCTTCGCACTGCGGCTGCCCTGCTCGGCCAGCGGTTCGATCTGCGAGCGCCGCGCGGAGATGACCGCGAACTCGGCGCCCACGAAGAACGCGTTGCCGAGCAGCAGCACGAACAGCCAGGCCAGTCCCGCCCAGTCGCTCATCGGCCCGCCTCCCTCGCGTCGTCGCCGACGACGGCGGCCTCCCGGGCGGCATCCGCCTGGGTCGGCACCGTCGCGGGCGAGAACTGGATCCGGTCGATGCGACGCCCGTCGAGCCGCTGCACGCGGAACGTGCCGCCCTCGACCTCGACCTCGTCGCCGACGACCGGCAGCCGCCCGAGCGTCGCCATCACGAACCCGGCGACGGTCTCGTAGGCGCCGTCCTCCGGCACGCGGATGCCAGTGCGGTCGAGCAGCTCGTCCGGCCGCAGGATCCCGGGGAAGCTCACGAACTCGCCGCGCCGGACGACGCCCGCACGGGTGCGGTCGTGCTCGTCGGAGACCTCTCCCACGAGCTCCTCCACGAGGTCCTCGAGCGTCGCGACGCCGGCCGTTCCGCCGTACTCGTCGACCACGACGGCCATCTGGTAGCCGCGGCCGCGGAGCTCGCCGAGGAGCGCGTCGAGCTTGATCGTCTCCGGGACGCGGAGCGCGTCGGACTGCAGCGCTGAGGCCGGCACGACCTCGCGCTTCTCGCGCGGCACCGCGACCGCCTGCTTCACGTGCACGATGCCGACCACGTCGTCGAGGTCCTCGTCGTACACGGGGAAGCGGCTGAACCCGGTCTGCCTGGCCAGCTCGAGCACGGCCTCCGCCGGCTCCGTGCGCTGCACGGCCGCGACGCGCGGACGCGGCGTCATCACGTCGGAGGCGTCGTGCTCGGAGAAGCGCAGCGTGCGCCCCAGCAGGGTCGCCGTGTCCTGCTCGAGCAGGCCGGCGCTCGCCGAACGCCGCACCAGGCTCGAGAGCTCCTCCGCCGAGCGGGCGCCCGAGAGCTCCTCCTTCGGCTCGATGCCGACGAGGCGCAGCAGGCGGTTCGCGCTGCCGTTCAGCACGGTGATCGCCGGTCGGAAGACCCATGTGAAGGCGGTCTGGAACGGCATCACGACCTTCGCGGTCTGCCGCGGCAGCGCGAGGGCGAAGTTCTTCGGGACGAGCTCGCCGATGATCATCGACAGCAGGGTGGCGACGACCACGGCCGTGATCGCGCCGACCGGCCGGATCAGGGCCCCGGGCAGGCCGATCGCGGCGAGCGGACCCGCCAGCAGCGACGAGATCGCCGGCTCCATCGTGTAGCCGGTGAGCAGCGTGGTCAGCGTGATGCCGAGCTGCGCACTGGAGAGGTGCGTCGAGGTGATCTTGAGGCCCTCGATGGTGAGCCCGAGGCGGGTCTCACCCCTGGCGCGACGCGCCTCGAGGTCGGCGCGGTCGAGGTTCACGAGCGCGAACTCGCTCGCAACGAAGAGGCCCGTGCCGATCGTGAGGAGGAGTCCGATGCCGAGGAGTACCCACTCAGACATCCGCACCTCCCCGCGCGGTCACGGGCGTGGGTCTATGGCAGGGCGAGGTCGCAGAGGGAGGGTCGTCCATGATCGAGCCAGTATATCGGCGGATGCGGGATGGTCCCCGAGCCGTGACGCCGCCGTCACACGCGCCTACCAGCTGACCGGGAGCGCCTTGCCCTCCTCGTATCCTGCGGCGGACTGGATGCCCACGAGCGCCCGCTCCCGGAACTCCGGCACGCTGCGCGCTCCCGCATAGGTGAACGAGCTCCGAACTCCCGAGGTGATCATGTCGAGCAGGTCCTCGAGCGAGGGTCGCAGCGGATCGAGGTAGATCGCCGACGACGAGATGCCCTCCGCGAACAGTTCCTTGCGGGCGAGCTCGTACGCGGAGAGCCGCCCGAAGCGCTCCTTGACCGCCTTCGTCGAGGCCATGCCCCAGCTCTCCTTGTACACGCGACCGTCGGCGTCCCGACGAAGCGTTCCGGGCGCCTCGATCGTTCCGGCGAACCACGAGCCGATCATGACGGATGCCGCGCCAGCGGCCAGCGCGAGCGCCACGTCACGCGGGTACCGGACCCCGCCGTCCGCCCACACCGCGGCGCCGCGCTCGCGGGCGGCCTCCGAGGTCTCGAGCACCGCGGAGAACTGCGGCCGCCCGACGGCGGTCATCATGCGCGTCGTGCACATCGCGCCCGGGCCGACGCCGACCTTCAGCACGTCGGCCCCGGCCTCGACCAGGTCGGCGACCGCGTCGGCCGTGACGATGTTGCCGGCGACGATCGGGATCCCGAGCCCTGCGGCCCTCACGGCCCGGACCGCGCGGATCATGCCCTCCTGGTGCCCGTGCGCGGTGTCGACGACCAGCATGTCGACGCCCGCCGCGGCGAGCGCGCGCGCCTTGGCCTCGACATCCCCGTTGATGCCGATCGCCGCCGCGACGCGGAGGCGGCCGGAGGCATCCGTGTTGGGCTCGGAGACGGTGCCGCGCAGGGCGCTCCGGCGGCTCAGCGTGCCGACGACCCGCCCGTGCTCGAGGATCGGCGCGAAGTCGATGCCGGCGTCGACCATGAGGTCGAACGCGCGCCTCGGGGTGTCCACGTCATCGGCGTCGAGCGACGGGATGGCACCGTGCACGAGGTCGCCGAGCCGGGCGTCGGGCAGCGCGGTCGCGAGGCGCGCGGCCGGGATCGTCCCGGCGTACGCGCCGTCGTCGTCGTGGAGCACGATGCCGTGGCCCTCGACGGGCGGCAGCACCTCGAGCGCGTCGGCGACGGTCCGGTCGGCCGAGAACGCGTGCGGCACGTCGAACCGGGCCGGGCGGGACTTCACCCACCGGATCGCCTCGTCGAGCTCCTGGAGCGGCAGGTCCTGCGGCAGCACGCCGATCCCGCCGCGGCGCGCGAGCGTCGCCGCCAGCCTCGGACCGGTCACCGAGTTCATGTTCGCCGAGACGATCGGGATGCTCGCTCCCGAGCCGTCGTCGGGCGCGAGCGACACGTCGAGCCGGCTCGTCACGCCCGACCGGCTCGGCACCAGGAAGACGTCGGAGTACGTGAGGTCGTGCCGCGGCGTCGTGCGATAGAACTCCATGCCCACAGGCTATGCCTCGCGGGCGCGGCCCGGGTCGGCCGGGGTCGGGCGCGGAGCGGGTGCACGCGCGCTGGGAGGATGCTGCGATGCGTGCGCGCATCCGTTGCACGGTGCCGAGCGCCATCGGAAGGGGTTTAGGCTTGTCTGGGCGTTCCGCGTCGTGCTGCGCGCCACGCCTCAGGTGAGCATCCATCAATGGAGAGAGTGGGCGAAAGGCTGTGTCGAGCCAATTGACCGGGTCGGGATCCGACGAGACGACGTCGGCGATGTTCGGAGCCAACGAATGGCTCGTGGACGAGATGTACGAGCGGTTCCTCGCCGACCCCAGTTCGGTGGATGAGACGTGGCGCGAGGTGCTCGAGCACTACCGCCAGGTCCGCACCGGCGAGACCGCCGCGACGCCCACGACCGCGGCCGAGATGCCCGACGAGTCGGCGCTGCACCGCGCGGCGAGCGAGCAGTCGGGGCCCGCGCAGTCGGCCCCCGCCGCCCCGGCCGCTCCCGTCGAGCAGGCCGCCGCACCCGAGGCCCCGGCCGCGCCGACCGGCGAGGCCGCCCCCGCCGACCAGCCCGCGGCATCCGCCCACGCCCCGGCGACCGCGCCGAACGCCGTCATCGGCCAGGCCCCCGCGGCGCGCACCACCTCGGTCGCCCCGCGCACCGCCCCGGTCCCCGCCGACGTCCCCGTGACGAGCCCGCAGCAGCGGGCCGACGCCGGCGAGCGCGAGGACGAGGTCCTCCCGCTCAAGGGCCTCCCCAAGACCCTCGCTGCGAACATGGACGCCTCGCTCACGGTGCCCACCGCGACGAGCGTGCGCACGGTGCCCGCGAAGCTCATGATCGACAACCGCATCGTGATCAACAACCACCTCCGCCGCACGCGCGGCGGCAAGGTGTCGTTCACGCACCTCATCGGCTGGGCGCTCATCCAGGCGCTGAAGGAGTTCCCGAGCCAGAACGTCTACTACTCCGAGGTCGACGGCAAGCCCTCCCTCGTGAAGCCCGCCCACATCGGGCTCGGCATCGCGATCGACATCCCGAAGCCCGACGGCACCCGCGCCCTGCTCGTGCCCGCGATCAAGCGCGCCGAGACGATGACGTTCAACGAGTACCTCGGCGCGTACGAAGACCTCGTGTCGCGAGCGCGCAAGAACAAGCTCACCGCCGACGACTTCAAGGGCGCGACGATCTCGCTCACGAACCCGGGCGGCATCGGCACGGTGCACTCCGTGCCCCGCCTCATGAAGGGGCAGGGCTGCATCATCGGGGCCGGTGCGCTCGAGTACCCGGCCGAGTTCCAGGGGGCGAGCGAGAAGACCCTCGCGAACCTCGCGATCGGCAAGACGATCACGCTCACCTCGACCTACGACCACCGCGTCATCCAGGGCGCCGGCTCGGGCGAGTTCCTGAAGAAGGTCCACGAGCTGCTCATCGGCGACCGCAACTTCTACCAGGACATCTTCGCGGCCCTCCGCCTGCCGTACGAGCCGATCAAGTGGAACGCCGATATCTCGGTCGACATCGCCAGCGCGATCGACAAGACCGCCCGCGTGCAGGAGCTCATCAACTCCTTCCGCGTCCGCGGCCACATGATGGCCGACATCGACCCGCTCGAGTACGTCCAGCGCTCGCACCCCGACCTCGACATCGAGAGCCACGGCCTGACCTTCTGGGACCTCGACCGCGAGTTCGTGACGGGCGGGTTCGGCGACAAGCGCACCGCGCTCCTGCGCGACATCCTCGGCGTGCTCCGCGACTCGTACTGCCGCACGATCGGCATCGAGTACATGCACATCCAGGACCCGGTGCAGCGCCGGTGGATCCAGCAGCAGGTCGAGCGCAAGTACGAGAAGCCCACGCACGACGAGCAGATGCGCATCCTCGGCAAGCTCAACGAGGCCGAGGCGTTCGAGACGTTCCTGCAGACCAAGTACGTCGGCCAGAAGCGCTTCAGCCTCGAGGGCGGCGAGTCGATGATCGCGCTCCTCGACGAGGTGCTGCAGGGGGCCGCGAAGGAGGGCCTCGACGAGGTCGCCATCGGCATGGCGCACCGCGGCCGACTGAACGTGCTCACGAACATCGCCGGCAAGACGTACGGCCAGGTGTTCCGCGAGTTCGAGGGCACCCAGGATTCGAAGGCCTTCTCGGGCTCGGGCGACGTGAAGTACCACCTCGGCACCGAGGGCACCTTCACCGCCGACGACGGCCAGCAGGTGCCCGTCTCGCTCGCGGCGAACCCGTCGCACCTCGAGGCCGTCGACGGCGTGCTCGAGGGCATCGTCCGCGCCAAGCAGGACCGGAAGCCCGTCGGCACGTACTCGGTGCTCCCGATCCTCGTGCACGGCGACGCGGCGATGGCCGGCCAGGGCGTCGTGGTCGAGACCATGCAGATGTCGCAGCTTCGCGCCTACCGCACGGGCGGCACGATCCACCTCGTGGTCAACAACCAGGTCGGCTTCACGACCGTCCCGGGCGACGCGCGCTCGTCGATCTACTCGACGGATGTCGCGAAGGCCATCCAGGCGCCCATCTTCCACGTGAACGGCGACGACCCCGAGGCCGTGGTCCGGGTCGCCGAGCTCGCCTTCCGCTACCGCCAGGAGTTCAAGCGCGACGTGGTCATCGACCTCGTGTGCTACCGCCGTCGCGGACACAACGAGGGCGACGACCCCTCGATGACCCAGCCGCTCATGTACAACCTCATCGAGGCCAAGCGCTCGGTCCGCAAGCTCTACACCGAGGCGCTCGTCGGCCGCGGCGACATCACCGAAGAGGAGTACGAGGAGGCGCACCGCGACTTCCAGGACCGCCTCGAGCGGGCCTTCGCCGAGACCCACGCGGCGCAGACCGGGTCGATCCCGATCGTCGGCGGCGAGGCGCAGGTCGCGGAGCCGGTCTCGGGCGAACTCGAGACGACCGGCGTGTCGACCGAGGTCGTCCACGCCATCGGCGACGCGTTCAACAACAAGCCCGAGGGCTTCACGGTGCACCCGAAGATCCAGCAGCTGCTGGCCAAGCGACAGGACATGAGCCGGAACGGCAAGGTCGACTGGGGCTTCGGCGAACTGCTCGCCCTCGGCTCGCTGCTGCTCGAGGGCACGCCCGTCCGCCTCGTCGGCCAGGACGCGCGCCGCGGCACCTTCGTCCAGCGCCACGCGGTGCTGCACGACCGCGTGAACGGCCAGGAGTGGCTGCCGCTGCAGTACCTCGGCGACCAGCAGGCCCGGTTCTGGATCTACGACTCGCTGCTCAGCGAGTACGCGGCCATGGGCTTCGAGTACGGCTACTCCGTGGAGCGGGCCGACGCGCTCGTGATGTGGGAGGCCCAGTTCGGCGACTTCGCGAACGGCGCCCAGACCATCATCGACGAGTTCATCTCCTCGGCCGAGCAGAAGTGGGGCCAGCGCTCGAGCGTCGTGCTGCTGCTCCCCCACGGCTACGAGGGACAGGGGCCCGACCACTCGAGCGCCCGCATCGAGCGGTACCTCCAGATGTGCGCGGAGGACAACATGACCGTGGCCCGGCCCTCGACGCCGGCGTCGTACTTCCACCTGCTCCGCCGCCAGGCGTACCAGCGCCCGCGCCGGCCGCTCGTCGTGTTCACGCCGAAGGCGATGCTGCGCCTCCGCGGTGCGACGAGCGAGGTCGAGGACTTCACGCAGGGCCGCTTCGAGCCGGTGCTCGACGACGCACGGATCACCGACAAGGGCGCCGTCAAGCGGGTCGTGTTCATGGCCGGCAAGCTCTACTACGACCTGCTCGCCGAGCTCGAGAAGAACCCGAACCCCGAGGTCGCGCTCGTGCGCCTGGAGCAGTACTACCCGCTGCCCGCGGCCGAGCTCAAGGCCGTCGCGGACGGCTACCCGAACGCCGAGCTGGTGTGGGCGCAGGACGAGCCCGAGAACCAGGGCGCGTGGCCGTTCTTCATCATCGAGACGAACAAGCTCGGCCCCCGCGAGGTGCGCCTCGTCGCGCGCACCGCGGCCGCGTCCCCGGCGACCGGGTCCGCGAAGCGCCACGCCGCCGAGCAGGCCGACCTGATCAAGCGGGCGCTCTACTAGGCAGCGCCCCGCCCCGGACGACCGACGAGCGGATGCCTCCCCCGGAGGCATCCGCTCGTCTCGTTCGTTCCCGGCGGCGCGCGCCGCGTCCGGGTCAGCCGGCCTCGACGGGCACGCGCGCGTCCCGCTCGGCCTCGCCGTCCCCCTCGATCTCGGGCGCGGTCCCCGCGGCATCCGTCGGCGCCGCGTGGACGCCGTGGCGGCGCTCCTCGCGCGCGAGTCGGCTCGGCCTCCAGATCGCGCGCCCGATGTCGTACGACAGCGCGGGCACGAGCAGCGTCCGCACGAGGAACGTGTCGAGCAGCACGCCGAAGGCCACGATGAACGAGATCTGGGCGAGGAAGAGGATCGGCAGGACGCCGAGGGCGGCGAACGTCGCGGCCAGCACCAGCCCGGCCGAGGTGATCACGCCGCCCGTGAGCCGGAGCCCTCGGAGGATGCCCTCCCTCGTCCCGTGCCGAGCCGCCTCCTCCCGCACGCGGGTCATGAGGAAGATGTTGTAGTCGACGCCCAGCGCGACGAGGAACACGAAGCCGAACAGCGGCACCGACGGGTCGGCCCCCGGGAAGCCGAAGACGTACTCGAACACGAGCGCCGAGACGCCGAGGGCGGCCGCGAACGAGATCACCACGCTCGCGATGAGGATCAGCGGAGCGACGACGGCGCGCAGCAGCAGCATCAGGATCACGAGGATCGCGAGGAGCACCAGCGGGATGATGAGCCGCTGGTCGGCGATCGCCGCCTCGTTCGTGTCGAGTGCGACGGCCGTCTGGCCGCCGACGAGCACGTCGTCGCCGACCTCGTCGAGGCGCTCGCGGAGGTCGACCACCGTCGCCTCGGCCTCGGCCGAGTCCGCGGAGTCGTCGAGCGTCGCCTGCAGCAGCACCGCCCCGTCGACCACGGTGGGTTCGGGTGCCGGCGTTCCGGGCGGGCCGAAGGCCTGGACGCCCTCATCGGTGACGGGCGCGCTGCCCGCAGGCGAGTCGGCCGAGAGCACGGCGACGGATGCCACGCCCGGCGTGCCGAGCGCGATGTCGGCCATGTCCTGCAGGTCCTCCTCCGGACCGATGACGACCGCCGGGGTTCCGGAGCCGCCCGGGAAGTGCTCGCTCACGAGTTCCTGGCCGTCGCGGGCCTGCGATTCGCCCAGCACGAACTCGCTCGACGGCACCCCGTCGGCGTCGAGCCGGACGAGTCCCAGCGCCATCACGCCGAGGAGCAGCGTCGAGAGGATCCACACCGTGCGCGGTCGTCGCGAGACCAGGCGCCCGACGGCGCCCCAGAGACCGCGCTCCGCGGCCTCCTCGGCGTCCACGGGAGCGGCGTGCCGGCCGTGGTCGGCATCCGGGGCGGTCGCCTCCACGCGCGCGATGCGACGCGGCCAGAACGCGACGCGTCCGGCCCAGAGCAGCAGCGCCGGCAGGAGCGTGAGCGCGGCGAGGAGGGCGAAGACGATGCCGATCGCGGCGACCGGCCCGAGGATCTTGTTCGAGTTCAACTCGGAGGCGAGCAGGATGAGCAGGCCCACGATGACCGTCCCGGCGGAGGCCGCGATCGGCTCCCACGCGCCCCTCAACGCGGCCCAGGTGGCATCCCACTTCGTCTCGTGCTGTGCGAGCGCCTCGCGGTACCGGGCGATGTAGAGCAGCGCGTAGTCCGTGGCCGCACCGATGACGAGGATGAAGAGGATCCCCTGGGTCTGCCCGGAGAGCAGCAGGAGGTCGGCCTTCGCGAGCTGGACGACCGTGAACACCGACGCCGTCAGCGCGGTCACGCTCGTGAAGAGCACGATGATCGGCAGGAGCGGCGAGCGGTAGACGATCACGAGGATCACGAGGACCGCCAGGAGGGCGACGGCCAGGAGCAGTCCGTCGATGCCGGCGAACGCCGCGGCGAGGTCCGCCGTGAAGCCCGCGGGTCCGGTGACCGCCGCGGTCGTGCCGTCGATCGGCGACTCGTCGAGCAGCTCGCGCACGGCCTCGACGGTGGCGCCTGAGCCCTCCTCGCCCTCACCGGGGGCGATGGATGCGACGAACTGGGCGGCCTCGCCGTCATCCGACGGGATGACCGGCGACGTCTCGTCGGTGACGACGCCGTCGACGTCGAGGACGTCGTCCCGGAGGGCGTCGATCTCGGCGAGCTGGGGTGCGGTGAGGTCGGACCCGTCGTCGGAGGCGACGATCACGATCGCCGGCACGTTCTCGGAGTCGCGGAACCCGTCCTGCAACTCGTTCACCTCGGTCGCCTCGGCCGACGCCGGCAGGAACGACGCCTGGTCGTTCTGCTGCACGTCGGAGAGCCCGCCGAACGCGGCGCCTCCGGCCCCGAAGAGGGCGAACCAGACGAGGATCAGGACGGCGGGGATCAGGACCCGAAGCCAGACGGGGACGCGACCCCCGGGACGTTTCGCGACGGCATGCTCGTTCATCGTGCTCGACGCTACGGAACGACGCCGCCGCAGCGCGTCCATCGAAAGTTCGGAAACGGACGCAGGTCGCCGGTCGCGTGGGACGACCGGCGGCCGGGCTCAGTCGGCCAGGACGTCGTGTCCGGACTGGAAGGCCCGGATGCGGCCCAGCACGACGGTGCGGAGCTCCTCGGGTGCGCTCTCCCGGCAGGCCCGCTGCACGACCTCGGTGATCGCGACGCCGACGCGCAGCTCGCTCCGGCAGTCGTCGCAGTTCGCCACGTGCTCGCGGATGTCGGCGGCATCCTCGCTGCACAGCTCGTTGTGGAGGTACTCCTCGAGTTCGGCCTTCGCCTTCTCGCAACCGCAGTCGGTCATTTCGCGCTCCTGGAGGATCGGGTCGCCGGCTGCGTCACGGCGAAGCCGCGCTCGCTGGCGTAGTCGGCGAGGGACTCGCGGAGCATCCGCCTGCCACGGTGCAGGCGACTCATCACGGTCCCGATCGGGGTGTTCATCATGTCGGCGATCTCCTGGTAGGAGAACCCCTCGACGTCGGCGAAGTACACGGCGAGCCGGAAGTCCTCGGGCAGCGCCTGCAGCGCATCCTTGACCGCCGAGTCGGGCAGGTGGTCGATCGCCTCGGCCTCGGCCGAGCGGCTGGATGCCGCCGTGGTCGACTCGGCGCCGCCGAGCTGCCAGTCCTCGAGGTCGTCGATCGTGCCCTGGTAGGGCTCGCGCTGCTTCTTCCGGTAGCTGTTGATGAACGTGTTCGTGAGGATCCGGTACAGCCACGCCTTGAGGTTCGTGCCCTGCTTGAACGACGCGAACGCGGCGTAGGCCTTCACGAAGGTCTCCTGGACGAGGTCCTGCGCGTCGGCGGGGTTCTTCGTCATGCGGAGGGCCGCGGCGTAGAGCTGGTCGATGAACGGCAGGGCCTGCTCCTCGAACAGGGCGCCGAGGTCGGGCGTCTCATCGTCGGGCCGGGTCGCCTCGGCCGGGGTCGCAGTGTCGTCGGCGCTCATCAGGGGCCATCCTAGATCGTGGGTCTCCGAGGCGACTGGACGATCGAGTACCGCGAGCGACACGCACCGACTCCTTCCTGCTCACCGGACGCTACTGTTGGTAACCGATGCAGATCTCGAGGTATTCCGCGCCGGAGTTCGATCCGTACGGCGACAACCGCCAGACCGAGACGGACGACGGATGGAACGCGCCCCCGGCATCGGCGCCGGTCTCGGCCACCGTGTCGCTGCCCGGGTCGAAGTCCCTCACGAACCGCGAGCTGGTCCTCGCGGCCCTCGCCGACGGGCCGTCGACGCTCCGCGCCCCACTGTGGTCGCGCGACAGCGAACTCATGGTCGACGGCCTCCGCGCACTCGGCGTCGGGTTCGAGCGGATGCCGGGCACCGGCGGGTTCGGCGACGACCTCCGCGTGACGCCGGCCGAGGAGCTGTTCGGCTCGACGACGATCGACTGCGGCCTCGCGGGCACGGTCATGCGCTTCCTGCCGGCCGTGGCGGCGCTCGCCCTCGGGCCGACGACGTTCGACGGCGACGCCTCGGCGTACCGCCGCCCGATGCGCGGGGTCATCGAGGGCCTGCGCGGCATCGGCGTCGACCTCGACGACGACGGCCGCTGGGCGCTGCCGTTCACGGTGCACGGCACCGGGCGCGTCGAGGGCGGCGAGCTCACGATCGACGCCTCGGCGTCGAGCCAGTTCGTCTCCGGGCTGCTGCTGTCGGCCCCCCGGTTCGAGCGCGGCCTCGACCTGACGCACGCCGGCGAGCGGCTGCCGAGCCTGCCGCACATCGAGATGACGATCGACACGCTCGCCCGACGCGGCGTCGAGGTCGAGCAGCCGTCGGTCGGCCGCTGGCGCGTGGCGCCCGGCCCGATCGGGGGGCGCGACGTCGACATCGAACCCGACCTCTCGAACGCCGCGCCCTTCCTCGTCGCCGCGCTCGTCGCCGGCGGCTCCGTGACGATCACGGGCTGGCCCGACGAGACGACCCAGGTCGGCGCGCAGCTCGCCGACCTCCTGCCCCGGTTCGGCGCCCGCGTCGAGCGGACGGGCGACCGGCTCACCGTGCACGCCCCGTCGCCGACCGCCGGCGGCGGCCGCGGCATCCGAGGCGTCGAACTCGACCTGTCAGAGGCGGGCGAGCTCGTCCCGAACCTCGTCGCGCTCGCGGCGTTCGCCGACGAGCCGAGCACCATCACCGGGATCGGGCACATCCGCCACCACGAGACCGACCGGCTCGCCGCCCTCGCAGCCGAGCTCAACGGCCTCGGCGGGCGCGTGGCCGAGCTCGACGACGGCCTGCGCATCGAGCCGGCCGACCTCCACGGCGGCCAGTGGAAGGCCTACGAGGACCACCGCATGGCGACGACGGGCGCCATCGTCGGGCTCGCGGTCGACGGGGTCGTCGTCGACGACATCGGCTCGACCTCGAAGACGCTCCCCCAGTTCACCGAGCTCTGGGAGCGGATGCTCGGATGAGCTGGTGGGACGCGGACGACGAGGACGAGGAGTACGAGGAGTACGACGAGGCCGACGTCCGGGTCCGTCCCAACCGACGCGGCAGTCGCCCCCGGACCAAGGTGCGCCCCGAACATGCCGACGCCGAGACGGGGTTCGTCCTCGGCGTCGACCGCGGGCGGTACAGCGTCCTGGTCGACGAGGGCGCGGACGACGAACGCGAGATCACCGCGGCCAGGGCGAGCGAGCTCCGGCGGAAGTCGGTGGTGACCGGCGACCGCGTCGACCTCGTGGGCGACACGTCGGGCGACGAGGGCACGCTCGCGCGCATCGTCCGCATCCGGGAGCGCACGACCCTCCTCCGCCGCAGCGCCGACGACACCGACGCAGTCGAGCGCGTCATCGTCGCGAACGCCGACCAGATGCTCATCGTCATCGCCGCCGCGAACCCCGAGCCGCGCGTGCGCCTCGTCGACCGCTACCTCGTCGCCGCGTACGACGCGGGCATCGCTCCCCTCGTGTGCGTCACGAAGACCGACCTCGCAGACCCCGGAGCCTTCCTGGCGAACTTCGCGGGCCTCGACCTGCCGGTCTTCCTCAGCCGCACCGACGACATGCCCCTCGGCGCGATCTCCGAACGCCTCGTCGGTCATCGCACGGTGTTCGTCGGCCACTCGGGCGTCGGCAAGTCGACCCTCGTGAATGCGCTCGTGCCCGACGCCAACCGCGCGACCGGGCACGTCAACGTCGTCACGGGTCGCGGGCGGCACACCTCGTCGTCGACGGTGTCGCTGCGGCTCGACCACGGGGGCCGCACCGGCTGGGTCATCGACACCCCGGGCGTGCGCTCCTTCGGGCTCGGCCACGTCGACCCCGCGAACATCCTCGGCGCGTTCGCCGACCTCGCCCGCATCGCGGAGGACTGCCCGCGCGGGTGCACGCACCTGCCCGACTCCCCAGACTGCGCCATCATCGAGGCGGTCGAGGCCGGGGAGCTCGGCGAGGCCGGGCGGGTTCGGCTCGACTCGCTCCAGCGGCTGCTCGCGACGTTCGCCTGACCCGGCCGTCGGCCGGGTCGGGCTCGCCCACCGCAGCCTCTGCGGCACGCCGCATCCGTCGCGCTGCCTACGATTGGGACATGACCGACGTACGACTCGCCTCCGGCGACCTCGCGCCCGACTTCACGCTCCCCGACCAGGACGGCTCCCCCGTCACCCTCTCCTCGTTCCGCGGGCAGCGGGTCGTGCTCTACTTCTACCCCGCCGCCATGACGCCGGGATGCACGACCGAGGCCTGCGACTTCCGCGACAGCCTGAACTCGTTCGCCGGCGCCGGCGTGCGCGTCGTGGGCGTCTCGAAGGACGAGGTGGGCAAGCTCAAGGAGTTCGCCGATCGAGACGGCCTGAACTTCCCGCTGCTCTCCGACACCGACCTCGCCGTCCAGCACGCGTACGGTGCGTGGGGCGAGAAGCAGCTCTACGGCAAGACGGTGACGGGTTCCATCCGCTCGACGTTCCTCATCGACGAGGAGGGCCGCATCGCCAAGCCCATGTACAACGTCAAGGCGACCGGGCACGTCGCCCGGATCCGCAAGGAGCTCGGCCTCGACGGCTGAGCCGACCCGAGCATCCCGCCTGGTGGGCGGTCGTCGCGCAGCGGCGGCCGCCCTCGGCGTCTCGGCCCGCGGACATCCGCGTCAGGCGGCCGGCGCGTCCTCTGGGCGGGCGTACAGGTCGCGAACCGGCGGCCAGAGCAGCAGGCCGATCACCGTGATCGCCGGGACGAGCAGCACCCAGCCGACATCGGCACGCGCGAAGAGGCCCTGGAATGCGCCGACGGCGATCGACAGCTGGAGCACCTGCCAGACGATCGCGGCCGCACGCGACCACGGCGCCCGGCGAACGGATGCCACCGCGATCGCCGTCACCCAGGCGGCGGCGATCGCGACCAGCACCACCAACGCGACCGCCGTCGCGAACGACGACGGCTGCAGCACGAGGAGGTCGACGATCAGCCACGCGAGGACCGCGAGGAGCGCTCCGGCCTCGGCGAAGAGCAGTGCGACGACGGTCACGAATGCGGCGCGCACGCCGCCCGCTTTCACAGGCATCTCCCGAAGACCACTCTTGATTCGCTTCCCTCGCTATGCGACCATTTATGAGGCCGAATTGATGCTCACAGGGACGTGAGCCGATCGTCTCCCACGATCCTACTTCCCGAGATTCGGCTTTCCCCCTGCAGCACCGCCGGTTCCCGGCTGCGCACGCGTGCGTCCGCTGCGAACCGATGAAACAAGGAGCATCTACATGGATTGGCGCGACAAAGCCGCCTGCCTCACCGCCGACCCGGAACTGTTCTTCCCCGTCGGCAACACCGGTCCGGCCGTCGACCAGATCGAGAAGGCCAAGGCGGTCTGCGCCCGATGCACCGTCACCGAGATCTGCCTGCAGTACGCCCTCGAGACCGGTCAGGACTCGGGCGTCTGGGGCGGACTCAGCGAGGATGAGCGCCGCGCCCTGAAGCGCCGCGCCGCCCGCGCACGTCGCGCCGGCTGACAGCCGGCGCGCACCGCGCGCCCGGGCTCCGACGACCCGAGGTCGTCCCCGACGGAGCCGAGCCCCCGCAGGTCGCGCACCTCCCCGCAGCACCCGGACCGGACGGCACCCGCGAACGCGCGGGTGCCGTCCGCATGTCCGTTCAGGCCTTCGTGATCCAGCGCAGCGGGACCTCGATCGTCACCTCGGTGCCGCTGCCGACGACCGTGTGCCAGTCGATCGTCCCGCCGAGCTCGCCCTGGATGAGCGTGCGGACGATCTGCGTGCCGAGTCCCTCGCCCACCTTGCCCTCGGGCAGGCCCGACCCGCTGTCGCGCACCTGGACGCTGAGCACGCTCTCGGAGCGGTTCGCGATGACCTCCACGTCGCCCTCCTGGCCCGCGAGGCCGTGCTCGACGGCATTCGTGACGAGTTCGGTGAGCGCGAGTGCGAGCGGCGTGGCGTACTCGCTCGGCAGGACGCCGAACGTGCCCGACTTCTTGGGGTGGGCGGTCGTGTTGTGCGCCGCCGCGACCTCGGCGACGAGCAGCAGTGCCCGGTCGAACACCTCGTCGAAGTCCACGTTCTGCGTGAGCCCCTCCGAGAGGGTGTCGTGCACGACCGCGATGGCACCGACGCGGCGCATCGCCTGCGTCAGCGCGTCGCGCGCCTCGTCGGAGTGGGTGCGACGGGCCTGGATCCGCAGGAGCGACGCGACCGTCTGGAGGTTGTTCTTGACGCGATGGTGGATCTCGCGGATGGTCGCGTCCTTGGTGATGAGTTCCTGCTCCTGGTGGCGCAGTTCGGTGACGTCCCGCGTGAGCACGATGGCGCCCGTCCGCTCGCCGCGGCGGCGGATCGGGATGGCGCGCAGCGAGACGGTGACGCCACGCGACTCGACGTCGGTGCGCCACGGGGCCCGACCCGTCACCACGAGCGGGAGCGACTCGTCGACGTCGAGCTTGCCGCTCAGCAGTCGGGTGGCGACATCGGCGAGCGACTGCCCCTCGAGCTCATCGTCGAAGCCCATGCGGTTGAACGCCGACAGGGCGTTGGGGCTCGCGAACGTCGTGACGCCGTCGACGTCGAGCCGGATCAGGCCGTCGGACGCACGGGGCGCGCCGCGGCGTGGGCCGGTCGGCGCGCCGAGGTCGGGGAAGTCGCCCGACGCGATCATCTGGAACAGCTCGTCGGCGCAGTCGTTGAACGTGAGCTCCTGGCGGCTCGGGGTCCGCGTCGACCCGAGGTTCGTGTGCCGGGTGATCACGGCGACCGGGTCGGGTGCCAGCGCCGTGCCCGTCACGGACAGGCGCCGCATCACCGGCACCGCGCGCACGCGCGTCGGCATCTCCTCGTACCAGTCGGGAGCCGACGACTCCTGGATCGTGCGCGTACCGAACGCCTCCGAGACGAGGTCCCGCCATTCGCTCCGGATGCCCTGCCCGACGAAGTCGCGGTAGAACAGCGTCGCCGCGCTCGACGGGCGGGAGTGCGCGACCGCGACGAAGCCGTCGTCGCCGGACGGCACCCACAGCACGATGTCGGCGAAGGCGAGGTCGGCGAGCAGCTGGAGGTCGCCGACGAGCATGTGCAGCCAATCGACGTCGGCCTGGCTGCTGCGCCCCTGGGCGAGGACGAGGTCACTGAGGGTCGACACGGGTCAAGCGTACCCACCCGAGCGGATGCCTCAGGCCGCGGCCGCCCGTCGACGCAGGGCTCCGAAGGCGGCACGCCCGCGGCGGTGTTCGACCGGCGGCGGGAGCAGCCGCTCGTCGACATAGGACCGGAGCGCGGCGCGGAGCGGCGAACGCGGCGCCGCGTCGCGCAGCGTGCGAGCGGTGAGGATCGCGGCATCCGTCGCCCGCCCGTCGTGCGGGAGCAGCGCGGCGTCGGCGAGCCCGGCGAAGCGGCGCAGGGTCTGCCGCACCTGTGCGTGGGCGTCGATGCCCAACGCGCTGGTGCGGACGCGGTTCACCACGACGTCGATGCGATCGGCGTCGACGTGCTCGACGAGCTCCGCGTGGCCGCGGAGGAGGCGTGACAGCCCGACCGGGTCGGCGAGCCCCACCGCCACGACGCGATCGGCGGCGGCGAGGGCCGAGAACGTCGCGGCATTGCGACGCGGCGCGAACGGATCGCTCGTGAGCTCCTCGTCGCGCTCGAGGCTGAAGCCGACGTCGACGACGACGTACTCGAAGCGCGCCCGCATGACCCGCAGGGCCTCGGCGACCCGCTCGTGCGAGAGCTCGGGCCATCGGCTCGGGCCGACCAGTCCGGTGAACACGTCGAAGGAGGCTCTCGGCGACGAGTAGCGCTGGGCGATGCGCTCGAGCTCGACCCGGTCGAGCGCACCCGACCCGGCGAGGCGGCACGCCGATGCGAACCCGGGGGCCTCGTCGAGCAGCCCCAGTGCGGGCGCGATCGCCCCGCCGTAGGGGTCGGCGTCGACGAGCGCCACGAGGTGCCCGGCGGCGGCCAGCTCGGAGGCGAGGCCGATCGCCGTCGTCGTGCGCCCCGGCGCCCCGGCCGGTCCCCACACTGCGACGACGCCGACGAGGTCGGAGCGCCGCGACGCGTCCGACTCGGTCGAGCCGTCGCCGAGCCGCGACGGGACCGGGGGCCCGCCCTGGAGCAGCACCTCGAGCTCCCCCGGTTCCGCATCGGCATCGAGCACCTCGAGCAGGCCGATGCGACCGGCCTCGGCCCGGTCGCGGTCCGTCGACGCGAGCGCGATCAGTCGGATTCCGCGTTCGTCGCAGGCGGCGAGGAGCTCGGCGTCGAACGTCGCGGGCCCGGCGCCGACCACCACGACATCGGGACCGAGCACGTCGAGGCAGTCCAGCACGTCGCGCCGACCGACCACGCGCGCGACGATGGTGTGCCCCGACTCGACGACGTGGGCGAGGAAGCGGTCCTCGACGGACGGATCGAGCGCGAGGGCGAGCCGCGCCATCAGCCGGCGCCCGTCACGGCGTCGGCCGGAACGAGGTCGACGGCGTCGCCCGATGCGAGGGCCTCCAGCATGGCGGCGGTCTTCGCTCGCGGGATCAGCAGCTCGACGCCCGGCCCGCCGCCGGCGACCATGCCGTCCGCCTCGAGGACCGCGGCGACCTCGGCGCCGGCCACGAGCACGACGGGGGGCTCGAAGGCGCCTCGCTCGAGCTCGCCGGCGGCCCACACGTCGACGATCGCACCCGGCGCGATCCCCCGTGCGAGCGGTCCGCGACTCGGCACGACGACGGTCGCGGTCCGGACCTCGTCTACTCCGGCGACGGATGCCGCGGGCACGAGTTCGCCGCCTCGCACCGTCCGCGTCACCACGAGCCCGTCGTCGGGGACGTCGGCGGGGACGAGGTACGCGCCGGCGAGGCCGCCGAGCCGCACGGACTCCACCCGGAGGTCGGCGAGCGTCACGCGCGACCCGGCGGTCACGGTCTCGGGCGCGACGAGCACCCGGGTGGTGTCGTCGAGCGCCTCCACCACGGCCCAGACGCCGACCGTCGAACCCGCGACGAGCACGAGGCCGAGGAGCAGCCTCGGATCGACCCGCCGTCGCTCGCGGGCCGATCGTGCCGGACGTTCCGCCATCACCGCTCCTCCCGTGGCCGCAGCCGGATCGGCGACCGTCATCCATCGTCGCCGAGTCCGAGAGGACGCCGTGAAGTTATCCACACGACACCCGGCCGGTGCGGCACGCGCCGATACTTGAGTGATGGTCCACCACGCTGCGGAGGAGCCGCTCGGCCGCTTCCTCACCATCGCCGACACGGCGGAGGTGCTCGCAGTCGACGTCGAGACCGTGCACGACCTCGTGATGTCCGGCGAGCTGCCGGCGATCCGCGTCGGCGACCGCGGCCCCTGGCGTGTCGAGCGGTCGCAGCTCGAGGTGTTCATCGAGCTGCGGTACGAGTCCACGCGACGCGAGGTGGCCTGGAACGAGGGCGAGTTCGCCAACGTGATCGAGTTCGCCGGAGTCCGTCCCGGCGGGCTCCGCCCGGTGGACTGAGCCGTCTCAGGTCGCCGCGGTCGCGACGACGACGGTGATCCGATCGAGCGGGACGAGTCGATATCCGCGGACGTCGCGCTCGCGACGCGGTGCACCGGGCTCGTGCACCGCAAGATCGAGGTGGTCGGCCGCCACCCGGTCGATGGTGCCGTGCACGCGTCCGTCGAGGGTTCGCAGTTCCACCGCCGCCCGACGCCGGCCGAGGTCGCGCAGCGCGAGCGCGAGGCCGATGCGTTCGACGATCCCGGCCGACCGCGGCTGCGCGGCGAGGCTCTCCCCCACCTGCCGACGGCTCGCGGTCACCGCCGCGATCGCCGCGATCGGGACGACGCACTGCGAGCCCGGGCCGACGGGGATGCCGCCGAGCCAGTCGCGACCGAACGTCGTCGGGCGCAGCTGCACGGCGGTCGCATCGACGAGCTCGATTCGCACGGCCCCGCCGTCGGCCGCGGACATCGCCGCGATGCGGTCGCGCAGCCCGAGCCGGCCGATCCGGACGCGCTCGGATTCGATCGCGAGCGAGCGCGCCTCCTCGAGCCGATCGTGGTCGAGCTGCGACTCGAGGTCGTCGAACAGCCGGTCCCACCGCATGCGCCGACGCTACCCGCGGTCGACGTGCGCCGACCGGGTTGTCCACAGGCGGCCGTTTTCCTTGACACCCGCACGCCGGCGCCCCTACCGTTCGATCTAGACCACCCGAACACCCCCGAAGAGGGGACACGTCGCGTCGGACCCCCGCCGTTCGCTTCGCCCTACTGGAGCCGTCATGACCGCACGCCAGCCCGGCGCGCCTCGCAGCGCCGCGACCCATGGGACGAGTGCCCGCCGCCTCGACCTCGACGACTACTTCGCGCGGCAGCGTGCAGGGCGGGCCGAGCTGCCCGACCCCGAACCGGTCCTGCGGAACCTCACGCACTGCGTGATCGAGGTGCTCGCCGGCGCGCGCGACCTGGAACAGCTCGCGCGATGGGTCACCGACGACGTGTACCGCAACCTCTCCAAGCGCGTCGTCCTCGCCGCGCGAGCGCGGCGGGTGAAGGGGCTCGTGCCGCAACGCCCCGCGTTCACGGTCGGCCGCGTGCACCTGAGCGAGCCCGCCGACGGGATCGTCGAGGCCGTCGTCATGGTGCACCAGCGGGCGAGGTCCCGCGCCGTCGCCATCCGCCTCGAGGGGCTCGACCAGCGCTGGCGGGCGAGCGTGATCAGCGTGCTGTGAGCGTGCGTCCCGCGCAACGCGCCGACCCGATCCAATAGGCTCATGCGATGGAGCCCCGCTCGGCGCCCGAGGGTCGCATCCCACGGCTGCTCGCGACCGTCGCATCCGTCGGCTTCTCGATCGAGGACGACGACGACCGCCGCGTCGAGAAGTCCGTCCTGACCTTCACCGCGGTGTTCACGGCGATCGTCGTGACCCCGTGGGCGATGTTCTACTACGCGATCGGGCGCCCCGCGGCGGCCTCCATCCCGACGTTCTACGTACTGATGACGGTCGTCGGGCTCCTCGTGCTCCGCCGACGGCACGACGATCGGTTCCTCCGCGCATCGCAGCTCGCGATGTTCCTGCTGCTGCCTCCGCTCGTGCACGTGGTGCTCGGCGGGTTCGTGCAGAGCAGCGCGGTCATCCTCTTCTCCCTCGCCGCGCCCGTCGGCGCCCTCTCCTTCACGCGAGCGTCGCGGCCCTGGATCGTGTTCGCCGTGTTCACGGCGATCGTGGTCGCACTCGTCCCGCTGGAACCCCTGCTTCGCGCGCTCGTGCCACCGCTCGACGCCACCGTCGTCACCGTGTTCTTCGCCGTGAACATCGTCTCGATCTCGACCATCATGTTCGTCGCGATGGCCTCGTACGTGAACTCGCGCGACCGACTGGCCGCCGCGCTGGCGGACGAGCGCGACCGCACCGACCGGCTCCTGCGCAACGTGCTCCCCGACGCGATCGCCGACCGGCTGATCGCCGGTGAACGGCCGATCGCCGACCGCTACGAACGGCTCGGGGTGCTCATCGCCGACATCGTCGACTTCACGAGCCTGTCCGAATCGGTGTCCGCCGACGACCTCGTGCACGACCTCAACGACCTGCTCCGCGACTTCGACGACCTCGCCGCGAGGAACGGCGTCACCAAGGTCAAGACGATCGGCGACGCCTACTTGGCGATCAGCGGGGGGCCGTCCGGAACCCCGGACCTCGCCGCGCTCGCCGACCTCGCGCTCGGCCTGCGGGAGGTCGCCGCGGCGCACGCGATCGGAGGGCGGACCGGGATCCGCCTTCGCGTCGGGATCGACGTCGGCCCCGCGGTCGCGGGCATCATCGGCGACTCGCGCTTCCTGTGGGACGTCTACGGCTCCACGGTGAACACCGCGAGCCGCATGCAGTCGACGGCGCCGCCCGGCATGATCCAGGTGAGCGACCGGGTCGGCGACGGGCTCGGGCCCGAGTACCTCGTCGTCGAGCGCGGCACCATCCAGGTCAAGGGACTCGGTCCTGTCCACACGTCGTTCCTCGAGGGTCGGAGCGCCGCGAGCTGACCCGCGCCGCGCGCGCCCCGCGCGGCGCGACGGTACGCGAGCGGCCCGGGTCGCCCCGGGCCGCTCGCGTGCGTCCGCTGGTCAGCGCCCCTTGCGCTCCTGCGCGCGCCGCTCCTGTCGGTTCATCGGGCCCGCGTCGCCCTCCTGCCGCTGGCCGAACGCGCCCCGGGCGGCCGGCGCCTGCGGCTGCCGCGGCTCACCGGACTGCTGGGCCACCGCACGACGGGCGCGCTGGGTCGCCGCCTGCTGGAGCTGGCCGCGCTGGTTGCGCACCTCGACGCCGCCCGAGTCGCTCGGCGCCGTGTAGCTGAGCTTCTCCTCGGGAGCGGTCGGGCGCTGGAGCCCCTTCGCCTCGATGCGCGGCCCGGCGACGCCGGTCTGCTGCCCGACCTCGACCTCGAGGTTGAACAGGAAGCCGATGGTCTCCTCGCGGATCGAGCCCATCATCTGCTGGAACATCGCGTAGCCCTCGCGCTGGTACTCCACGAGCGGATCGCGCTGCGCCATCGCGCGGAGGCCGATGCCGTCCTTCAGGTAGTCCATCTCGTAGAGGTGGTCGCGCCAGCGCCGGTCGATGACGGAGAGCACGACGCGGCGCTCGAGCTCGCGCATCGCGGGACTGCCGAGGTCCTGCTCGCGGCGCTCGTACGCGAGCTTGGCGTCGGAGAGGATCTCGCGCCGGACGAAGTCGCGGTTGACCCGCCCCTTCTCGCCGGCCTCGGCGACGACCTCGTCGATCGTGATGCCGATCGGGTAGAGGGTCTTGAGTTCGGCCCACAGCGCGTCGAAGTCCCATTCGTCCGGGCTGCCCGCCGCGGTGTGCTCGTCGAGGACCTCGTCGATGACCTGCTCGAGGAACGTCTGCACGCGGTCGTGCAGGTCGTCGCCCTCGAGGATGTGCCGGCGGTCGGAGTAGATCGCCTCGCGCTGGCGGTTCAGGACGTCGTCGTACTTCAGGACGTTCTTGCGGATCTCCGCGTTGCGGGCCTCGACCTGCGACTGCGCCGAGCGGATCGCGCGCGTGACGACCTTCGACTCGATCGCGACGTCGTCGGGGACGCCGCGCGACATGAGGCTCTCCGCCGCACCCGCGTTGAAGAGGCGCATGAGGTCGTCGGTGAGCGAGAGGTAGAAGCGGCTCTCGCCCGGGTCGCCCTGGCGGCCGGAACGGCCGCGCAGCTGGTTGTCGATGCGCCGCGACTCGTGGCGCTCGGTTCCGAGCACGTACAGTCCACCCGCGTCGAGGACCTTCTGCGACTCGCCGGAGGTCTCGGCCTTGATCCGCTCGAAGACGTCGTCCCAGGCCGCCTCGTACTCCTCCGGGGTGTCGACGGGGCTGAGGCCGCGTTCGTGCATCTTCTGCACGGCGATGAACTCGGCGTTGCCGCCGAGCATGATGTCGGTGCCGCGGCCGGCCATGTTCGTCGCCACGGTGACGGCGCCGTACCGGCCCGCCTGCGCGACGATCGCGGCCTCGCGAGCGTGGTTCTTCGCGTTCAGCACCTCGTGCCGCACGCCCTTCTTGGCGAGCAGGCGCGAGAGGTACTCGCTCTTCTCGACGCTCGTCGTGCCGACGAGGACGGGCTGGCCCTTCTTGTGCCGCTCGACGATGTCCTCTACGACCTGCGCGAACTTGGCCTCCTCGTTCTTGTAGACGAGGTCGGGCTGGTCGATGCGGACCATCGGCTTGTTGGTCGGGATCGCGACGACGCCGAGCTTGTACGTCGCCATGAACTCGGCCGCCTCGGTCTCGGCGGTGCCGGTCATGCCCGAGAGCTTGTCGTAGAGGCGGAAGTAGTTCTGGAGCGTGACGGTCGCGAGGGTCTGGTTCTCGGCCTTGACCTGCACGCCCTCCTTCGCCTCGATCGCCTGGTGGATGCCCTCGTTGTAGCGGCGGCCGACGAGAATGCGACCGGTGTGCTCGTCGACGATGAGCACCTCGCCGTTCATCACGACGTAGTCCTTGTCCTTCTTGAACAGCGCCTTCGCCTTGATGGAGTTGTTCAGGAACGAGATGAGCGGCGTGTTCGCAGACTCGTACAGGTTGTCGATACCGAGGTAGTCCTCGACCTTCTCGATGCCGGGCTCGAGCACGCCGACCGTGCGCTTCTTCTCGTCGACCTCGTAGTCCTCGCCGGGGACGAGCCGCTTGGCGAGGTTCGCGAACTCGGTGAACCACCGGTTCGCCTCGCCCGAGGCCGGTCCGGAGATGATGAGCGGGGTCCGCGCCTCGTCGATGAGGATCGAGTCGACCTCGTCGACGATCGCGAAGTAGTGACCGCGCTGCACCATGTCGGCCGCCTGCCACGCCATGTTGTCGCGCAGGTAGTCGAAGCCGAACTCGTTGTTCGTGCCGTACGTGATGTCGGCGGCGTACTGCTCGCGGCGCACGGCCGGCGTCTGGCCGGCGACGATGCAGCCGGTGGTCATGCCGAGGGCGCGGAAGACGCGGCCCATGAGCTCGGACTGGTAGCTCGCGAGGAAGTCGTTGACCGTGACGATGTGCACGCCCCGGCTCGTGAGCGCGTTGAGGTAGGCCGCGGTCGTCGCCACGAGCGTCTTGCCCTCACCGGTCTTCATCTCGGCGATGTTGCCGAGGTGGAGCGCGGCGCCGCCCATGAGCTGCACGTCGAAGTGGCGCAGGCCGAGGGTGCGGCGGCTCGCCTCGCGGACCGCGGCGAACGCCTCGGGCAGGAGGTCGTCGAGCGACTCGCCGTTGCCGTAGCGCTCACGGAGCTCGACGGTCTCGTGCTTGAGCTCCTCGTCGCTCAGCGCCCGGAAGTCGTCTTCGAGGGCGTTGATCGCGGCGGCGTAGTTCTCGAGCCGCTTGAGTGTGCGACCCTCGCCGACGCGGAGGACCTTTTCCAGAATCGAAGCCACGAACTGCTCTCCCGTTGTCGTTCAGGCGTGCGACGTCGGGGTGGGGCACCCGCGCACGCCGGAGGATCCGCCTTGCCGACGGTCATCATAGCCATGCTACTGGGCAGTGGACTGGGCGACGGCCCCGGGCACACGCGCGACGCGTGCCGCCCCGGGGCCGTCGCGGGTCGGTGGAGGCGGGTCAGGCGCTCGTGCGCGCGAGCCCGAGTGCTTCGGCCGCCTCGGCCTGGTCGGCCTGGGCGTGCTCGTCGAGGCCGATCACGCCGTAGTCCCAGCCCTTTCGGCGGTACACGACGCTCGGTCGATGGTTCTCCGAGTCGATGAAGAGGTAGAAGTCATGGCCGACGAGCTCCATGTGGTACAGGGCGTCGTCGACGGTCATCGGTGTCGCCGCGAAGACCTTGCGGCGGATCACCACGGGCGAGTAGTCCTCGTCCTCCTCGGCCGCGGGCTCCTCGCCCACGATCGGGATGTTGCCGGTGCGGACCTTCTCGAGGATCTCGACGTCCGCGGCCTGGACGCCCATGTCGGCGAAGCCGGCGTCGGTGGCCTCGCGGAGCGAGGTCGGGCGGCGGTTGCCGCCTCGGTGCACCTTGCGGCGGTCCTTGGCGCGGCGGATGCGCTCCAGGAGGCGCCCGAGCGCGACGTCGAGCGCCGCGTACTTGTCGGCCCCGTCGGCCTCGGCGCGGACCACCGGGCCCTTGCCGACGAGGGTGAGCTCGACCCGGTCGAGGCCGGAGGTGTTCCCGTTCTTCTCGTTGTGACGGCTGACCTTGATGTCGAGCGAGATTGCTCGTTCGGACAAGCTGGAGACCTTCTCGGCCTTCTCGGCCGCGTAGGCGCGGAATCGATCGGTGACTTCCAGGTTTCGTCCGACGATGTTCAGTTCCATGTCAACCTCCATCCACCGGCGTGTCACCCGGTTCTGAAGGGGTGGTGCGACCACGCCTGTCCTGACACCGTAGCCCCCGAGGTGACGGATGTCACGGGTCGATGCTCACGCGTCCGCATCCACTCGGCCGATTCGCAGGCGCGTGCGGGCGAGTACCGAGACGGCGTCCACCGAACCCCCGGCCTCGTGGATCGCGCGGACCGCGTCGGCGAGGGTCGACCCGGTCGTCACGACGTCGTCGACGAGCACGAAGCGTCGCCCGTCGAGCCGCCCCCGCGCCGCGAAGGACCCCTCGGCGTTGACCCGTCGTGCGTCGCGCCCGAGCGCGGCCTGGTCGGCGCGAGGGCCCGCGCGGAGCACCGGCGCGGATGCGAAGCCCGCGCGCCGGACGAGCAGCCGGACCGGATCGTACCCGCGGGCCCGCCGGGCCGCGGCGGTCGACGGCACCACCGCGACCTCGCGGGGCGACGCGTCGAGCTCGCCGACGGCCGCCGCGAGCGAGTGCCGGAGCGCCGAGCCGAGCGCCCGCGCGGCATCCGTCCTCCCGTCGTCCTTGAACGCGCGGATGGCGCGCGCCGCCGTCCCCTCGTACTCGAGCGCCGCCCACGTCGGGACGCCGGCTCGCCGGGGTTCCACGCGGACGGGACGCGCGGCGAGCGCCGCGCGGCATCCGTCGCAGAGCCCGCGGTCCGGTTCGCCGCACCCCGCGCACGCGACCGGGAGGAGCAGGCCGAGGGTGTCGAGCAGGGCCGCCCGGGCGGCGTGCACCGGGTCCGGGCGCATCACGGAACCGGTCACCCACGCAGCATGCCGCACGCGGCAGGATGCGCCCGTTCCCGGCGGAGCCGGACGACCGCGCGCCCAGCCCGTGGGGCGGTGGAGGACGGGTGCGCCCCCGAGTCAGTCGGTCTGCTGCGTGACGAGGAAGCGCAGGTCGCGGGCTTGGACCTGCCAGCCGACGCCCGCGCCGGTCGCGAGGTCGCCGTCCGAGGTGAGGATCCTGAGGTCGCGCAGGCTGTTCGCGCCGTCGACCTGGATGCCGAACGGCGGGCCGTCGCGGTAGTCCGCGGGCGTGCCGAGCTCCTGCACCGTCAGGCGGGTCTCCGACTCGGAGGTCCGCGTCAGGGTTCCGACCGAGCGGGAGTCCAGCCAGGCGACGTCGAGCGGCGTGCCGCCCGAGACGGCCAGCTCGAGGGTCACCGCGCCGAGCTCGACCGGGACGCCGTCGTCGCCCCGCACCACCGACGCCGCGACGAGGCGCGTGCGCGACCCGTCCACGAGCAGCGCCGCCATGCGGGTGCCGTCCCGGGACAGTTGGAGCGACACGATCCGGTCGACGCTCCAGGGGACGGCGATCTGGGCGCTCGATCCGTCCGACGCGAACCAGGCGAGCTCGTCGGGGGCGTCGCGCGGCACCGACCACACGGTCCCGTCCACGTCGAGCACGGGCGTGATGAGCCCGTCACGGGGGTCGAGGAGCACGGTCTCGGCGCCGGATCGCACGAGGTGGACGCCGTCCTCCGCGAGGACCGCCGCGGACGTCGCCCCGGAGCCGAGCGCCGCGCCCATCGGGCCGAGCGCCACGACCTGGTCGGACACGCCCTCGATGGCCGCCACCTGCTCGCCCGCCGAGGACAGGTATCCGAAGGCCTCGCCGTCGTAGACGGCCGGGCGGGAGTCCACGCGGAGCGTCCGCTCCGGCAGGTCCGACGTGTCCGGGGCGCTCAGCGGAACGCCGTTCAGCGTCAGCGACACGTCGTCGACGTTGCGGACGCCGAGGAGGCTCTGCTCCAGCTGGTACTGCATGAGCTGGATCGTCCGGATGTTGTCGAAGGCGGCGCCGCGCAGGTCGACCGTGGCCGTGCCGCCGGTGACCGGAACGGTCGACTGGCCCAGTTCGACGTCCTCGGGGAACGCGGATGCCACGCCGGGGTCGAGCCACTCGACAGGACCCTCGAGCAGGGCTCGGACGATGCTCGTCTGGAGCGAGTCGCGACCGGCGAACCAGCGCACGTCGGGCACGACGTACCGGAACTGCGGGTCGAAGTACGCGAGGCTGTAATCGCGGTAGACCAGCCCGAAGCTCGTCTCGTCGATGAGCACACCGGGCGGCGCGAACGAGATCCGCCATTGGCCGTCGACCTGCTCGAAGCGGTACTCGAGCTGCACCGGCTCGGTCGATCCGGCCGCGATGTACTGCCCGTTCTCGGCGAGGCTCGCCTGCGGAACGACCCGCATCCGGATCAGGTCGTCGCCGAGCTGCGTGAACGACCGGTCGGCGAGCACGTCGATCGACACCGCGGCATCCGACTCCCACTCGTCGCTGAAGTCCGGGGTCAGGAACTGGCGGGCGATCTCGTAGTTGCCGCTCGGGCTCGCGGCGGCGTCGATGAAGCCGTCGAGGATCTGCTGCTGGTTCGCGTCCTCGCGTGGCCCGCGCGGGAGGATGTCGACGTCGACCGCCTGCTCGGTCGACTCCGGGGCGCCCTGGTTCACGGCTCCGCTGGTGGGGATGGAGGCGCATCCGGCGAGCGCGGCGACGACCGTCGCCGCGGCGATCGCCAGGCGGACGAGGCGCGGTCGGACTGCGCGGTCAGGCATCGGAGGCCTCCTGGATCTGGGCGTCCCCGGCGACGAGGGATGCGCCGGCGTCCGGTCCGGACGCGTCGGGATCGGCGGGCTCGAGCGGGAGCGGCGGGACGACCGCGCCCTCGGGGTCGTGGACGCGGGGAAGGACGAGGCGGAAGACCGTGCCGCGCCCCTCGCGCGACCAGACGTCGAGCGTGCCGCCGTGCGCGACTGCGTCCTCGAGGGAGATCGCGAGCCCGAGGCCGGTGCCGCCGATCGTGCGGCGACGACTCGGGTCCGCCCGCCAGAACCGGTCGAACACGCGCTGTGCCGCCTCCTCGGACATCCCGAGCCCGTAGTCGCGCACCGAGAGCGCGACCGCCGTGGCGTTCGAGTCGACCGCGACGACGATCGGGCGTCCTTCCCCGTGCTCGATCGCGTTGCCGATCAGGTTGCGGACGATGCGGCGGATGCGGCGGGGATCGACCTCCGCGTCCAGGTGCCCCCCTGGTGCCTCGAGCCGGAGCTCGCTGCCGCGCTCGAGCGCGAGCGAGTGCATCGCCTCGATGGACTCGCTCGCGAGGTTGACGAGGTTGGTCGGCTCGGTCTCCAGCTCCACCGACCCGGCGTCGTACCGGCTGATCTCGAGCAGGTCGGCGAGCAGCGTCTCGAATCGCTCCGTCTGCGTCTTCAGGAGCTCCGCGGTCCGGGCGGTCGCGGGCGGGAAGTCGTCGCGCTGGCCGTACAGCACCTCGCCCGCGAGTCGAATGGTCGTGAGGGGCGTGCGCAGCTCGTGCGAGACGTCGCTCACGAACCGCTGCTGCATGACCGACAGCTCGGCGAGCTCGCGGATGCGCGCCTGGAGCGTGTCCGCCATGCCGTTGAACGATTCGGCGAGCGCGGCGAGTTCGTCCTCGCCCTTCGCGGGCAGCCGGACGCCGAGGTCGCCGGCGGCGAGTCGCCGGCTCGTCGCCGAGACCGCCTGGATCGGCTCGATGACCCAGCGCACGACGACGAGCGTGATCGCGCTGAGGAGCGCGATCAGCGCGATCGCCCCGATCGCGCCGGTGAGCTGCACGAAGGCGAGCGTCTGCGCGACGTCGGCCAGGTCGTACCCGATGTAGAGCTCGTACCGGCCGGCGCCGCCCGGCATGACGAGGTCGGTCCCGACGACGATGCCGGGGACGGCGGCGTCGCCGCCGTCCAACTCCACCGACTGCCAGTACTGGGTCTCCGGGTTCTCCTGCACGAGCTCGCGGAGTTCGGGTGAGATCTTCCCGGCCAGGTCGGGGCTCAGGAAGTCGGATGGTGCGATCGCGACGGGCGTCGTCCCCGGCGCTCGGAAGAGCGCGATGTCCGGACTCCCGGAGACGCCGATGACCGTCTCGATCGCGTCGTACGTGACGGCCTGCACGGTGGCGCGGTCGGCGGCATCGGAGGCGTCCAGGATGCCCTGCGCCGCCGACGCCGCGGTCGACGAGGACGCGAGGACGCGTTCGACCTGCTGCTGGAAGAGGTTCGAGGCGACCGTGAACGAGATGGTGAAGCCGATCACGAGGATCGCGAGGCTCGACAGGCCGAGCGTGATGAGGACGGTGCGGAACTGCAGCGACCGACGCCACAGGGTGCCGAAGCGTCGCGTCCGGCCGCGGAACCATCCGACGGCACGCTGCGCCGGAGTGGCCGCGGTGGTCATGGCGCGACCGGCCTCAGGTCGTGGCGCCGGCGCGATAGCCCACGCCTCGGACGGTCATCACGATCCGCGGGTTGTCGGGATCGTGCTCGACCTTGGCCCGCAGTCGCTGCACGTGGACGTTCACGAGCCGCGTGTCGGCCTTGTAGTGGTACCCCCACACCTGCTCGAGCAGCATCTCGCGCGTGAAGACCTGCTGAGGCTTCGAGGCGAGGGTCAGCAGGAGGTCGAACTCGAGCGGCGTGAGGTTGATCCGCTCGTCGCCGCGCCGGACCTCGTGGCCCGCCGCGTCGATCTCGAGGTCGCCGACCGAGATCGTGTCGACGACCGCCTCGGGTGCAGGGCGGAGCCTCGTGCGGATGCGGGCCACGAGCTCCTTCGGGTTGAAGGGCTTCACCATGTAGTCGTCGGCGCCCGACTCCAGGCCCTTGACGACGTCGGTCGTGTCGCTCTTGGCGGTCAGCATGATGATCGGCGTGCCGCTCTCGGCACGGATGCGCCCGCAGACCTCGATGCCGTCCATCCCCGGCAGCATGAGGTCGAGGAGCACGAGGTCGGGCTTGGCCTCGCGGAACGCCGCCACCGCACCTCCCCCGTCGGCGCAGAACACCGGGTCGAACCCCTCCGTGCGCAGCACGATGCCGATCATCTCGGCGAGGGCCGTGTCGTCGTCGACGACGAGTACGCGAGGCGTCATGCGTTCGTTCTCCGTGGGTTCCGGCGCACGGGCCGGTCGGCGGTCCAGTGGCACCAGCGTAGCCGTTCGAGGGATCGGGTCGGCCGTGGGCGGGCTGTGGCAGCATTGTGGGATCCCCCGGGAAGGAGCACGACGCACGTGTCGGATCAGCAGTGGCACCCGCCCACTCCCCCGGCGAGCTCCGGATACGGACCGCCCCCGCTCCCGCCGGGCGCCGCCGCGACGCCGCCCGCACCCGCGTACGCTCAGACGACGGCACCCGGGTACGGCGCGCCGACCGGCGGGTGGACGCCGCCGCCGAAGCCGGGCCTGCTGCCGCTCCGGCCGATGGGCTTCGGCACCCTGCTCTGGGCGCCGTTCAAGACCCTCCGGCGGAACCCCGCACCCGTGTTCGGCACCGGGCTCGTCGTGCAGCTCGCCTCCGTCGTCGCGACCGCCGCGGTCTTCGTGCCGTTCCTCGTCCTCGCCGTCGGCCGCATCGAGTCCTCCAGCGCCGAGGACCTCGACGCCGTCATGACGGGGACGATCGGATGGCTCGTCCTGCTCTCGCTCGTCCCGGTCGCCGTCGGCGTGGTGGCCGGCGCGTTCCTGCAGGGCGTCATGGTCGTCGAGGTCGCGAGCGGCACGCTCGGCCGACGGCTCGGGTTCGGCGCGCTGTGGAGGCGCGCGGCGGGCCGGATCGGCCCGCTCATCGGCTGGACGCTGCTGGTGGGCGGCATCGTGCTCGGGGCCGTCGTCCTGCTCGCCGCGCTCATCGTTATGACGGCCCTGATCGCGCCCGACCCGCTGACGGTCGTCGGCGTGGTGGTCGTGGTGCTGCTGCTCCTCGCCGGCATGGCGGTGCTGGGGGCCTGGCTCGGGACGAAGCTCGCACTCGTCCCGAGCGTCATCGTGCTCGAACGTGCGGGCATCGCGCAGTCGGTCCGACGATCGTGGGAGCTCACGACGGGCCACTTCTGGCGGACGTTCGGGCTGATACTGCTGGTCGGCCTCATCGTCTCGACCATCGCGCAGACCGTCGTGCAGGTGCCCATGCTCGGCGGCACGATCCTCGCCGTCATCCTCGACCCGACGGCCGGGGCGACCTACGAGGCGATCTCGATCGCATCGACCGTCGTCGGCACCGTCCTCTCGATCCTCGTCGGCGCGATCGTGGCCGTGGTCCAGGCCGCCCTGATCGCCGTCATCTACATCGACCTCAGGATGCGATCGGAGGGGCTCGACCTCGAACTCGAGCGGCACGTCGAGGAGCGCGAGGCGGGCCGGCCGGTGACGGATCCGTTCGTGCCGGCGCCGGCGGGTGACGCGGCCCCGACGTGGTCCTGACCCCACTCGCGCGGCTGGAGCCGCCGCTCGATCCCGATGCGCCGGAGGCGCGCCGCTGGGTCGTGGAGGAACTCGCCGACCCGGCGTACCGCGCGGCCGAGCCGACGCTCTTCGACCTCGCGGCGCAGGCGGTGCGCGACTGGATCGCGAGCCTCTTCAGCGGTGCGACGGGGCTGCCGGTCCCGACCCTGGCGCTCGTCGCGGTGCTCGTCGTCGTCGGCCTCGTCGGCCTCGGCCTGCTCGTCTTCGGCCTCCCGCGCCTGCGGCGTCGCACGCCGTCGGTGATCGCCCTGTTCGACGACGGCGACCTCCGCGATGCGGCGACGCTCCGCCGTGCTGCGGAGCGGGCCGCCGCATCGGGCGACTGGACGCTCGCGATCGAGGAGCGCTTCCGCGCCCTCGTGCGCGCCCTCGTCGAGCGGGAGCTCCTGCGCGTGCACCCCGGCACGACGGCGCACGGCATGGCCCGCGCGGCATCCGCGCCCTTCCCGACGCGGGGACCGGCACTCGAGCGCGCGGCCGACGCCTTCGACGGCGTCCGCTACCTCGGCCGACCCGGTGACGCGGGCGCGTACGCCGAGGTCACCGCGCTCGATGCCGAGCTCGGCGCGGCGCGGCCGCTCGCCGCTCCGACCGAGCCGGTCGGAGCCGGAGCGTGATCGGCGTCCGCGACGCCCGGCCCGGGCCGTCGACCGCCCGACCCGACCGCCCGGCCCGCGCGATCACGCCCGGCATCCGCGCGTCGCTCCGGCGCGGGCGCACGTGGATCGTCCTCACCGTCGTGCTCGTGATCGGCGCCCTCGTGCTGGTCGTGATCCAGGGCGCGGTGCGAGCGCCCGGCTCGCCGCTCGCCGCAGACAACCCGGCGCCCGTCGGCGGGCAGGCGCTGGCCCGCGTGCTCGCCGACCGGGGAGTCGAGGTCCGCCAGGTGCGCAGCCTCGACACGGCACTGGAGGCCGCGGCCGACGGAGCGACGGTCTTCCTGCACGACGACCTCGGCGTGCTCGATCGCGACCGGGTGCGAGAGCTCGCCGCCGCCGCCGAACGCATCGTGGTCGCGCGGCCGGACTTCGCCGCGCTCGAGGTGCTCGCCCCCGGCGTCCGACTCGCCGGCGCCGCCGAGGCCGCTCCCGCCGACGCCGCGTGCGACCTGCCGACCGCCGCTCGAGCCGGCGCGCTCTCCGACGGGCAGCGCCTCCTCACGATCGGCGATGACGCGGCGGCCTCCGGGTTCACGGGCTGCTTCCCGGAGGGCGACGGGGTCGCCGTGGTCGTCGGCACCGCCCCCGACGGCGCCGACGTCGCCCTGGTGGGCGCCACGACGCCGTTCGCGAACGACACGATCGACGAGGCCGGGAACGCGGCGCTCGCGATCGGCCTGCTCGGCGAGCGCGACGAGCTCGCCTGGTACCTGCCGGGCCCGGCCGACGCGGATGCCGCCGACGCGCCGACCCTCGCCGAGCTGACCCCGGGGTGGGTCAGTCCGGTCCTCGTCCTCCTCGTCGTGGTCACGATCGTCGCGGGCATCTGGCGGGGCCGGCGGTTCGGCCCGCTGGTCGTGGAGGACCTCCCCGTCCACGTCCCGGCCTCCGAGACCGGCCAGGGCCGGGCGCGCCTCTACGCGAGGGGCTCGGCCCGGCTGCGGTCGCTCGACCAGCTGCGCTTCGGCTCCATCCGACGACTGGCCGCCGTGCTCCGGCTTCCCGCATCGGCCGACGTCGACGTCGTCGTCGCGGCCGCCGCGAGCGCGACGGGTCGGCCCCCGGCATCCGTTCGCGCACTGCTCGTCGATGCCGTACCCGACGGCGATCGCGACCTGGTGGACCTCGCTCGCGACCTGGACGGGCTCGAACGCGCCGTGCACGCGGCGATCGCACCCGAACCGGCCCTCGAGGCCACCGACCCGACAGGAAGGCGACCATGACCGACCCGACCCCCGACGACGCGCAACTGCGCGGCGCGCTCGACCGTGTCCGCACCGAGGTGGGCAAGGCGGTCGTCGGCCAGGACGGCGCCGTGACCGGCCTCATCATCGCGCTGCTCGCCGACGGGCACGTGCTGCTCGAGGGCGTCCCCGGCGTCGCGAAGACGCTGCTCGTGCGGACCCTCAGCAGGACGCTGCGCCTCGAGACGCGGCGGGTGCAGTTCACGCCCGACCTCATGCCCGGCGACGTCACGGGATCGCTCGCATACGACCCGCGATCGGGCGAGTTCGCCTTCCGCGAGGGACCGGTGTTCACGAACCTGCTCCTCGCCGACGAGATCAACCGCACGCCGCCGAAGACGCAGTCGGCGCTCCTCGAGGCCATGGAGGAACGGCAGGTCTCCATCGACGGGGTGACGAGGCCGCTGCCCGTCCCCTTCCTCGTCGCCGCGACGCAGAACCCGATCGAGTACGAGGGCACCTACGCGCTCCCGGAGGCCCAGCTCGACCGGTTCCTGCTGAAGGTCGTGCTCGACGTGCCGGAGCGCGACGCCGAGGTCGCCATGCTCCGCCGCCATGCCGACGGCTTCGACCCGCACGACCTGGCCGCGGCGGGCGTCGAGCCCGTCCTCGGCGCCGCGGAGCTGCTCGCCGCGCGTGCCGCCGCCCGCCGCGTCGGCGTCGCGGACGACGTCCTCGCCTACGTCGTCGACCTCGCCCGCGCAACCCGCCGGAGTCCGTCGATGCGCCTCGGCGTCAGCCCGCGAGCCGTCGCGGGGCTCCTCGCCACCGCGAAGGCCTGGGCGTGGATGACGGGGGTCGAGAAGGTCACGCCCGATCACGTCCAGGCCATGCTGCTGCCCGCGTGGCGCCACCGGGTGCAGCTGCGGCCCGAGGCCGAGCTCGAGGGCGTGTCCGTCGACCAGGTGCTGCGATCGGTCGTGCAGCAGGTCCAGGTCCCGCTCTGACCATGGCGCTCACCGGACGCTTCAGCCTGCTCGTCGCCGTCGGCGTCGTGCCGGTGGTGCTGCTCGGCGGCGACGCGGGGACGGCGTGGGCGACCCTCGTGGCCTGGCTGCTCGTCGCGATCGGCCTGGGCGCGTTGGACCTCTCGGTCGCCGCATCGCCCAGGCAGGTCGCGGTCGAGCGCGAGCTGCCGCCGAGGCTCCGCCTGGGCGAGACCGTCCGCGCCGAGTTGGTGCTCCGGAACCTCGGGCGACGGAGGCTGCGCGCCGAGGTGCGCGACGGCTGGCCGCCGTCGGCCGGCGTGCACGGACGCAACCGCTCCCGCGTCGACGTCCCGGCCGGGGAGGGTCGACGCGTGCGGCTCGCCCTGACGCCGACCCGCCGCGGCGACCGCGTCACGGAGCTCGTCACGATCCGGTCCCGGGGTCCCCTCGGCCTCTGGGCCCGGCAGGCGACCCTCATCGCGCCCGGCCGGATCCGCGTGCTGCCGCCGTTCCACTCGCGGGCCCACCTGCCGTCGCGGCTCACGCGACTGCGCGAGCTGGACGGCAGGACCCCGATCCTGATCCGCGGCCAGGGGACCGAGTTCGACTCGCTCCGGGAGTACGTCCGCGGCGACGACGTCCGGGCGGTCGACTGGCGCGCCACGGCCCGGCGGTCCGACCCGGAGTCGCCGGGCTCGGCGAAGCTCATGGTGCGCACGTGGCGGCCGGAGCGGGATCGGCGCATCGTCATCGTCGTCGACACGTCGCGCACCGCGGCGGCGCGGATCGGCGACGAGCCGCGACTCGACACCGCCTACGAGGCGGCCCTCCTGCTCGCCGCCCTCGCGACGCACGCTGGCGACCGCGTCGACCTGCTGCTGTGGGACCGGCGACTCCGCGGGCGCGTCCACGGTGCGAGCGGGGCCGACCTGCTGGCGCGCATGGTCGACACGATGGCCGACGTCGACGCCGAGCTCATCGAGGCCGATTGGGCCGGCGTCCCCGCCCAGGTCCGCGCCGTCACGAGCCGCCGCGCTCTCGTCGTGCTGCTCACGGCGGCGGATTCGCCGGGAAGCTCGCGCGGCCTCCTCTCCGTGATCCCGCAACTCGCATCCCGGCATCGCGTGGTCGTGGCAGCCGTCGCCGACCCCACCCTCGAGGCCGCCGCGCGCCGACGCGGCGAGCTCGCCGAGGTCTACTCGGCCGCGGCGGCCGAGCGCACCCGTCTCGATGCCGATCGGGTGGCGTCGGCCGCCCGTCGCCTCGGCGCATCGACCGTGACGGCGGGCCCGGCCGGCCTCCCGCCGGCGCTCGCCGACCGGTACCTCGAGCTCAAGGCCGCCGGGCAGCTCTGAGCGGATGCCGCGGCCGCCCGCCGTCGGCGCGGCACCGCACCGACGCGGCACGAGGTCGGCGGCACCCGCGACGCGCGGTCGCGGCTCAGCCGGCGGTCGCCCGACGTGCCCCCGCGTCGAACTCGGCGAGATCGCCCGTCTCGCCCGCCCCGGCGGCGCGCCGGCCGAGGACGAGCATGGTGAACAGCAACAGCCCGAGCGCGAGCGCGCCGATGCCGATCTTCACCGGCCACGGCCAGGGTGCGGGGGTCACGAACCCCTCGATGGCGCCCGCGACGAACAGGAAGAACACGAGCCCGATCGCGACCGAGAAGAGGGCGCGCGCGTCCTCCGCGACGGCGGCGCCGCGCGTGCGGGGCCCCGGGGCGACCCACGCCCAGAAGATGCGGAGCCCCGCGGCCGCGGCGACGAACACGCACGTGAGTTCGAGCAGGCCGTGCGGGGCGATGTAGAGGAAGAAGGTGTCGGCCTCGTCGTAGGCGAACATGATCGCCGCGTTCAGGCCGAGGTTCTGCGCGTTCTGGAGGATCACCCACGGCACCCAGACGCCGGTGATGCCGAACGCCACGCACTGCGCCGCGATCCACGCGTTGTTGGTCCAGACGGCACCGGCGAAGGAGGCGGCGGGATTCTCGGAGTAGTAGGCGACGAAGCCCTCCTCGGCGATCTGCCGGAGCTCCTCCTCGCTGCCGAGGTTCGCGAGGACGCGCGGATCGGCGAGCACCCACGTCGCGTAGAGCGCCGCGACGACGAATGTCGCGATCGCGACGGCGAGCGTCAGCCAGCGCACCCGGTACAGCGCCGCGGGGAGGCCGGCGAGGGCGAAGCGGGAGAGCTGGCGCAGCGGGTTCTCCGCGACCCCTGTGAACCGAAGCCGCGCGCGGGCCAGGGTGAGCGAGAGCCGCTCCCCCAGCGCGGTCGACCCGGCGGTGGCCTGGATGAGCGAGAGGTCGGCCGCCGCGGACTGGTAGCGCTCGATCAGCTCGTCGGCCTCGGCGCCGGTCGGGCGCGACCTGCGCGAGAGCGCGTCGAGGCGCTCCCAGTCGTCGTGGCGGGCGGTCGCGAGCGCGTCGAGGTCCATCTGCTTGAATACTAGCCATGCCCGCCGACGTCTCCCCTGCGCGGACCGCGGTCGCGATCGACGACGAGGCCGTGCTCACGGGCGAGGCGGTCGCACTCGACCTTCGCCCCGCGAGCGCCGTGATGCGAGCCGGCGGCGCCGCGATCGACGTCGCCCTCACGATCCTGGTCGGCCTGCTCGCGCTCCTCGCGATCTCGGGGCTCGAGCTCGACGAGGCTGCCTTCCGCGCGATCGGCATCGCGCTCCTCGTGACGTGCATCGTGGTGCTGCCGACCGCCGTCGAGACGGCCTCGCGGGGCCGCTCGCTCGGCAAGCTCGCCATGGGCATCCGCGTGGTCCGCGACGACGGCGGGTCCATCGGCTTCCGCCACGCCCTCATCCGCGCACTCACGGGCGTGCTCGAGATCTGGCTGACGTTCGGCGGGCTCGCGGTGCTCGTCGGCTTCCTGAATCCCGAGTCGAAGCGCCTCGGCGACATCCTCGCGGGCACGCACGGGCAGGTCGAGCGCGTGAAGGCCTACGCGCCCGCGTCGTTCGGCGTGCCCGATGCGCTCGCGGGGTGGGCCTCGGTCGCCGACGTCGGCCGGATGCCCGATCCCCTCGCCCGCCGCGTCGCCGCGTTCCTCCGCAACGCCCCGCACCTCGCACCCGGCAGTCGGCAGCGCGTCGCGGCATCGCTCGCGGCCGAGGTCGCCCCGTTCGTGTCGCCGCTGCCGCACGTCGAACCCGAGCTCCTGCTCGCGGGCGTCGCGGCACTGCGACGCGAGCGCGACCTCGCGGCACTCGCACTGGTCGATGCGCGCATGCGCTCGCTCGAGCCCGTGCTCGAATCGCGGCCGAACGGCTTCCCCGAGCGCTGACCCCGGCGCTGACCCGGGCGAACCCACGCCCGGGCGAGCCGCTGATGCGGCGCCGCGACGCTGCTGGGTCGGCCGATCCCGCGGCGCAGCTCTCGCCGCGGGATCCGTTTCGCGTTCAGTACCGGTAGTGGTCGACCTTGTACGGCCCCTCGACCGGCACGCCGATGTACGCGGCCTGCTCGGGCGTGAGCACGGTGAGCTCGACGCCGAGCGCATCGAGGTGGAGGCGTGCGACCTTCTCGTCGAGGTGCTTCGGCAGCACGTAGACGCCGATCGGGTAGGCGTCGGGCCGAGTCCAGAGCTCGATCTGGGCGAGCACCTGGTTCGCGAACGAGTTCGACATCACGAACGACGGGTGGCCGGTCGCGTTCCCGAGGTTCATGAGCCGGCCCTCGGACAGCACGAGGATGCTCCGCCCGGTCGGCAGCCGCCACTCGTGGACCTGCGGCTTGATCTCGACGCGCTCGGCGCCCTCGAGCGACTCCAGCGCGGCCATGTCGATCTCGTTGTCGAAGTGGCCGACGTTCGCGACGACGGCCTGGTGCTTCAGGGCGAGCAGGTGCTCGAGTCGCACGACGTCCTTGTTGCCGGTGCCCGTGACGAGGATGTCGACCTGGCCGACGACGGACTCGAGCCTCGCGACCTGGTAGCCGTCCATCGCGGCCTGGAGCGCGTTGATCGGGTCGATCTCGGAGACGATGACGCGTGCGCCCTGCCCGCGCAGCGCCTCGGCTGCGCCCTTGCCGACGTCGCCGTACCCCGCGACGAACGCGACCTTGCCGCCCATGAGGACGTCGGTCGCGCGATTCAGGCCGTCCGGGAGGGAGTGCCGGATGCCGTACTTGTTGTCGAACTTCGACTTCGTGACGGAGTCGTTGACGTTGATCGCCGGGAAGAGGAGCTCGCCGTCGGCGTGCAGCTCGTAGAGGCGGTGCACGCCGGTCGTGGTCTCCTCGGTGACGCCCTGCAGCTCGGCGGCGATGCGCGTCCACCGGTCGGGGCTCCCCGCGAGCGAGTCGCGGAGCGTGTCGAGCACGACGCGGTACTCCGCGCTCGCGTCATCCGCCGCCGCCGGGACCGAGCCCGCCGCCTCGAACTCGCGCCCCCGGTGCACGAGCAGCGTGGCGTCGCCGCCGTCGTCGAGGATCATGTTGGGGCCGATCCAGTCGGCGCCCGCGGCCACGGCCTCGGCCGACCAGTCGAAGATGCGGTCGGTGCACCACCAGTACTCCTCGAGCGTCTCGCCCTTCCATGCGAACACGGGGACGCCGCTCGGCTCGTCGACGGTGCCGTCGGGGCCGACCACGACGGCGGCGGCCGCCTCGTCCTGCGTCGAGAAGATGTTGCAGCTCGCCCAGCGCACCTCGGCGCCGAGCGCGACGAGGGTCTCGATCAGGACCGCGGTCTGCACCGTCATGTGCAGGCTGCCCGCGATGCGGGCGCCCGAGAGCGGCTTCGACGTGCCGTACTCGGCTCGCAGCGCCATGAGGCCCGGCATCTCGTTCTCCGCGAGGCGGAGCTGGTGCCGGCCCGCCTCGGCGAGCGAGAGGTCGGCGACCTTGAAGGGCAGGGCGGATGTCGCGGAGGGCGTGACGAGGGTCATGGCGTCCATTCTCGCAGCCACGTGGGCGCGGGGCATCCGTTCGCCGCCGGGGACTAGGCGCGGATGAGCGCGAGCACCTCGTCGCGGATGGCCGACATGGTCGCGACGTCCTCGCCCTCGACGTTGAGTCGCAGCAAGGGCTCGGTGTTCGAGGGCCGCACGTTGAACCACCAGAACGGCTCGTCCTCGGCGGTGATGCCCGTCGCCGTGAGGCCGTCGAGCTCGTCGAACTCGACGCGACCGGTGAACGACTCCACGATCCGCGTGTAGGCCGCCGGCACGTCGGCGACGGTCGAGTTGATCTCGCCCGACAGCGCGTACGGGGTGAACCGTGCCGACATCTCGGACAGGGGCGCGTCCTGCGCGCCGAACTCCGCGAGCAGGTGCATGGCGGCGAGCATGCCGTTGTCGGCGCCCCAGAAGTCGCGGAAGTAGTAGTGCGCGGAGTGCTCGCCGCCGAAGACCGCGCGAGTCTCGCTCATGCGGTCCTTGATGAGCGAGTGCCCGACGCGCGTCCGGATCGCGACCGCGCCCACGGCCTCGATCGTCTCGGGCACGAAGCGCGAGGTGATGAGGTTGTGGATGACGGTGGGCTCGGCCTCGCCCAGGGCCCGCACGCGGGCGATCTCGCGCAGGGCCACGATCGCGGCGACCGCCGACGGGTCGACCGCCTCGCCGCGCTCGTCGACGACGAAGCAGCGGTCGGCGTCGCCGTCGAACGCCAGGCCGAGGTCGGCGCCGTGCTCGCGGACGGCACGCTGGAGGTCGACGAGGTTGGCGGGGTCGAGCGGGTTGGCCTCGTGGTTCGGGAAGGTTCCGTCGAGCTCGAAGTAGAGCGGGACGATCTCGAGGGGCAGGGCGGCGAGGCCCGCCGCGTCGCCGAGGACCGCAGGGACGGTGAGCCCGCCCATGCCGTTGCCGGCGTCGACGACCACCTTCAGCCGGCGGATGCCGCCGAGGTCGACGAGCGTCCGGAGGTGCCGTGCGTAGTCGGCGAGGACGTCGGCCCGCTCGACGCGACCGGGCTCGGGCACCGCGGGGATGCCGCCCTCGAGGTAGTCCGCTGCACGGTCGCGGATGGCCGCGAGCCCCGTGTCGAGCGAGATGCCCTGCGCGCCCGCACGCGAGAACTTGATGCCGTTGTAGGCCGCCGGGTTGTGGCTCGCGGTGAACATCGCCGCCGGGGCGTGCAGCGAACCCGATGCGAAGTAGCTCTCGTCGGTCGAGCAGAGCCCGATCGCGACGACGTCGGCACCGCGCGCGGTGGCCCCGCGGGCGAACGCCTCGGCGAATCCCGGCGATGAGTCGCGCATGTCGTGGCCCACGACGACGCGGCCTCCCCCGGCGCCGACCTCGTCGACGAAGCCGGCCCCGAGCGCCTCGACCGCCTCGGCGGTCAGCGCGTCGCCGACGATTCCTCGGACGTCGTAGGCCTTCACGATCGTTTCGAGGCGCGCGCGAGCACCCGGGTTCACGGGGGGATTCATGCCGTGAACCCTACCTCACCGAGGGTGACGTGCCGGATGATCTGCCAGCCGCGCGGAGCGGACGTGCGGTCGGCGTGCCGCGCGCACAGGTCGTAGGAGTGCGGCTCGCGCGTGAACGACAGCGGGCCGAGGACGGCGAGCGAGTCGGCGTAGTCGTACGTCAGGGTCGCGACCGCCTCGGCGGTGCATGCGGTGCGCGAACAACGTCTCATGGCGACCCCCAGCGTAGCGATCCGACCGGCCGCTACGATGGAGGCCATGCCCCGTTCCCGTCGTGTCGCCGCGACGTCGGCCTCGCGGAGGCGCCTGTCGCGTGACCGTCACGGCCGTGGCATGCGGTCTGCGGTGACCGGCCCGCACCTCCCGCCGCTTCGTACCCGGATCGACGAGTTCGACGTCACGCTCGCCTCGACCGCGGCCTACCTGCGTGGGCTGTGGCCCGATCTCGAGGGCGTGTCGTTCCAGGTCGCCGATGCGCCGGCCGAGGCGATCCACGACGACCACGTCGACCGGTGGCGGGTGTACCACGACGAGCGACGGATCGTCTTCTTCCGCCTGCCGATCGTGCGCTTCCTCCGCACCCAGGAGGGCGAGGAGAAGGACGAGCGACTCCTCGTCGAGAGCTGCGTGTTCCGCGCGGTCGCCGACTTCCTGGGCCGTGATCCGTGGGAGCTCGCGCCGGGTCGGTACCGCCACCTCTGACGCACCGGGCCGGCGCCGACGGTGACCCGCTGCGTTCGAGCGGCCGCGGCTCCTACTGGGGGAACACGCGGACCGGGCTGTCGAGCGGTCCCGGCGGCGCGACCGGGATCGACGCGAGCACGTCGCCGTCCTCGAAGGTGACGGCCGCGTGCAGGCCCTCGACGCCCTCGAGGATGAGGCGGTCCCCGCCCCGCACCGGGACGGATGCCGCGCCGCCGGCCGGGACCGCCACGGACCGCTCGCCCCCGCCGATCGAGACCGTCGCGGTGGCCGCCTCGTCGCCGGGGTTCGCCAGTCGGAGCGTCGCACCCGGCCCGTCGGGGATCGCGACCGCCGCGCGTTCCAGCAGCGGGCCGGTCGCGGCCGACCAGGCCAGGTCGGCGAGGATCGGGTCGCCGCCGTCGCCGAGGACCGTGGAGCGGGCGGCCGCGACGACCGGCGCGTCCGCGTCGACGACGACGGTGTACGCGCCGGGATCGAGCGTGCCGAGCGGGAGGTCCGTGGCCTGGCCGGCGGCGAGGGTGACCTCGATCCGGGAGACGGCGGCGCCGCCACCGTCCCGGACCTCGACGACCGCGGAGGCCTCGGCCTCGTCGGGCGCGAACAGGCGGAGTGCCGGGAAGTCGTCGCCCTCCGCGTGGTCCTCGTCGGGCGCCACGCCCGGCGCGTCGGTCACCACGACGCCGGGCACCACCTGGCGGGTCGCGGGCGGGGCGGCGGGCGTCGACAGCTCCACGCCCGCAGGCTCGAGGCCGAGCACGACCGAGTGCTGCAGCGCCGCGGCGATCGGCGCGCCTCCGCTGGTCACGTGGACGACCGGTGTGCGCACGCTGGGCGCGAGTCCGGCGAGCGAGACGACGCGCTGGCTGCCGGGCGGCACGACGATGCCGAGCCCGGCCGGCGCCTCGACCGGCCCGGTCTCGCCGACCACGCGGACGTCGACCGTGGAGGCGACCTCGCCGGGGTTGGCGAGCAGCACGAGGCCCGAACGTCCGACTTCGGTGGCACCGGCGAGGAGCCATGAGTCGGACGCCGGCTCGACGCATGCCGCCGCCGCGAAGCCGCTGAGCGACTCGCTCGACACGGCCTGCGACTGCGCACCGGCGAGCATGCCGGCCAGCACGGCCCCCGGCTCCGCGGAGATCGCGATCGGGCCGCCGCCCGCGTCCGCACCGGCGTTGTCCGGTGCCTCGAGCGGCGTCCGTTCGATCGTGGCGCTCTCGGGGTCCGCCGCGACGATGAGCTCGGGTGCGCCGGACGAGCGAGCGGTGGCGGCCGACGCGGCGTCGTCCGCGAGCGACAGCAGCGGTCCCGGGCAGACCCGGAGCTGCCGGCTCTCCGCCGGCTGGACGACGGTCGACGGCGGTTCTGCCACGACCTCGGGCAACGGTGCGACGGATGCCGCGAGCAGCGCGCCCGCGGCGAGGCCGCCGGCGGCCAGGACCGCGACGCCCCGGAGGACTCCGCGGATCACGTCACGTCTCGTCGGCACGGCGGCCACCTCCGTCCTCGTCCCTGGCCTCGTCTTCGTCTTCGTCTTCGTCTTCGTCGTACACCGTCGGCTCGTCGGCGTCGGCGTCGGCGTCGCGCCGCTCCCCAGGCGACGCCGCGCCGGCCTCCGGCGGCCCCGGCGGCGCATCCGTCGTCGTCCCGCGGGCGGGTGCGGCCTCGGCCGCCGCGTCCTCGCGTGCCGCGGCCGCGCGCACCGTCCGCCGTCGCCGGCGACGCACCGACGGGGGCCTGCGGTCGGGTTCCCGACCGCCGCCCGTCGGGATCGACAGCAGGAGGGCCGCACCGATGACGACGAGCTGGCCCACCACGATCCACCCGGCCACGGGTCCGGCGTCCGGGACGACCCCGCCGGGCGCGTCCTGCTCCGCGTCGACGAACCGCCAGATCGGCCCGAAGTCGGTCTCGCCGATCGCGACGACCTGCGGGTTGCCGTCGAGCGCTGCGCGTGCGCGCTGCTCGACGGCGACCGCGGCGGTGTCGTCGGGCGCGGCCGTCCCGACGAGCACGAACGAGAGCCCGAACTCCCCGACCGCCGACGTCGCGTCGTAGCCGCTGCGCGAGGCGAGGTTGCCCGCGAGGTCCGCGATCGACTCGGTGCGCGTGGTGAGCTCGCGCTGCGTCGATGCGAGGGTCGACTGCTCGTCGAGCGTGGCGCCGGTGCCGCGCTCGATGGTGGCGCGGATCCCGCCATCCGCCGTGGGCTGCATCCGCAGCGTGCCGACGCGCGGATCCGACGCGGCCTCGGCCTCGACGAAGGCCGGGAGGGTCCGTTCCGGAACCGGTCCGACCGCGGTGCGCCCGAGCGCGATCGCCACGATGGTCGGGGTCACGGCCATGATCGCGCACACGACCACGATCGCCGCCGCCGCCGCAGCACCCCGGCGGAGCGTGCTGAGCGCGACGATCGCGGCGGCGAGCAGGCCGAGCCACATCACGCTGATGCCCGCCCCCGCCCAGACGGGCACCGCCCGATCGCCCGAGAAGGCGACGTGCACGAGGGTCGCGCCGAAGGCGGTGGCGAAGCCGCCCGCTGCGAGGGCGAGCGCGAGCAGTCCGCCGCGAAGGCGTCGCGACGCGACGACCGCGATCGCGGTGAGCGCGAGTGGGGCGAGGAGGACGGCGAGGAGGATCGGAGGCGGGACGAACTCCGCGACGAGCCCGCCCAGTGCGTCCTCCCAGCGGCCCCATGTCCCGTTCGCCTGCCCGAGCGCGAGCTGCGCCACGGTCGGCTCGCCGCCGCCGTGCGGGAGGCCCGGGTCGGCGAGGAGCGAGAGCGGTGCACCGCGCCCGACCTGCTGCACGATCAACGGGAGTGCGAGCGCGAGCGCCGGCAGGGGGATGCCGACGAGCCGCACTGCGGCGCGGCCCGCGAGCGGCAGCGCCACGAGCCAGGCCAGCATCAGCGCGGGCGCGAGGACCGGCGCGCACGCGACGATCGCGGCGAAGACCAGTGACGCGGCTGCCGCGGCCGCCCAGGAGGTCCCGGCGGCGAACATCAGCACGGCGAGCCAGGGAAGGAGGACGTGGACGAGCACCGCGGCGGGGCGGCCTGCGGCGAGCGCGTCGAGGAGCGGCGGTGCGACCGCCCACGCGAGGCCGCCGAGCACGCGCAGCGACGCCCGCTCGGTGAGGCGGGACGCGGCGAACCACCCGCCGAGGCCCGACAACGGGATGGCGACGAGCCACAACCCGAGCAGGACGGCCGAGGGGTTCCAGAACGTCGTGCTCCCGAGGACCGCGAGCACGCCCGCGAACGGGTCGGCCGCGCCGACGAACCCGCCGCCGACGTCTCGCCACCCCGCGGACGCGTTGCGCCACAGGGAGGCGACGTCCTCGGACAGGGGAAGCAGTCCGCCACCCGAGATGCCGCCGGATGCCAGCAGCGGCGCGTAGAGGACCGCGGAGAGGGCGAGGGTGACGAGGAGCACCCATCCGCCGCCCGTCTGCAGGAACTGCAGGTCGTCGACCCGGCCGCGCGCGCGCTGACGCCGCGCTTCGGCCGCCAGCTGCCGTCGGACGCGCACCTCGTCGGGCCGGATCCGGAGCGTGGCGAGCGCCGACCACTTCGCGGTCTTCACACGCGCGATGCCGCGCCGCGAGCGCAGGATCCGCTGCGGCGTGACCATGACCTCGATCGCCGCGGCGAACTCGCCGGGGATGGAGCCGGGGGTCTTGACGAGCAGGTGACGGAGCGATCGGAGTACTGCGAGGGGCAGCAGTGCGAGCCAGTGAAGGGGAACGAGCACCGTCGGGGCATCCGCGAGCCGCCGGTGCAGCCACGCGGCGCGCGCGACCCGCGCGCGGTGCCGGGCGGCGCGTCCGCCGGGCTCCGACCCGGGACCCGCGACGCCCGAATCAGCGAACCTGATCGCGGCAGACGGCACGGCGATCACCCGGTGCCCGGCGAGCCGCGCGCGCATTCCGAGGTCGAGGCCGTCGTCGACGACGGGCAGTGCCGGATCGAACCCCTCCAGGTGGCGCCACACGGAGTGCCGGACGAGCATGCCGACGGGGTCGGCCCCGAGGATGTCCGAGAGGTCGTCGTGCTGCCCCTGGTCGAGTTCGCCGTCGACGATCGCCAGGCTCCGGCCGCCCCGCGTGACCGACCGCCCGAACCGCACGATCCGCTTCGGGTCGTCCCACTCGACGAGCTTCGGCGCGGCGATCGCCGCGGTGCGCGCGTTCTCGAGTGCGGCGACGAGCGACTCGAGGGCGGTCGGCTCCGGGGCGGAGTCCTCCGCCAGCAGCCAGAGCGACGACCGCTCGTCGGGCGGCTCGGGCAGGGTCCGTTCCACGGCGGCGACGGCCGCACCGAACGGCTGCGACGCCCCGAGCGAGACGACGTGGGACGGCCGGAGCGCCTCGACCCGGCGACGGGTGGCGTCATCGGCGTCCATCAGGACGACGGCGAGGTCGTCCGGCTGGCGCGTCTGCGACCGCAGCGCGTCGATCGTGGCGCGGAGCCGGTCGCCGCCGTGCTGCACGACGAGGACGGCGGTGACTCTGGGGAACATCGGGGACAGCCTAGGCGGCCGCCCCCGCGGCATCCGTCAGCACTGCGGGCGTGCCGTGAGCACGCGCCGCACCCTGCGTGGGACGGTCAGCCGGCCTGCCGACGGAGCTTGCGTCGCTCGCGCTCGGAGAGCCCGCCCCAGATGCCGAACCGCTCGTCGTTCGCCAGTGCGTACTCGAGGCATTCCGAACGGACCTCGCAGCCCGTGCAGATGCGCTTGGCGTCGCGCGTGGAACCGCCCTTCTCGGGGAAGAACGCCTCCGGATCGGTCTGCGCGCACAGCGCATCGGTCTGCCACGCCAGTTGGTTGTCGTCGTCTGCGACCCCGCGAACCCCCGGTACGCCGAGCCGCACGGGGTCGACGAACCAATCCTCAGGTACCCCAGAACGATATTCAGGCTTGCCCATATCGTCTCCCACCCAGTTGTACCGACATCCCCGAGGGGTGTGTCTCACCAATTACATCGGTGTAATTCGGTGGAGTCAAGTCGCGGATGGAGAACCCTCAATACCTCGTCGAGGCTTGACGACGAACGCGACACGCTGGGTGCGTGTCCGAGTCGTGATCGGGCTCACTCGACGGCTGCCGCCCGGCGGGCCGACCACGCACTGGCGACCATCTCGCGGAGCGAGTGGCGCATCCGCCAGTCGAGGTCGCGGGCGGCGAGGTCGCCGGAGGCGACGATGCGCGCCGGGTCGCCCGCACGGCGGGGCCCGACCTCGGGGGTGAAGTCGTCGCCCGTCACGTGCGCCACCTCGCGCATGATCTCGCCCACCGAGACGCCGTCGCCGGACCCGAGGTTGTAGACCGCCTCGATCGGATCGCCGGCGTCGAGGCGTCGTGCCGCCGCCACGTGCGCGTCGGCGAGGTCGGCGACGTGGATGTAGTCGCGCACGCACGTGCCGTCGGGCGTCGGGTAGTCGTCGCCGTTGATGCGGGGCGTGCGCCCATCGAGCAAGGCGTCGAAGACGAGCGGGAAGAGGTTGTGCGGGCTCGGGTCGAACACCTCGTCGGTGCCCGAGCCCACGACGTTGAAGTAGCGGAGGGAGGTGTGCCGGAGGCCTGCCGCGCGAGCCTGGTCGGCGAGGAGCCATTCGCCGATGAGCTTCGACTCGCCGTACGGCGACTCCGGGCGCTTCGGCGTGTCCTCGGTCACGAGGTCCACGTCGGGGGTGCCGTAGACGGCGGCGCTCGACGAGAACACGATGCGGTCGACCCCGCTCGCCTCCATGGCGCCGAGGAGCCTCGCGGTGCCCGTGACGTTCTGCTCGTACGTGTGGAGGGGGCGCTGCATCGACACCCCGGCGTACTTGAAGCCGGCGAGGTGGACCACGCCGCCGACGTCGTGCGCCTGCATGGTGTCCTCGAGGAGCGCGCCGTCGAGGATCGAGCCGTGCACGAACGGCGTCCCATCGGGGACGAACGTCCGCCTGCCGGAGGAGAGGTCGTCCACGACGACCGTCTCGATGCCCTGGGCCCGGAACGCGCGCACGACGTGCGCTCCGATGTAGCCCGCTCCCCCGGTGACCAGCCAGCTCATGTCCCGCCTTCCGTCGCCGGAGTCTCCGGCGTCGTGACGATGCTAGCGGGCGGGGTCAGGCGCGACGCAGCGGGGCGCGGTCGACGTGACGCACGCGGTCCCGGATCTCGGGACGGCCGTAGCCGTCCGAGTCGAGGCGGAGCAGCGTCGCGACGACGCCCCACACCGCGAGTCCCACGAGGACCAGAAACACGATGATGTCCATGGCAGGAATTCTGCGCCTTGCAAGATCCTGCCGAAAGTGGCAGACTCGCCACCGATCGACACATTCCTGCCACACTCAGGCGGCCTCGAGGAGGAACCGTGCTCCAGACCATCGCGTGCATCGCCGTCCCGCAGATGGCCCCGTTCGAGTTCGGCGTGATCTGCGAGGTCTTCGGCATCGACCGATCGGAGCAGGGCGGTCCGACGTTCGACTTCCACGTGGTCGCCGCCGAACCCGGTCCGATCTCCACGAAGCTCGGCTTCGACGTCGTCGTGCACGAGGGACTCGAGGCCGCCGAGACCGCCGATCTCGTCGCCGTCCCCGCCTCGCTCATCGACGAGCCGGCCCACCCCGAGGTCCTGCGCGTCATCCGCGAGGCCGTCGACCGCGGCGCCTGGGTGCTGAGCGTCTGCTCGGGCGCCTTCACGCTCGGCCGCGCCGGGGTGCTCGACGGTCGGCGGGCGACCACGCACTGGCTCTACACCGACCGCATGGCCGAGATGTTCCCCGACACCGAGGTCGACCCCGACGTGCTCTTCGTGCAGGACGGCAAGGTCGTCACCGGCGCGGGCACCGCCGCCGGCATCGACGCGGCGCTGCACATCGTGCGCACCGAGCTCGGCGCGAGCGCCGCCAACATCGTCGCCCGGCGCATGGTGGTCCCGCCCCAGCGGGACGGCGGGCAGTCCCAGTTCATCCAGACCCCGGTCGTCGACGCGAGGAGCGACTCGTTCGCCCTCGTCACCGAGTGGATGCTCGAGCACCTCGACGAGGACCTGACCGTCGACCGCCTCGCCCGCAAGGCGCTGATGTCGCCCAGGACCTTCGCACGGAAGTTCCGTGCCGAGACCGGCACGACGCCGAACGCCTGGCTCAACCGCCAGCGGCTCCTCCGCGCGCAGCAACTGCTCGAGGAGACCGACTTCACGCTCGAGGAGATCGCCCGCGAGACGGGCTTCGGCGCCGCAGCGGTCATGCGCCACCACTTCGTGAAGACGCTGCAGACCACGCCGACCCAGTACCGCCGGGTGTTCGGACCGCGACAGGCCGGATGACCCGGGCGGATGCCGCGGCATCCGCCCATCGCTCACTTCGCGTCGCGCAGCGCGGCCCCGCTCAGCCCTGCATCGGAGGCACGGTCGCCACCCACGCGACGCCCTCGCCGCCGATCGCGAGGGACGCCTCGTCGGGCGAGACGAACGCGGCCTCGCCGCGCGCGATCGCGATCGACCCGTGCGCGCCGGCGACCCGCACGTCCGCGCCCTCGGCGAGGACGATCGCCGGTCCCGACAGCGCGATGCGCGCCGCATCGTCCGCGCCCGCGACCCGGAAGAGCGTGAAGTCCGGCACGGCGGGGCGGTACTCCCGGATGCCCTCCGCCGCCTCGATCGGCCGCAGCAGCGGCGGCTCGATCGGCGTGAAGTCGAGCACCTCGAGGAGCTCGGGCACGTCGATGTGCTTCGGCGTGAGGCCGCCGCGCAGCACGTTGTCGCTCGCGGCCATCAGCTCGATGCCGAGGCCCGAGAGGTAGGCGTGGATGTTGCCCGCGTCGAGGAACAGGGCCTCCCCGCGCGCGAGCGTCACCCGGTTCAGCAGGAGCGAGATCACGATCCCCGGGTCGCCCGGGTACTCCTCGGCGAGGTCGAGCACCGTGCGGAACGACGCGGCGAACCGCGAGCCGAGCGCCGCGTCGCTCGCGGCGAGCGCGGTCACCCGCTCGATCAGCCAGGCGGCCTCGCCGGTGTCCTCGCCGCGACCGTCCTGGAGGAGCCACGCGACGCACTCGCGGAGGCCGTCCGGGCCCTCGAGCCGCGCGGCGAGCAGGTCCAGCGCGCCCGGCTGCGGCTCGGGCGAGCCGGTGTCGGCGGCCCGGAGGGCGTCGAGGACCCCGGCGACCTCCTCGAGCGGCCGGAAGCCCGAGAGCGCCTCGAACGACTCGCTCACCGCGACGATGAGCTCGGGCTTGGCGAACGGATCCTTGTAGTTGCGGTCGAACGCGTCGATCGGCACGCCTTCGGCCTCCTCGCGGCCGAACCCCACGCGCGCCTGGTCGGGCGTGGGATGCGCCTGCAGCGACAGCGGTCGCGCGGCGGCGAGCACCTTGAGCAGGAACGGGAGCCGGGCCCCCTCGCGTGCATGCTCGGGCCCGAGCGCGAGCGCCGGGTTCGCGGCGATGAGCTCGGCGAGGTCGGCCGCCTCGGCGGACGCCGCATCGACCACCTCGGCGGGCGATCCCGCGTGCGCGCCCAGCCAGAGCTCCGCCTCGGGCGACCCGCTCGGCTCCGTTCCTCGGAACTCTGCGATCGCGGTGTGGGAACCCCACGCATAGTCCCGGGGCGTGTTGCGGATCGCGACAAACATGCGGAGTGGGGTCCTTTCGCGGTTTGGCCCCAAACTACCAAGCACTGCGCTCCCGGACGGGTGGCTGCCTACGCTCGGGCCATCCGCCGATGAATGAGGAGCAGTCATGTCCTTCGAGCCGCTCGCGAGCGACTTCTACTCGTACGCCTCCCTGCTGACCGACCGCGAGCAGGAGGCGCTCGTGTCCCTCCGCGCCTGGCTCGAGCGCGACGTGCGGCCCATCGTCAACGACCACTGGGAGCGGGCCGAGTTCCCGATGGAGGTCGTGAACCCCCTCGCCGACCACGGCGTGCTCGCGTACGCGTGGGATGAGACGGCGCCGTTCGAGAACTCGGCCGTGTTCCGCGGGTTCGTCGCGCTCGAACTCGCTCGCGTCGACGCCTCGGTCGGCACGTTCGTCGGCGTCCAGAGCGGACTCGCGACCGGCTCGATCTCGATCGCCGGCTCCGAGGAGCAGCGTCGCGAATGGATCCCGCGCCTCGCCTCCGGCGAGATCATCGGCGCGTTCGGGCTCACCGAGCCGCTGTCGGGCTCCGACTCGGCGCGCGGCCTGCGCACGACCGCCCGGCGGGAGGGCGACGAGTGGGTGCTAAACGGCGAGAAGCGCTGGATCGGCAACGCGACCTTCTCTGACATCACCGTCATCTGGGCCAAGGACGAGGCCGACGGCCAGGTGAAGGGGTTCATCGTGCCCACGTCCACGCCCGGCTACGCGGCGACGAAGATCCAGGGCAAGGTCAGCCTCCGGATGGTGCAGAACGCCGACATCACGCTCACCGACGTGCGCGTGCCCGAGTCGCTCCGCCTGCAGAACGCGAACTCGTTCCGCGACACCGCCGCGGTGCTCCGGCACACGCGGGCCGAGGTCGCGTGGGCCGCCGTCGGCACCGCGATCGGCGCCTACGAGGCCGCCGTGCGGTACGCGACCAAGCGCGAGCAGTTCGGCAAGCCCATCGCGTCGCACCAGCTCATCCAGGACCTCCTCGTGAAGTGCCTCGGCAACATCACCGCTTCCCTCGGCATGGTCGTCCGGGTCTCGCAGATGCTCGACGCGGACGAGCAGCGCGACGAGCACTCGGCGCTCGCCAAGGCGTTCGCAACCTCCGCGATGCGCGAGACCGTCGCGTGGGCGCGCGAGGCGTGCGGCGGCAACGGCATCGTCCTCGACTACGACGTCGCGCGCTTCTTCGCCGACGCCGAGGCGCTCTACTCCTACGAGGGCACGCGCGAGATGAACACGCTCATCGTCGGTCGCGCGATCACGGGCGAGGCGGCGTTCGTCTAGCCGGTCGCGGCGGCAGGTCAGGCACGGCCTCCGCGATACCCTTGTGCGCATGACCCTCGGACGACGGCCGGTGCTGGAGAGCGCGTTCGCCACGTTCGTGTTCTTCACCGCGTTCGCCGGACAGTTCTGGCGGAACCTGCTCGGCTGGTGGGGGTTCGGTGCGGTCGTCGCAGTGGTGCTGATCGGCTCCGTGTGGCTCTGGGTCGCCCGCCGGCCCCGCGCGACCTGGCGTCGGACGCCGAAGTCGACGTTGTTCTTCCTCGGCATCGCGACGCTCTCCCTCGCCTGGTCGCACTACCCGGGCGGCACGGCCCTCGGGCTCGCGATCCTCTTCGTGACGACCGTCGCCGCCCTCTCGCTCACGCTCTCGCTCGGCTGGCACGGCGTGCTGCGCGCCGTGAGCAGCGCGCTCAAGTGGGTCCTCGCGCTCTCGCTGCTGTTCGAGCTCTGGGTCGCCGTGTTCGTGCGGGAGCCGCTGCTGCCGAACTTCCCCGACTTCGACCCGACGGCGGGCGACCTGCCGATGGCCTACTACTGGTCGCGCGCGATGCTCTTCGACGGCGGTCCGATCGAGGGCATCGTCGCCAACCGCAACCTGCTCGGCATGGCGGCGCTGATCGCCGCGATCCTCTTCGCCGCGCTGCTCGCGAGCGGGGGCATGCGGCGCGCCCAGGGCATCGGCTGGCTGGTCGTGAGCGGCGTCGTCCTCCTCCTCACGCGCTCCGCCACCGTCGCCCTCGCCGGGCTGCTCGTGCTCGCCGCGTTCGGGTTCGCGACGTGGGCGCGACGGGCCGGCCCCGACGGCCGCCGCATCGTCTACGTCTCGGCAGCGGCCGCGCTCGTGGCATCCGTCGCCCTCGTCGCGCTGCTGTGGAACGCGCTGCTCGGCCTCTTCGGCAAGAGCGACGACCTGACCGGCCGCCTCGACATCTGGGCGTCGGTGAGCGCGCTCGCGGCCGAACGCCCGATGGTGGGCTGGGGCTACATCGGCTACTGGCAGCCCTGGGTGGAGCCCTTCGACGGGCTCGCGGTCCGCAACGGCGTCGAGTACCTGCAGGCCCACAACGCGTGGCTCGACGTCTGGATGCAGCTCGGCATCGTCGGACTCCTCGCCTTCGCCGCGATAGTCGTCGGCGCACTGTGGCGCTCGTGGTTCCTCGCCGTCGACCGGCCGCGGGACGAGCGCGGCCACCCGGTCGGGTTCTCCGCGATCGCAGTCGTGCCCCTGCTGGTCCTCGTCGCACTGATCGGCCAGTCGCTCGCCGAGAGCCGCCTGCTGGTCGAGTCCGGCTGGATCCTCCTCATCGCGATCGCATGGGGCACGAAGCAGCGGCAGTGGTCGGCCGAACCGCTCCCGAGCATGCCGCCGACCCGCTCGCCACGCCGGTGGTCGCGTGCGGAGGTACCCCGGTGAGGTCGGCCCTGCGCGAGTTCGCCGGCTCGGCGCGCTTCGCGCAGGCGGTCACGCTCATGTCGGTGGGACTGGCGTTCTCGACCCACGCGGTGCGCGCGATGGTCGGCTGGCCCGGGCTCATCGCCGCGCTGGCCACGCTCATCGTGCTCTCCGCAATCTCGCTCGTCGCGCGATGGCGGGCCGTCGAGTGGTACGGCATCCTGCCGCTGACCATCCTCGTGTTCGTCGGCTGGTGCGGCGCCTCCGTGATCTGGAGCGACACGCCGGGCCTCACGGTCCTCGGCGTGGGCTACCTCGTCGCCTTCGGCGTGCTCGGGTTCTACGTCGCGCTCATGCGCGACACCATCCAGATCGTGCGAGCCTTCGGCGACGTGCTCCGGGTGCTGCTCGGAGTCTCGCTCGCGCTCGAGGTGCTCTCCGGCATCCTGCTCGACCTCCCGATCGCATTCCTCGGGATCCAGGGGAACATCGCCGCGTTCGGCCCCGTGCAGGGCATCTTCGGTTCGAGGAACGTGCTCGGCTTCGTCGCCCTGATCGGCCTCATCACGTTCATCGTCGAGTGGCGCACCCGGAGCGTCCTCCGTGGCCGCGCGATCGCCTCCGTGGTGCTCGCGGGCCTGCTGCTCCTGCTCTCCGGATCACCCACGACCTTCGTCGCCCTGGGCATCACGCTCCTCGCGCTCGCCGCGCTCTACGGCCTGCGTCGCGTGCCGGCGGACACGCGGTGGCGGTGGCAGCTGGCGCTGCTGGTCTCCGCCGTCGCGATGCTCGTCGTCGGATGGATCATCCGCATCCGCATCATCGAGCTCCTCGACGCGCGCGGTGAGTTCGACGTCCGCCTCGATGTCTGGCGCGAGGTCTCACGCTACCTCGCGGTGAACCCGCTGCAGGGCTGGGGCTGGGTCGGGCGGTGGCCGGATGCCGCACCCTACGTGTGGGTCGAACGCGGAGTCGGGCGCGACCACTCGTCGGCCCTCAGCGCGTACATCGACGCCTACTTCCAGGTCGGGGTCATCGGCGTGCTCCTCTTCGCCGGGCTGGTCGGCGTCGCCCTCGTGCGCGCATGGCTCCTGGCCTCGTCGCGTCGCAGCGTCGTCTACCTCTGGCCCGCGCTCGCCCTCGTCGCCCTGAGCGTCACGAGCTTCGCGGAGAGCTTCGCCCTGGTCGAGGGCGGGTGGATGCTGCTCGTCGTCTGCGCCGTGAAGGCCGCACGCGACATGAGCTGGCGCGACGCACTCGCGGGCACGTCGCCGGCGCGGCTCGCGTGAGCCCGCCCCGGGGTCAGATCGGCTGCACGAGGTCGCGCAGCACGTCCTGGGCGCCCAGCCCGTAGCGCGTGTAGCGGCCGGTGCGCCATTCCCTCAGCACCGGCCCGATCCGGGCGACGCGTGCCGCGGGCAGGCTCGAGCGCGCCCGCTCGTGCGCGAGCTTGTCGCCGGTCACGGTGGCGACGAACTCCGGCGCGACGCCGCCGGCGCGCTCCGCGATGCCGGGCAACCGGTCGGCGAGCGCTCCCGCGCGCGCGAGCAGCCGGCCGTTGCGCTCGGTGCGCGGTGCCCGCAGCCGGTCGATGCGACCGCCCCAGTCGAGCGACGTCACGCCGATCTGGTTCGAGCCGTGCTGCCGGTACCCGATGAGGCGCTCGGCCCGGAACCCGATGCCGCCGGACACGGCGGCGACGACCGCGAGCCACTCGTCGTGGACCCAGCTCGCCGGGAACGGCGCCGCGAGTTCGACCAGCTCCCGGCGCAGCATCATGGTCGCGCCGGTGAGGAGGTTCCGGCGGAGGAGCTCGTCGAACGCGGCGGCGCCGTCGACCGAGGCCCGCAGCGGCTCGTCGATCCCCAGGGTGTCGAACAGCGACGCCGGCATCGCGGTCCCCTGCGCGTCGACCAGCTCGGCATCGCCGGCGACGAGGCACAGCGACGGCCGCTCCTCGAACGCGGCGAGCGCGACGGCGATCCGGTCCGGGTGCCAGAGATCGTCCTGGTCCGACAGGGCGATCACGTCTCCGGTCGCGGCGCGCAGCGCCTGCTCGAAGTTGGCGGTGACGCCGAGCGGCACGTCGTTGCGGAGGACCAGCAGGTCGACGGCCGCGCCGGTCGCGCGGTACTCCTGCACCGCGCGCTCGACGATCGCGATCGTGTCGTCCGCCGAGGCGTCGTCGCTCACGACGATCTCGTCGACGGGCCTCGTCTGGCCGAGGATCGTGGCGACCTGCTCTCCGACGAAGCGCGCGCCGTTGTGCGTGCCGATCACCACCGAGACGGTCGTCGCACGCGCCGCCGGCCGTGCCGCGGCATCCGCTGCGCCGCTCATTCCTTGCGGAGCCCGACCTTGAGCACCCCGAGGAACATTCCCGCCATGATGGTCTGCGAGCCGAGCATCATGAAGAGGGCGGCGAGGACGGCCATGCGCGCGGTGGTGCCCGGATCGAGCGGGCCGAAGTCGGCGGCGGCCCAGACGACGAACTGCCAGATCGCGATCCCGATCCCCACGATGAACAGGGCGAGTCCGGCGAGTGCGCCGCTCTCGAGGCTGATCCGGCGCTCGAGCCGGTCGAAGTTGCGCGATCTCGGGATCCGGAACCCCTCGTGCTGCGCGTAGATCTTGGTCAGGATGGCGAACAGCACCGACTGGTACCCGACGACGGTGAGGGCGGCGAGGTACACCTGGCTCAGGAGGTCGAACCCGACGTCGCCGAACACGACCGGCCCGAAGGTGAGCGCGAGCGTGCCCAGGAGCCCGAGGAAGAACGCGACCGCACCGGGGATCAGGAACAGCCAGCGCGGGCTGAAGATGAGGAGGAACCGCAGGTGCCGCCATCCGTCCCGCCAGCTGCGCAGGTGCGGCGGCCGGCTCCGACCGTCCTTGTCGAGCGTCGTGGGCACCTCGGTGACCCGCAGCCCGCCGAGCGTCGACTTCACGACCACCTCGCTCGCGAACTCCATGCCCGTGGTCTGCAGGTGCAGGTCGAGCATCGACTGCCGATGGAAGCCCCGGAGCCCGCAGTGGAAGTCGCCGATCGGCGATCGGAAGAGCACGCGGCCGATCCACGACAGCACCGGGTTGCCCAGGTACTTGTGCAGCGGCGGCATGGCCCCCTCGGCGATCCCGCCGCGGAACCGGTTGCCCATGACCAGCTGGTCGCCCGCTCGGAGCCGGTCGACGAACGCGTCGAGGTTCGAGAAGTCGTAGCTGTCGTCGGCGTCGCCCATGATCACGTAGGTGCCCCGGGCCGCTTCGATGCCGCCGAGCAGCGCGCTGCCGTAGCCCTTCGCCGGGACGTCGACCACCCGGGCGCCGTGCGCCCGCGCGATCTCCTGCGACCCGTCGGTCGAGCCGTTGTCGGCGATCACGACCTCGCCCACGACGCCGCTCCGCTCGAGGAACCCGTTGGCCTTGTCGATGCAGGTCGCAAGGGTCTCGGCCTCGTTCAAGCACGGCATCACGATCGAGAGCTCGATCGTGTCGGTCGCAGCAGGCATGTGGCGATGATCCTGTCGGTGTGTGCGGGCGTGATCATCGTACAGAATGAGACATCGTGGACCTCGGACTGGTGGTTTCGACGCTCGGGCGCGTCGAGCCGCTGCGGCGCCTCCTCGACTCGCTCGGAGGGCGGCTCGGGGCCGGTGACCAACTCGTCATCGTGGCGCAGCGGAACGTGGCGCAGGTCGAGGCGCTGGTCGACGGCTTCGACGCGGGTGCCGGTCGCGTGGTCGTCACCACGAGCAACCCCGGCGCCGCGCGAGGACGGAACCACGGAGTGTCCGTGCTGAAGGGGACGGACCCCCTCCTCGTGTTCCCCAACGACACGACGTGGTTCCCGGCCGGCACGGTGGAGGCCCTTCGCGCACTGCCCGACGACACGCGGCTCGCCGCGATGACCGTCGTCGACGAGCACGGCCCGAAGTTCGAGCTCCCCGAGCCCGGCACGCCGTTCGATCGATGGAACGCGTGGAGCGTGATCGAGATGGGCCTGCTCATCCGGCGGAGCCTGTTCGACGCCGTCGGCGGGTTCGACCCCGACCTCGGCACCGGTGCGCCGACTCCGTGGCAGGCGGGCGAGGCGACGGACCTGCTCCTGCGCATCGACGACCGCGCACCCGACGCGACCGGGCGGATCGCCTGGCTGCCGCCCTCGGTGGCGGTGGGCGGGATCGCCGACGCCCACGGACTCGCTCGGGCGGAGCGCAGGCGGAAGCTCCGCGCCTACGGCCGCGGGCTGGGCCTCGTCGTCACGCGCTGGCACTACCCGTGGCCGTGGCGGGTGGCCTTCGTGGGCGGCGGGCTCGCGTTCGGCGTGCGGCACGGCGGCGAGTACGGCGTCCTCGACGGCTGGTGGGTCTTCCTCGGCCGGCTCGAGGGAGCGGTCGGCCGGACGTTCGGCGGCTCCTCCGCGCTCGAGGCGGTGCGCCGATGAGCCTCGAGTCCCCGGCGCCGATGCGGCTGCGCCGTGCCACCATGAGCGCGATCACCCTCCTCGGCGGCGTGTCCCTCGCGGTGATCCCCGCCGCGACCGTCTCCATCGCGTCGCGCCTCTTCACGCCCGCCGAACAGGGCGTGATCGCCGTGGCCGTCACGGTCGCCACCTTCGCGGGGCAGCTCGCGTTCGCCGTCATCGTCGAGTCGCGCCTGAGCTCCGCGGGTACCGAACGACGCGTCGTCTTCCCGCTCTGGCTCGCCGCGGCATCCGTCGTCGCGGGCGTCGCGGTGGTGGCCACCGGGCCGAACGTGGTGTCCCTCTGCATCGGGCTCCCCGTCCTCGTCGCCGCGCTCGAGGTCGGCCGCGGCGTCTCGGTCGCCGAACGCCTCGATCGTCGGGAGATCTGGGCCTCGATCCTCGTCGGCGCAGGTGCGCTCGCCGGGGTCGTCGCCGGCTTCGCCGGCCAGGCGTGGGCGCTGACGCCGCTCGTCGCGGGCATCGTCGCGGCGACCGTCGTCCGATGCCTGCCGGTCGAGCATCGCGCGAGCCGCCCGGAGCGACGCGTCATGGGCTGGGTGGTCGCCGACACCGCGATCACCGGAGCCGTCTACCCGCTGCTCAACTCGATGATCCTGGCCTTCCTCGGCCCGAACGAGGCGGTCCTGTTCGCCGCGATCTCGACCGTGTCGGGCCTGCTCGCGATCCCGCTGAACTTCATGCGCCTCCGACTGCTCAAGGAGCACTCGGGGCTCGACATCGTCGTGTCGGCCGGCGCGGTCGTCGCGGCGATCGCCGCGCTCCTCGTCGCGGAGTGGCTCGGCGTGTTCGGATTCCTCTTCGGCGAGGCCTGGACCACGTCGGCGACGCTCCTGCCGCTGCTCATCGCCTGCGCGTGGCGCGCGGCCTCGCTCGCGACCACGATCCCGTTCGCCTCGCTGCGCCGTCGAGGGGAGGTGCGACTCGTGACCGGCCTCCGCGCCGTCGTCTCGGTGATCACGTTCGCCCTGGCCGGGCTCGCACTCGTCACGGGCTCGCTTGCGGCGGTCTTCGCCGGGCTGCTCGTCGCCGAAGTCGTCTCCGCGATCATCTACGAGGCGGCGCGCCGGCGCCGCGTCGCGGCGGTGCGGGGCGCCGCTCCGTCCGGGCGGGACGCCTCGCGCTCCGCCGAGGCCGCGACCTCCGACGTGCCGCGCCACGCCCGCGACGACCAGTCGGGCGGCGACGCGCCATGACCCGGATCCTCGTCGACCTGCTGTTCCTCACCGGCCGGAAGGGCGGCATGGAGTCGTACGTCCGGGAACTGTACCCGCGGCTCGGTTCGCTCAGACCCGACCTCGAGTTCGTGGGGCTGGCCTCGACCGAACTCGCACGAGACGGGGCGCCGTGGTTCCCCGGAGAACTCGTGGCGTCGGGCCGGTCCGGCGAGGACCGCATCGCATGGGCGCGCGGCGAGGTGTTCGACGTCTCGCGCCACGCCGCACGGCTCCGCGCCGATCTCGTCCACGCACCCGCGAACCTCGGCCCCGTCCGGTCCCGGACTCCCGTCGTCCTGACGGTGCACGACCTGCTCCCCTTCCGGCACCCGGAGTTCGTGCCCGGCCCCTACGCGCCGGTGCTGCGGGGGATGATCCGCGGCGCCGCGCGCGCCGCGCGACGCGTGCTCACCGTCAGCGAGTCGACCGCGGCCGATCTCGTCGACCTGCTCGGCGTCGACCCCGACCGCATCGACGTGGTGCCGCTCGCCGGCGGCGCCGTCGCGCCCCGGGACGCGACCGCCGGGACCGAGCGCTCGGACGACCTCGTCCTCGCGATCGGCAACCGCATGCCGCACAAGAACTTCGTCGCACTCCTCGAAGCCGTCGCACTCATGCCCGCAGACCGCCGTCCGAGGGTCGTCGTGACCGGGAGCCACGACGACGATCCGCTCGCGCCCGAGGTGCGACGGCTGGGCCTCGACGAGCGCGTACGGCTCGAGCGCTGGGTCGCGTCCGACGAACTCGAACGGCTCTACGCCGAGGCGGCGCTCCTGGTGTTCCCGACGCGGTTCGAGGGATTCGGACTCCCCCTCATCGAGGCGATGGCGCGCGGCGTCCCCGTCGTGGCGTCCGACCTGCCCGTCCTTCGCGAGGTCGGCGGGGACGCCGTCGCCTGGTTCCCCCCGACGGACCATGCCGCGCTCGCCCGGACACTGCAGGACCTGCTGTCCGACCGGGAGACCCGGACGAGGATGGCCGGGCAGGGCGCCGCTCGCGCAACGGGGTACTCCTGGGACCGGACGGCGATGGGCACGCTCGCCTCGTTCGACCGCGCGCTCGACTCCTGAGCGCGATTCACCGACGCAGCCGCTCCATGCGCTCGAGGATCTCGTCGACCGATGCGCCGAGGTTCCGGCGCTCGCGCTCGGCGGCGAACCAGTCCGCCGTCGATCTCCGCATCCGGTCGCCGCTCAGGACGACCCGGACGATCGCGCGGCCGAGGGCGTCCGCGGATGCGTCCTCCGCGATCTCGCCGTTGACGCCCGGTGCGACCAGTTCGGCGGCCGCGTTGTCCTCGCCGGCCACCACCACCGACGGAGTGCCCTGCGCTGCCGCCTCGACGACCACCAGCCCGAACCCCTCGCGCGCCGATGGGTTGACCAGGGCGGCGGCGCCGGCCGAGAGGGCGTCGAGTTCGTCGTCGTCCACGCGCCCGAGGAACTCGACCGCGTCGGCGACGCCGTGCTCGACGGCCGCGTCCCGTGCGGCCCCGGTCTCCGGTCCCGTCCCGACCACCCGCGCTCGCAGGCCCGGGACCGTCCGACGGGCGACGCCCAATGCCGGCGGAAGCGCCGACAGTCGCTTGTCCGCGATGTGGCGGCCGACGAAGAGGACGTACGGAGCGTCGTCGCTCGAACGCCGGTCGCGGCCGGCACCGTCGCGAACCGGGCCCGCGAGATCGAGCAGCCCCAGCACCACCGGGTCCGCGTCGCGACGCGCCATCCGGAGCCGGCGCCGCGTGAACTCGCTGTTGACGGTCTGGATCGAGCCCACGCGCACGGCGAGCCACTGCAGGACGGCGGCGATGCTCCCCGTGAACCGGCCGGCGTAGTCGCGCCACTTGCGCGCCGGCCACACCTCGAGCCAGTCGACGGCGATGACCACGGGGGTGCCGAGGAGCGCGAGACGGACCGCGAAGACGTTGAGGACGGGCAGGGCCGCCACGATCACGAGGTCGTACCGACCGCGTCGGCGGACGAAGTACCGGAAGAGCCCGACGGCGAACGCGACCGCGCTGGAGGTGGTCCGGACGCCGAGACCGTCGTAGATCGGGCCTCGCCAGACCGAGGCGATGTCGAACGACGCGTGCGGGGGATCGTCCGCGGGCCACTGTCCGCGCGTGACGTACGTGACCTCGCCGCCGCGGCCGACGAGCAGCTCCGCCATCCTCCGGTAGACGCGCTCTCCCCCGCCCGTGTTCACCGGGAACAGGCAGTCGTACGCGATGGCGATGCGGGTTCCGGTCACCGCGCCGCGACCTCCGTCACGAGTCCGCTGCGTCGGACGACGGACCGGGTCGTCATGCCGACGAGCGCCGTCAGCGCGGCCGACGCGACCACGTACGACGCGATGAGGACCCACCACGCGACCGGAGGCTCCCAGCCGGGCGACCGCCACATCTCACTCAGCGCACCCTCGGTCCCGACCATGTACCGGTAGAGCACGAAGGCGAAGGCCAGCACTCCGAACGACGCGACGAGCGCCGCGACCACCCACGACATCCGATCCACCACGTGCAGCACGCGGCGGGCGCTGCGACCCGAGAGCACCCATCCGGCCACGATCAGCACGCCGAGGAGGAGGACGAGCCCGTACCTGCCCTGCCAGATGATCCCGGTCTGGGCCACCGACCGAGCCTGGACGAGGGTCGGGACGACCACCGAGGAGGCGGCGACGAGCAGCACCAGCGTGGTCGACCGCCGACGCGTCGCCGTGACGGAGAGGACCAGGACGGTCCCCGCCGCGACGACGGGCAGCCAGTAGACCCAGATCGGCAGGATCGTGTCGAGCCAGCCGAAGATTCCGACCGCACCGACCAGGAAGTCGGGGAGGTGGCGGATCATGTACGCCGCACCGGCCAGGAACGAGCCGCCGACGAGTGGCGCGTCGCCCTCGGAGGCCTGACCGGAGAGGCTTCCGCCGCCGAGGGTCCACGCGACCGAGAACCCGCAGGCGAGCGCGATGGCCACGATCCATGGAACGCTCGCGCGGGTCGTGAGCAGTCCGCGGAGGCTGCTCCATCCCACGACGAGCACGGCGAGCAGGAGGATCACCGCGACCCAGAGCGGCCCGAGCGCCCGAGCGTTCGCGAGCAGTGCGGCCGAGATCGTCGCCACGAGCCAGAGGTACCACCCCGACGGCCGTTCAGCGTGGCCGTCGGGGTCCTCGGCCGCGTTGGACTCCAGCAGGCGCAGTGCGGCCACCCAGAGCGCGACCCCCGCGGCGATCTCGACGCCGTTCGGGTTCACCGAGCCCATGAGGAACACGTTCATCGGGGCGGCCGCGAAGCCGACGGCCATCGGAAGCCACGCCCGCGGCCTGCCGACGACGGCGAGTTGGAACGCCGCCGCGATGAGCACGGCGCAGAGCATCGCACTCGTCACGCGCATCGAGTACAGGCCGGCCTCGCCACCGACCAGCAGGCTCGGCCACCCGACCAGCGCGTAGTACGCCGGATTGTAGGCATCGACCCAGGTTCCGAACCGGTCGTTCCCCGCACCGAGCTCCGCGGCGCAGCCCGCAGAGCGTTCGGGATGGAATGCGAAGCACGTCGAGGTCGCGGGGAACCGGAACTCCTCGGGCAGTCGGACGACGGGATGCTTCTCGCCCTCGACCTGCTCGCCGAAGAGCTGCCCCCGAACCTGTGCGACCGCGTTCGCGACGTGGGCGTTCTCGTCGGGCACCGCGAACACCGGACCGGCGAAGGCCCACAAAGTCGCGAGCGAGAACACGGTGAGGAACGCCGCTCCGAACACGTCCCAGCGGTACCGCTGCGCACCAGATCGCACGGGGTGGTCCTCCCTCCGCCGGCCCGGGGACCTCGACCGGCATCGCATACGGCAGCCGCGGGGCCCACGGCGGCCGGACGGCGTCGGCGTCGCGCGGCCCCGGCCCGAGCCGGCGTCGCGGATCCTTTACGATATCTTCTCGGGACAGCCGCAGCGGTCGATGCTGTCCGCTTGTCGCTCCCCCGATTCCGAGGACCCCGTGAAACTCTTCATCCAGATCCCCTGCCTCAACGAAGAGGAGACGCTCCCGCTCGTGCTCGAGTCGATCCCGAAGGAGATCCCGGGAGTAGATGAGATCGAGATCCTCATCATCGACGACGGTTCTACCGACCGGACCATCGAGGTGGCCAAGGCCCACGGCGTGACGCACTTCGTCCGTCACACGCGCAACATGGGCCTCGCGCGTTCGTTCCGCGACGGCGTCGACTACGCGCTCCTCCACGGCGCCGACATCGTCGTCAACACCGACGGGGACAACCAGTACCCGCAGGAGCGGATCGCCGACCTCGTGCGCCCCATCATCGACGGCGAGGCGGAGATCGTGGTCGCCGATCGCCAGACGGCGACCGTCGCCCACTTCTCGCCGTTCAAGAAGCTGATGCAGCGCTTCGGCAGCTGGGTGGTGAACAAGGCCGCGGGCACGGACATCCCCGACGCACCGAGCGGATTCCGCGCCTACTCGAAGTACTCGCTCATCCGGCTGAACGTCGTCACTCGATTCAGCTACACGATGGAGACGATCATCCAGGCGGGCTACAAGCGCCTCGCCATCACCAGCATCCCGGTCACGACGAACCCGAAGACGCGCGAATCGCGGCTGTTCAGCAACATCTGGGAGCACATGTTCCAGTCGGGCACGGCCATCGTGCGCGCCTACGTGATGTACCGGCCGTTCGCGCTCTTCGCCTGGCTCGGCGCCCTCCTCGGCGTCGCGGGGTTGATCCCGTTCGTCAGGTACCTCGTGCTCATCGCCCAGGAGACGCCCGGCGACCACATCCAGTCGCTCCTGCTCGGCAGCCTCCTGCTGATCGGATCGCTCCTGTCGTTCGTGATCGGCGTAGTGGCGGACCTGACCCGGATCAACCGCACGCTCGCGGAGGAGACGCTCGACTACCTGAAGCTGCGCCGGTACGGCGACTGAAGATGACGTCGCTGCCCCAGGTCTCCACGCGGATGCGCGTGGCCGTGATCGCCCTCACGGTCGCCTTCGGACTGCTGCTGTCGGTGTGGGCGACGATCACGCCCGCCTTCCGCGGCCCCGACGAGGTCTCGCACTTCTCGAGCGCGGAACGCATGGCCACGGCACCCGCCTGGCCGGATCCGGGGGACGCCCGGATGAGCGGCGCCGTCTGGGGGGCGTTCCAGGAACGGACGACCGCCGCACCCGAGCGTTCGACGCTCGGAGAACTTCGCGAGGCCGACCCCGGACTCACGGACCGGCTGGACTGGATGACCCAGCATCCTCCGCTCTACTACGCGGTCGCGGGAGGCTTCCTGGCCGCGATCGGCGGCGACGCACTGCGATGGGACCACGCGCTGCTCGCCCTCCGACTGTTCGACGTGCTGCTCGTGACGCCGATCGTTCCCCTGCTCTTCGTGAGCATCCGACGGATCACGCGCTCGAACGCGGCCGGCCTCGTCGCCGCCGCGACGCCGTTCGCGATCCCGCAGTTCCAGCAGATCAACTCGGCGGTCACCAACGACGCGCTCCTGACGCTGCTCGCCGCCGTCGTCGGCTGGCTCTCCATCCGGGTCATCACCGGCGACCGGCGATGGCAGGTCCTCCTCGGACTCGGCGTGGCGCTGGGCCTCACCACGTTCACCAAGGGGACCGGGCTCCCCGCGGCGGCCCTGGTCCTGTTCGCCCTGCTGTTCGGCCGGGGCCACCCGCCGCGCTGGCCCGCCCGGATCTGGCAGACGGTCTGGCCGCTCGCGACCGCGACGGCGTTCGGCATGTTCTGGTGGCCGCTGAACGTGCTCCGGTTCGGCGCCATTCAGCCGAGCGCGACGCGCTCCGTCCGGCCCGACAACCCGTGGCCGCCCGGTCAGGGGCCGAACGCGTACGACTACCTCGTGCACCTGTGGGACGGCTTCACCCTCACGTTCTGGGGGAAGGTCGGCGCCCTCGAGTTCCCGATCGCGTCGCCGCTCGTCGACATCCTGTCCGTGATCAGCCTCGCCGTGCTCGTCGTCTACGGGTTCCGGACGGCAGCGCTCCGCCGGGTGAACCTGATCCTCGTCGCGCAGCCCATCGGCACGATCCTCCTGCTCGTGTACGGCACGTGGGGCGTGTACACGCGAACCCAGATGATCGTCGGCGTCCAGGGGCGCTACTTCTTCGCCTGCATCGTGGTCCTGGTCGCTGCCAGCGCACTCGCATGGATGGAGTACGTCCGCAGCCCCCGCGCCCGGCGCGGCGTCGGCATCGGCGTCCTCGCACTCGGGGTGCTGATGACGGTCCACGGCCTGATCATCGCCTTGGCCGGCTTCTACGGGGCGTCGCACCTCAAGTTCACGTTCGGCAACGTGCTCACCTGGCTGGGCGTGTCGCCGATCGGGTCGGTCCCGACCGCGGCGATCGCCGCCGCCGCCGCGATCGCCTGCGCGGGAGCGATCCTGCTCGCAGGTCGCGAGCTGCTGCCCGGTCGCCGGGCCACCGTTCCGAGCGCGCCCTGATCCGCGTCCGCCCACGCAGGGGTCAGGCGGCCGGACCGATCGGGAACTGGGCGGCGAAGGCGTCCGAGACGTCGACGAATCCCGACCCCGCGGAGATCTCGCGCCACCGCGCGAGCGACATCACCTGGCGCCGCTCGCCGTCCTCGATGAGGTAGATGCTCCGGGAACCCACCCGGATGAACCGCGTCGCGTCGTCCCCGAAGTCGAGCTGGGCGCAGAGCAGCGGATCCAGTTCCGTGGGCTGCAGCGCGTAGTCCGCGACGAGCGCCGAGGGGATCCGATGCAGGCGACCGCCAGCCGGGAAGGCGATCGCGCCACCGCATCGCAGGCCCCACGTGAGCGTCGCAGGTGCCGCCTCGTAGCCGCGAAGCGCGTCCTCCGATGACAAGCGCAGGACCCCGGCGATGCCGGCGTCCCTGGTGATCGCCATCGATGGGATGCGGATCCGCTCGTCGACGCCGTTCAGGAGGTGCACCGAGCGGCTGCCGTCGATGCTCACGAGCGCACCGACGGGGTACACGGGGCCGCCCGCCGAGGTCTTCACGAGGATGGTCGGCACGGGCGCAGGCTCGGGGACCGTCCGCCCCGGGTAGACGGAGGAGACCGCCTCGGCGCTGGTGAGCCTGCGCACGGCGTCCCCGGTGACGAGGTAGCGGCTCGACGAGTTCAGCGGAGCCACCATGTCACCGTCATCGACCACCGTGCGGGTCGACACGTACCCCGAGAGGAAGTCCTCCGTCACCGGCACCGGGGTCTGCGCGGTCGGGACTGCGGACGGTCCCCACCCGACTCGACCAGCCGTGCTGACGACCTTGACCGCCCCGTCCAGCGACACGACGCCGTCGAATCGCTCGGATGACGACGGCAGCCGCGCCGCGCTGGTCGCGGCGAGCGACCCCGCGACCCGCGCGGAGACCCCCAGCTGCGACGCCGTGTACGAGCCGATCGTCCGCACCGCATCGTCGGCGTAGAACCAGTAGTCCGAGCTCCCCCGCTTCCGGATGTAGACGGAGTCGCGCACGATCGGCACGCCGGTCCGGATCGCCGGCAGGGTGTACGACGATCGCAGCGTCACGAACGTCCCCGAGATGGATGCATCGGCGAGCGACCGGTCGTCGAGCACCTCGCGCTTGGCACCGTCGCGGATGACCCAGCGGTAGCCCGACCGGTCAGAGAGGTAGGTGCGCACGGTCTCGCCACGACGGAACAGCGCGACCTGGGCGTCGGTGAGCTGCGTGTACCCACCGCTGCAGGAGCCGCCGTAGTAGGCGACGACCGTGCAACTCGACATCGGATGGATCGTGTCGCCGTCCAGGAGGTAGATCCCTCCGCTCGGACTGCGGACGACCAGACTCGCCGGACCGGCGGCGTCGTAGGAGTCGAGCTTCGAACCGGAGACGTATCCGACCGACCCGAAGCCGCGGTACGCGGCGAGCATCCGCGAGTTCGTGATGGAGTACTTCGAGCCTCCCGAGATGAGGTAGACGGTGGCGTCGGCCTCCGTCCGAACGAGATTCGCCCCGCCGTTCGGGAGCCCGAACCAGTCGGTGTGGATGCGCCAGAAGTTGCGGTTGCCGTAGGAACTGCAAGCGCCACCCGAGCCGTAGAGGTTCGCGAGCGCGGCGGCGTCGGGCGTGTACGGAGTGTAGTTGTAGAGGCCGGCGGTCGCCTGGTTCGCGATGTACACCTGCTTGGTCCCGCAGGCCGAGTTCGGGTGGTAGCGGACGCTGTTCGTCTGGCCGGCCCGATGGTTGAAGGAGCCCGGATTCGCCTTGTAGATCTGGAACTGCCGAGCCCCGTAGTACACCTGGTAGAAGAACCCGGCGTACGCGGAACTGCACGCGGCGGTGTCCGGGCACCCCATGCCGGTGGCCTTCTCGAACCGGGTCCGGGTGGGCGAAGCGGAGGTGACGAGGCTCTGCTCCTTCTCGAGGAGGACGAGCAGGGACTTCTGGCTGATCCCGCACGCGCGGCCGACCTTGGAGATGATCCGGGCCGCACTCTCGTTGCTCTCGCCGACGTACCTCCCGCAGTACAGGTCGGCCGGCATCGTCGGAGTGGTCTGCCGGTAGGTCGTGAGGCAGGCGTAGTCGCTGCGACAGGTCGGGACCTTGGAGAGCAGGAAGGACTGGATCCCGCTGGAGTCCATCGACTGCCCGTCGAAGAAGAGGGCGTCGCTGATCAGGTTGCCCGCATCGAAGTCCCTGGCGTCCGCGGCGAGCGCGTCGGGCTCGGGACCGGTCAGCCCGGAGCCCAGCAGTGCCCCAACGATGACGGCGGCGACCGCGAACACCGTGCCGACCCGACGACGGCCCGACCCCGACACGTCCTCGTGCCTCCACCGGGCGACCCGCGACTCGATCACGTCACCACCCCCCGTCCATGCCGCTCCACCCTACGGAGCGCGCGCCCGCGCCCCGGCCACGCGCCCCGGAGTTTCGCGATTGTGGGGAGCGGACCACCGCTGGCTACGATTGACTCCCATGTCGCGTGTCAGCCCACTCCGCCGCTGGCGCGCCCACCCGTACGCCGTCGTCGTGCCATCACTCGTGGTCATCGCGGTCACGTACCTCGCCGTCGCGGGCTTCGCGATCGCCACGCTGCCCTGGGAGGGGACGGCCGACGCGTACGATCACCTCGACTACATGGTGCAGCTCGCGTCCGGACAGCTCCCGCAGCCGTTCGGCCATGTGTTCGCGCCGACCGGAACGTCGTTCGGGGCGAACCGGGTGGAGGGACGGCAGTACGCGTCGGCGCACCCGCCCCTCTTCTACGCGCTCGCGGTCGCGGTGGCCGGTCCCCTGCTCGACGTCGAGCACTGGCGGATCGGCGTGGCGATCGTCCGCACGCTCAACGTGCTGGTCGGGCTCGCCGGCGTCGGGGTCCTGAGCTGGGCCGGGTGGACCATCGGCGGCCGCCGTCGCGTCGCGCTGGCGATCGCGCTGCCCGCGGTCGGCGCGTTCACCTTCGGCTACCTGCGGTTCTCGGCCGAGATCTACAACGACCTGCTCGTGACCGTGCTGTCGATGACGGCGATCGCCATCGCATGCCGGATGCTCGTCTCGCGCGTCACGTGGCCGTGGCTCATCGCGCTCGTCGCGGTCTGCGCGCTCGGAATGGGCGCGAAGGCCACGTTCATCCTCACGCTGGGACTCTGCACGGTCGCCGTGGCGACCGCGATCCTCATGGGCACCGGCCTTCGTCGGGGCAGCGGGTACCTCCGTGCGGTCGGCGCGGCGGTCCTCGTGTTCGTCGTGCCGTTCGCCGTGTGGGGATGGTTCTACCTCCGCAACCTCGCCCTGAGCGGCGACTGGTACCGATCCACTCCGAAGTCGCCGGTCGGGACCAGGTCGAACCGCACGCTGCTGTCGAACCTCCTCGATCCGGACTTCTACACGATCGTGCCCCGCGGCCTCGTCGGACGGGGGTCGGCCGAGATGGCGCACCTGGCGACGCAGGCCTCGGTGGTGATCTTCACGTTCGGAGCCGCCGTCTCGCTCGTGGCGGCGGTGATCGTGCTCGTGCGCCGACGGTGGCGCCTGGAACTCCGGACCTGGGCGATCATCGGGCTGCTCGCCGCCCACCTCCTCGGCTCGTACGCACTCCAGCTGAGCCACTCGACCGGATACGGCGCGTACAACTGGCGGTACTTCCTCCCCGCGACGATCACGATCGCGATCATCCTCGCCGGCGGAATCGCGGTCGCGGGTCGCGCCGCCGCCGTGCTGGTGCCCGTGATGACGGCCGCCCTCGCCGCGACGAACATGACGTCGTTCGTCGAGTACGGCTCCACGATCTGGCCGAAGCGGGGGCCGTCGGACGACCTCGTGATCGCGGCGGCCCAACTGATCGGCGCGAACGGGTTGCCGCCGTGGTTGCTCGTGGTGTTCATCGCCACCGCGGTCGGCGGCATCGTCGCGCTCGGCTTCACATTCTCCGCCGCCCTGCAGCGGGAATCCGAGACGACGGGATCGATCGGGTCGGACGGTTCCGGCGATGCCGGCGCACCTGCACCCTCGGTGCCGGACGGTGCGAAGGCCGCGTCGAGCGCCTGACCGGCGTGTTCGTGGGCCCTCGATGCTCCGTCCGTTCCGCGGCGGGGCGGTCCGCGGCCGCGGGGTCCGCGGCCGCGTCGAGCGAGGAGCCCTAGGCGTCGCCCTCCGACTGCGTCGCCGGCTTCCAGCCGGGCACGACGACCTGCGCGATCAGGTCCGCCTGGGCGACGGAACGCGCTCGGACCTCGGGAAGGTGCGCCACCAGTCGTCCCTGCACGTCGCTCCTGGCATCCGCCAGGGCCTCGAACCGATCGACGAGGTAGCCGGGCTCGAGCCGGTCGTGCCCGAAGGCCCAGTCCTCGAGCTCGAACATCTCCAGCACCTCTCGGTACTTGTGGCTCCAGCCGATCACCAGGGTCGGGACCGCCATGGCGAGCGAGGAGACCATCGCATGGAAGCGGCTCGCCACGAACAGGTCGCAGCGTCCGATCAGGTAGCGGAGCACCTGCGAGGGCAGCTCCCGGTCGAGGAAGAGCACCGACGAACGTTCGTCACCCAACCGCGCGAAGATCTCCCGGCACAGCGGCAGGTCGTTGTTGTGGGTCTTGTCGGTGCCCGTCCGGACGCTGTGCGGCACGAGCAGCACCTTCCGTCCGCTCCGGACGACGTGCTCGATGAACGCCACCATCTGCCCGACGTAGTCGCCATCGCGAGCGTCGACCTTCTTCTGGAGGACGACGCTCGGGCTGAGGCCGACGACCTCGCCGTCGTCGAAGAACGAGAGATCGAAGAGCGCCCCGGCCGCGGCCTCCTCTGTGCCGTCCAGCTCCAGCGAGAACGCGTAGTCCGCCCCCGCGTACAGGTTGGTCAGGCCGAGCCCCTCGGCGTATCCGTGCGTGATCCGCCCGCGCGTCACGAGCGTCGAGGCCTTCGGGAGGAAGATCTTCGAGACGGCCCGATTGATCGGATTCCGGAAGGGACCCACGGCCTGCGCGCACTTGAAGACCGGCGTCTTCACGTTGATCGCAGGCAGGATCGACGCCACGTTGTAGAGCAGGAACTTCTCGCGACCGTCGGTGAACGTGATCCCGCCCTGATCGAGCAGCACCTCGGACTCGACGAGAGCGCGGATCGCCTTGGACCGGCGCCGGATCGTGCCGCGCACCGGCGGCAGGATGCGGTAGAGCAGCGCGAGGGAGTTGATGGTCACGCCCAGCTTGCGCGGGGTCGCATCCACGATCTCGAGGTTCGGGTAGTGGTTCTGGGCGCGATCCTCGCCCGGGTACATGCTGAGCAGCGTGAAGCGGACACCGGGGATCCGTTCGCCGAGCGTCTGGATGGAGCTCTCGAGCATGGCAGAGGCCCCCTTGTTGCCCGAGAGGGCGGAGCCGATGACGGTGACGTGGGGTGCGTTCATGATGATGGGGTGTCCTTGGGTCCGGGCACTCGGAGTGCGACGTAGAGGAGGGCGACCGCGCCGTCGGCGATCGTGCTGAGGAGTCGGGAGAGGATCGAGAGGACTGCGGCCGTCGCCGCCGGCACGCCCGCGGCGACGAGGACGGCGAAGATCACGGCTTCACGCACGCCGAGTCCGCTCGGGACGAACACGGCGAGGATCCCGATCGCGCCGGCGAGCACGTATGCGGCGCCGAACAGGAGCCATTGCGACGGCGGCGGCTGCGCGATCGAGACCGCGATCACGACGAAGCCCGCGCCGTTCAGGATCCTCGGGCCGAGGAACTCGACCAGGTAGCCGAGGGTCGTGCGCGTCGGGAGGAAGTACTCCTGCGGGAGGTCCTGCTTGAGCACGCGCCGCGTGGCCAGGGAGAGCACCCGATGGAACACGTCGGGCACGAGCACCGCCACGAGGGGGACCAGCATGAGCAGCGGGAGCAGCAGCGTCACCGGGTTCTCGGCGAACACGTCGGAACCGAGGGCCAGGAGGATGATCACTGCGCTGGGCACGATCGAGGCGATCTGGAGGAAGACATTCTCGTAGATGAACGTGATGACGATGAGGGTCCGGCTGAGGCCTCGGGCACTCCCCCACGCGACCTTGTTCACGACCGCGCCGACCTGTCCGGGCACGTACTTCAGGAGCCAGGAGGCGCACTGCACCGCCATCGCCTCGCGCGGGGTGACGCGGTGCCCGTGGCTCAGCCGATTGACGATCTGTCCCCAGAGCAGGCCGGAGAGCGGAACCGCGACCGCGAACAACAGCACCGCGATCACCCAGAGCCAGTCGAACTCCAGGTCCTGCGCGACGAACTCCTCCCAGTTCGCGCTCAGGGCGCGCGCGAAGAGCACGCCGACCACGATCACGACGATGGCCGTGATCGAGTAGCGCAGCGCTCTGCGGGCGCCAGGCGGAAGTTTCGCCACGGGCTAGGGCAGGACGTTGAAGGAGCGGAACGTGTCGAGCTCCTTCTTCTGCGAGAACGGCACGAGCCCCTCGGGGTGCGCGTATCCGACCGCGATGAGCATGACGACGCGGTCGGGCAGGCCCAGTCCGAGCGTCCGCTGCATCTTCGCCTCGAGCGGCTCGAAGTCGGGCCAGTTGATCACGCTCGAGCTGAGCCCGAGCGTCTCGAGGGCGAACATGAACGACATCGCCGCAAGCGAGGAGTCGACGTAGATCGCGTGCCGGTCGCGCGGGCTGAAGTAGCTCTCGAGCTTCCCGACGACGACCACGATGGTCGGGATGTTGTGCGCGTAGCCGGCCGCACCGAACGGGAGCCCGGCGACGGTCTTGACCATCTCGGGGTCGTCGAACACCCGGAACTCGTACGGCAGCCGGTTGCAGGCGGTCGGCGCCTGTCGGGCGACGAGAAGCGCGTCGTCGATGAGCTCGCGCGGGACGGGCCGGCCGTCGAACCACCGGACGGACCGGCGCTGGCGGGCCAGCTCCATCAGCTCGTCGTAGTTCACCGTGGAGGTGTTCGACTTCACGTACGGGACGGTGCCCACGAGCACCGGGTCGTACGAGACCGCGTGGAACCGCTCGCGTGCGGCGTCGACGGCCGGGTGCGATCCCGTGCTCACGCGGAAGTACTCGGCGAGGACGTTGTGCGCCCAGTCCAGCTCGCTGCGCTCGATCGAGGTCGGGTCCACGAGGCACTGGCGAGCCGCGTTCTCGTAGAACTCGATGGTCTCGGTGATGTAGTCCTTCGCGAAGATCTCGCGGCGCGGCCGCATGATGATCCCCTTCTCGATGCGATGGACGTTGCGTCGCAGCTCGACGTGCGAGAGGCGTTCGCGGTTCTTGTTGCGGTAGTAGTCGCGCCGACCACGGAGCGTCGCCGCCTGCTCGCGATTGAAGGGCAGGAAGGCGACGATGAAGAAGAAGTAGGACAGGATCCGACTCGATCCGAACGTCTCGAGGAAGATCCGGTTGACGAACTCGTAGGCCCGACGGATCCAGGTGATCGCCAAGAGGTCCTTGGCGAAGTTCTTCAGGGTGTTCAGCACGCGTGCTCCAGGGAAGGGGGGAAGTGCGCGATCTGCCAGCGCGCAGTATTAGGATCCTACGTGATCGATGTCTGGCATCTGCCTGACGCCCCCATCGCCGCGCCCTCCACCGCGGCATCCGTGGGCCCACCCCGACCGAAAGCTCCACATGACGGACCATGCCGCGAACTCGCGATTCCTCCGCATCGCACAGGAACCGATGGCGAAGGTCGGCAGCGAGAGCGGAAGCCTCGTGCGTGGGACGTGGGGGTCGATCCGCGAGGTGTTCGCGCACCGCGAGCTGATCGGGATGCTCGTCGGCCGCGAGCTCAAGGCGCGATACAAGGACAGCTCGCTCGGCGTCGTGTGGAGCCTCGTCCGACCCTTGACGCAGCTGCTGATCTACTACTTCGCCATCGGCGGCATCCTCGGCCTCGCCCGGCAGATCCCGAGCTTCGCGATCTTCGTCTTCGTCGGCCTCACGGCGTGGACCCTGTTCACCGAGATCGTCTCCGCGAGCACGACGTCGATCATCAACAACAGCGGCCTGGTCAAGAAGGTGTACTTCCCCCGCGAGATCTTCCCGCTGGCGAGCGTCGGCGGCGCGCTCATCAACTTCGGGATCCAGATGGGCATCCTCCTCGTGGCGACGATCGTGTTCCGCGAGTTCCCCTGGCACCCCGCCCTGGCGATGGTGATCCCGTCGATCGCGGTGATCCTCGTCTTCGGCACCGGCCTCGGGCTCATCCTCTCAGCGGTCAACGTCTACCTGCGCGACATCCAGCACCTCGTCGAGGTCGCACTCGTCGTGCTGTTCTGGGCCTCGCCGATCGTCTACTCGTACTCGTTCGTCAACGAGGCCGTCGGCGGGACGTGGATCGAGGCGCTCTACCTCTCCAACCCGGTCACCCTCGCCGTCATGGGCATGCAGGAGGCCCTCTGGCTCGCCGGCAGCACGGTGTCGGACGCGACGAACTGGCCGCCGGATCTCGATCTCCGACTCTGGATCGCCCTGGGCGTGGGCGTGGTGCTCCTCTGGGTCGGGCAGCGCGTGTTCTCGCGCCTGCAGGGCAACTTCGCGCAGGAGCTGTGAACGGATGACCACTCCCCCCGCCATTATCGACGTCTCCGGCGTCTCCAAGCGCTTCATCCTGCACAAGGACAAGTCCGTGAAGGAGCGGATCGTCAACCTCCGGCGTTCGCGCCGCCACCGCGACGACTTCTGGGCGCTCCGCGACGTCGACCTCCAGGTCTCCGCCGGCTCGACCGTCGGCTTGGTCGGGCACAACGGGTCGGGCAAGAGCACGCTCCTCAAGGTCATCGGCGGGATCATCGAGCCGACCTCAGGCACGGTCCGCCGCCGCGGTCGGCTCGCAGCCCTCCTCGAACTCGGCGCGGGCTTCCATGCCGACCTGACCGGTCGCGAGAACGTCTACCTCAACGCCGCGATCCTCGGACTGAGCCGGAAGGAGACCGACCGGTACTTCGATGCGATCGTCGACTTCTCGGGCATCGAGGAGTTCATCGACACGCAGGTGAAGTTCTACAGCTCGGGCATGTACGTACGACTCGCGTTCGCGGTGGCCGTGCACGTGGATCCCGACCTGTTGCTGGTCGACGAGGTCCTCGCGGTCGGCGACGAGCCGTTCCAGCGCAAGTGCCTCGAGAAGATCTCGGACTTCCAGCAGGAGGGGCGCACGATCGTCTTCGTGAGCCACTCGGCGGACCAGGTCGGGAGCCTCTGCGATCGGGTCGTCGTGCTGAACCACGGCGGCGTCGTCCACGACGGGGACACCGCCGAAGGGCTTCGCGTGCTCCGGGCCGGTTTCGACGCCGACCGGGAGGCGCGGCTCGAGCGCCAGGATGCCCCGACCGCAGACGAGGGCGTGACGATCGATCGGGTCGACGTCCGGTCCGATCGGCTCCTCCCGAACGGCGTGATCGCGTCCGCGAGCGATCTCACCGTCGACATCGACTTCACGGTCTCGTCGGCACCGGCCGGGTGGATCGCGGGGATCGCGATCGAGACGCCGCTCGGGCAGCCCGTGTACCGCGTGAACACCGAAGGCCTCGGCGTCGAGCTGCCGCGCGAAGCCGGAACCTACTCGGCCCGGTTCGAGCTGCCGCGCAACGCGTTCGGTGGGGGCCAGTTCCTCGTCAACGTCGGGCTCGTCGCACCCGATGGGCGGCCGCTCGACCGTCGTCGTCCGGCCGCGTCGTTCTTCATCGAGGACGATCCGTCGGGCGTCGGACTCGTGCGCTTCGACACGAGGTTCGCGGTGTCGGGCGGCTCCTCGGCCTGAGTCGGTGCAGCGCCGCGGGGCGCGCGACCTGCCTCGTCAGCGTCCGGTGAGCGCGCGAAGCCCTCGTCGCACGCGGCGCGCGATGCGAATCGCCGGGATCGATCGGATGCGCTCGAGTTGCGCGGCGTACTGCGCACTGGCTGCGGCGAGCGAGTCGCGCTCGGCGGTCAAGCGCGCAGCCGAATCCTCCAGCACCAGGAGCTCGGATTCACGCCGACGCGCTTCCGTCTCGTAGAACTCGATGAGCTCGAACAGGATGCCGCGCTGCGTCTCGGCGACACGTGCCGTGTCGCCGATCACCTCGATGTCCATCAGCCAAGTGCTCCAATCATGGTCATCGTCGACCGGTCGGCCCGCTCGCGCAGCGAGCGCGACCGGGAGTGCTCCTCGGGATCCGCTGCGAGCGCGATCGCGCGCGCAGACGCCTCAAGCATGTCATCCGGCGTCACGCCGTGAGGCGAGTCCGGGTCCCAGGCCCCCGCGTAACGCGACACCTTGTCGTTCTCCAGTGAGACGCGCGGCACGCCGTAGGAACTGGAGATGATCCGTCCGTGCAGCGACGAGCCGACCCACAGGGTCGCGTGCGCGATGTGCGCCACGAGCGTCGAGGTGTCGCGCGTGGTCAGGATCTCGACTCGGCGCCCGGTGCGTCCGCGCGCCGCCGAGGCGATGCGCACGTAGTCGGCGAAGCTGTCGTGCGCGTACGCGGTGCCTGCCGCGAAGAGGACGATGTCGAGGTTGAGGTCTGCGGAGAGCCGGGCGATCGCCGACGCGAAGGCGTCGACGCCGAACTTCCGCACGAGCTCCGTGTTCACCTGCACCAGCGCGAAGGGCACCTCCCGTTCGACGGAGAGCTCGTTGCGGCCGTATCCCGGGCGGCCCGCGATCGCGTGCACCATGTCGGGAGCGAGTTCGGCGTTGCCGCCGAACGACTCGATCACGGACTTCGAGTCATCGTCGCGCACCGACACGCGGCGTGCGGCGAGCAGTGCGCGCGACGAGCGATCCCTGGCGTTCGCGTCGTCGAGGATGCCGAGCCTCGAGACGCCGATCGAGTTCGCGACGAGCGGCGTGTCCCGGTTGAGCGGGTAGTCCATGAGCTCCGGCAGGTAGGCCATCGCGTGCGGATCCGCCTGACCGAGGAACCGGGCGACGAAGGCTCGGCCGGGCGCGCTGGCCTCGGCGAAGATCTTCCGCTCGTGTTCGGGCAGCGACATCCCGAGCGCACCCAGGACGTCGACGCCGCCGATCTCGCCGCCGACGACCCAGACGGCGTCCCAGGTCCGCTCGTCGAGGAGTTCGTGCCACGGTCGCACCCTGACGGGCTCCGCGCCGGGCAGGTCGGCGGTGAGGATCGAGCCGGCGGTGACGTCGAAGCCGGCCTCGGCGAGGTAGTCGGCCGTCAGCCGGTAGAACAGGATGTCACCGAAGTTGTCGCGCTCGTAGGCGCCGATGGTCAGGACATGCGGCATGGCCGACGCTCACCTCCATGGCCGGGCGGACGGGACGTCGCTCGACCTCGTCGAACGGTCATCGAGCGGTGCGCCTGGCATGCTCGAGCGAACCGGCGTCGACGGCGGCGGTATCGTCGACGTCGATCAGGGTCGCCTTCCGGTAGCTGCGCCACTTCCGCACCTGGAACGCCGGGTTGACGACGAGCCAGTACAGCTTCCGGCGCCACGAGAAGTCCCGATCGCGCACGATGCGGAGGGTGTCACCGGCGATGCCGCGGAGCGTGAGGCGCAGGCGGCCCCTCCGCGACATCGGCGGGATGGCGAGACCGATCTGCCGGAGGCCGACCGTCTCGTCGAAGATCCGGCGACCGTACTCGGCCAGGTCGAGGTCGTTCGAGTGCTCGACCACCGCACGCGGTGCGTACGCCTTGCGGTACCCGGCCTGGATCACGTCCCGACCGAACAACTGGTCTTCGGCGTACCGGACGTCGCGATAGGGGATCACCTCGAGCAGGAAGTCTCGGCGGGCGGCCGAGTTCACGTCGGAGTAGAAGCCGACCGCACCCAGGACGCCGTCGTCCTGGATGAACGGTCCGCCCGAGAAGACGGTCGTCCCGAAGTCCGGTCCGAACCCGGCGAAGACGCCGTTGATCTCGTACTTCAGGAGCGGGAAGCAGCCGGCCCTGGGCACCTGCTTGCCCATCACGGCCACGATCGAGTCGTCGATCCGGAACGGCTCGAGCAGCTCCGCGAGCCATCGTGCGTGCGCCGGCACGGCGTCGTGGGTCAGGTACGCGACGAAGCGGCCCCGGGCGAGCTGCGCGGCGAGGTTCCTCGTCTTCCCGTGACCGAACTCCGAGTTCGGGATCTCATGCAGCCTCACCTCGGGGAACTCGCGCACGATGTCCAACGTGCCGTCGGTCGATCCGGAGTCGATGACGAGCACTTCGAAGTCGTCGTCGAGTTCCTGGACGCGCAGCTGCTGCAGGATGCGCCGGAGGTACTCCTCGCCGTTCCAGGTGAGGATGGCCACCGTGGCGAGGGGTTCAGCCGTGGTCATGTTCCGCCTCGATCTCCTTCAGCGTTCGGCGTGCGCCCTCTTCGAGGCTGGTCAACTGCGGAATCCCGAACTCCGACCGGAATCTGGTCGTGTCCAGGATCACACGCTGGACGAAGGTCGGCGGCACCTCCCGCTCGACGATCCGCACCGGGCGGTCCGCGACACGTGCGAGCGTCTCGAGGACCTCCGTGACGGAGTATCCGGCGCCGCTGCCGATGTTGTACAGGTCGAACTCCGTCTCGAGTCCGACGATCGGCACGATCGAGCGCACCAGGTCCTCGACGTAGATGTAGTCGCGCACCATGGACCCGTCGCCGAGGCGGACGACCGGCTCGCCGAGGACGATCTGCCGGAGCGCGATCGGGATCAGCCCCTGCTTGCGTCCCGGGTGCTGGCGGGTGCCGTACGGATTCGAGATTCGCAGGCTCGTCGATGCGAGCCCGTGCCTGGCCTTGAAGTACCGGAGGTAGTGCTCGATCGCCAGCTTGCCGATCGCGTACGGCGAGACCGGGAGCGCGCGGTCGGTCTCCGAGTACTCCTGCTTGCCCTGGTCCCCGTAGATCGCCCCACCCGTCGAGGCGAAGTACATGCGCGCCACGCCCGCGGCCGCGCATGATTCGAGCAGTTCGACGGTCTGCGCCACGTTCGTGCGGATGTCGAGCGTCGGATCGCTCTCCGCCGTCGCGGGCGACGTCGTGGACAGGAAGTGGAAGACGTAGTCCTGGCCGGCGACCGCGGCGTCCAGGTCGGCGCGGCTGAGGAACTCGCCCTGCAGGATCCTGGCGCGATCCGTCGTGAAGGTCGCGTGCCCCATGCTGAACCGGTCGAACGCGGTGACCTCGTGACCGGCCTCGGCGAGCGCGTCGACGAGGTGGGAGCCGATGAAGCCGTTCGCCCCGATGACCGCGACCCTAGGCACGGACGGCCTCCTGCAGCGCGGCGAGGAACTGCGCTCCGGCGTGCGACCAGTCCGTCTCGGCGAGCGACGCGGACATCGCCGCCGAACGCTCGGGCGCGTCCTCGCGCTCGAGCACCTCGATGATCCGCCTGGCGATCACGGCGGGCACAGGGGGGACGTACTCGATGTAGGGGTTGTCGGACACGAGACGGTTGTTGGGCGCGTCGTTCACGATCGGCGCGACACCGCTCGAGATCAGTTCGAGCGGCAGCAGCGACATGTTCGTGAGCGAGAGCACCAGCGCGGCGCCGCATCGGTTGTAGACCTCGTTGAGTTCGGAGATGTCGAGGCTGGAGAGGTTCTCGTGCCGGAACGGGATGACCCAGTTCGAGACGTTCCAGCCCGCGAGGTTGATCGTGATGTCGGGCCGTTGCCGGGCGACCTCCTCGAGCGCCAGCAGCCCGAACTCGAACGCGCGCCTGGCGGTCACCGGACGCGCGTAGAAGAAGATCTCGTCGCGACGGCCGGTGTTCGTCACGTGGTACTTGGAACGGTCGACGGCGAAGTCGAAGTGCCGGGTCCACATGCCGTACTCGTCGTGCAGGCGAGTGGAGAGCCACCCGCCGGCCGTGATGGCTCGGAACCCGAAGCGATAGGTGTTCTCGGCGAGCAGCGCTTCGGACCCCACGGGATAGAAGCTCGGCTCGAAGTCCTGCACGAAGTAGAGGCGGCGGGCGCGGGATCGGTCGAGGTAGGCCGGGTAGGCCGTCTCCCAGCCGGTGGCGAACAGCACCTGGGCGCGCGGGTCGACGCCGGTCTCCCTGTCCCACATCTGGAAGCTCGCGTCGACGTCCGGGTATGCGTCGGCGTCGGCGATCATGGCCCGCACGTCGGGAATGCTCACGGGGATGCCCGTCGCATTGTAGAAGTACACGGAGCACGTGTGGCCGGCGTTCTCGGCGAACTTGATGAAACGGAAGAGGTTCTGGTGCCCCCCGCTCTCGCGACCGGGGGGCGACATGATCCAGGCGATGTGAAGCCGCTCCGGCTCGTCGATCTCGATCGGGTTCCGCCGCCAGTCCGGCTCGACGGTCCAGTCGACGTCGAGCGCATCGTCGTTGGCGACGAGCATCACCGGCCGATGGGGGACGAGGTGCAGCTTCGAGGTGCGCAGCAACCGAGACGCGAACGCACGCGGACCCTCGTCGCGCAACAGCCTGAAGGCCCTGGCCCCCTTCTGGACGAATCTCCTGATTCCACGGCCGATCCGCGGGAAGACGCGCGTCCGCGCACGACTGTTGTCAACGCTCAAATCCACTGCCCATTCGTCTCGACCCACTGTCGCCGAAGGCACGACGAAGGGGCTCCCATGCTATCAGCCGGACCCTCCCGGCTCCGTTCCGGGGGCGCCGCCGGGGGCCTCTCCGGCTGACCTATGCTTGTCGCTGATGATTCCCGATCCGCTCCCCCGCACCGCCGTGGTGACGGTCACGTACAACTCCGAGAAGATTCTCGACGCGTTCCTGAAGTCGATCGAGGAATCGGAATCGCAGCCCCCGACCGTCGTCATCGCCGACAATCGCTCGGAGGACCTGGCGTCCGTGCGGGCCATCAGCTCGGCCCATGGGGCGAGGCTGCTCGAGCTGGACCGGAACCTGGGGTACGGCGGAGCGGTCAACGCGGCCGTCCGGGTGCTCGATCCATCGTTCGAGTACGTCCTGATCTCGAATCCCGACCTCATCGTGCACCGGGGGGCCATCTCGCGGCTCGTCGAGCGCATGGATCAGGACCCCCGAGCCGCCGCCGTGGGTCCCCGCGTGCTGAACCCCGACGGCACGACCTATCCGTCCGCCCGGCTGGTGCCCTCGCTCCGCACCGGGATCGGCCATGCGCTGCTGACACGTGTCTGGCCGACCAACCCCTGGACCCGGGCGTACCGGGCCGAACAGGACCATCCGGACCGGGTACGGTCCGCCGGGTGGCTCTCGGGCGCCTGCGTGCTCGTGCGCCGGAGCGTGTTCGAGGAGCTCGGCGGGTTCGACGAGGGGTACTTCATGTACTTCGAGGACGTCGACCTCGGGTACCGGTTCGGCCGCGGCGGGTGGCGGAACATCTACGAGCCCGCGGCCGAGGTCACGCACGCCGGGGCACACTCCACGAGCACCCAGTCCGCCCGCATGCTCGCCGCGCACCATGCGAGCGCGTATCGCTTCTTGGCGCGCAAGTACCGCGGCTGGTACCTCGCGCCGTTGCGCTGGACCCTGCGGATCGCCCTCGACGTCCGATTCCGGCTCAGCCGTCACTGAGCCGCCGCGGCGGCGGTCCCGCCGTCAGCCGCCGGCGACGAGCAATGAGCGCAGGTAGGAGCCGTACCCGCTCTTCTGCAGCGAATCGGCGATCTCCCCGAGCTTCGCGTCCCCGATCCAGCCCGCGCGCCAGGCGATCTCCTCGATGCAGCCGATCTTGAAGCCCTGCCGATCCTCGATCACGCGCACGTACTCCGACGCCTGCATCATCGACTCGAACGTGCCGGTGTCCAGCCAGGCGGTGCCCCGATCGAGCACCTGGACGCTGAGCTTCCCGGCCTCGAGGTAGCGTTCGTTGATCGTCGAGATCTCGAGTTCGCCCCGGGCGCTCGGCTCGATCGTCTTGGCGATCTCGACCACGTCGTTGTCGTAGAAGTAGAGTCCCGGCACCGCGTAGTTGCTCTTGGGCCGGGCCGGCTTCTCCTCGATCGAGATCGCCGTGAAGTCCTCGTCGAACTCCACGACGCCGTACGCCGATGGATCGCTGACCTGGTACGCGAAGATGAGTGCTCCGTCGATGTCCGAGTTCTTCCGCAGCGCGGAACCGAGCCCGGTGCCGTGGAAGATGTTGTCGCCGAGCACCAGCGCGACCGACTGGTCGCCGATGAACTCCTCGCCGATGATGAACGCCTGCGCGAGGCCGTCGGGCGACGGCTGCACGGCGTACTCGAGCCGGATGCCCAGGTCGGATCCATCGCCCAGCAGCGCCATGAACTGTGCGTTGTACTCCGGCGTGGTGATGATCAGGATCTCGTCGATCCCCGCCATCATCAGCGTGGACAACGGGTAGTAGATCATCGGCTTGTCGTAGATGGGCATCAGCTGCTTCGAGATGCCCTTGGTGATCGGCCAGAGACGCGTGCCGGATCCACCGGCGAGGATGATGCCGCGCATCGGTCAGTCCTCCTCGGACTTCAGGGAGTCGTAGAAGGCCCGTGCGGCCTCCCAGGTCGGCAGGATGCCGGAGGCGGCGGCGTCCGCGAGGGACGGCGCCTCGGTGTCCTTGGGCGAGAGCAGCAGCTCCCCGGCGGCCTCCGGGAAGGCCAGCCCGATCTCGGGGTCGAGCGGGTCGATCCCGTGCTCGCGCGGCGCATCGTACGGTGCGCTCACGAGGTAGCTGACCGTCGCGTCGTCCGTCAGGGCCACGAAGCAGTGGCCGAGTCCCTCGGCGATGTACACGGCGCGACGATCCGAGTCGTCCAGCAGCACGGAGTCCCACTGGCCGAAGGTGGGCGAGCCGACGCGGATGTCGACCACGAAGTCGAGCACGGCGCCTCGCAGGGCGGTCACGTACTTGGCCTGGCTCGGTGGGATGTCCGCGAAGTGGATCCCGCGGACCACGCCACGACGGGAGACGGAGGTGTTCGCCTGGGCGAGCGTGAGGCGGTGGCCAACGGCTTCGGCGAGCCGGTCGAAGCGATACCACTCGAGGAAGACGCCGCGATCGTCGCCGAACTGCGTGGGAGTGACCTCGTAGCTGTCGGGGATCTTCAGTTCGCGGATCTGCACCGGCCGAGTGTACCAAGGCCGGTCGGCCCGGCGCGGGCCGGCCGCCTGACGCGGACGACGGCGCCCGGGAGCGGCGATCAGGGAGACGCGAATAGGATGAAGCGCGTGTCAAGACTCCTCGTGACCGGCGGTGCCGGCTTCATCGGCTCGAACTTCGTCCACTACGTGCTCGCGAACACCGACCACTCGGTGACCGTGCTCGACAAGCTCACGTACGCCGGCAACCTCGCCTCGCTCGACGGACTCCCCGAGGACCGCTTCCGGTTCGTGAAGGGCGACATCTGCGACGCCGAACTCGTCGACGGGCTCTTCGCAGAGCACGACGCGGTCGTCCACTACGCCGCGGAGAGCCACAACGACAACTCGCTGGCGAACCCGCGGCCGTTCCTCGACACGAACATCATCGGCACGTACACGCTGCTCGAGGCGGCCCGGAAGCACGACATCCGCTTCCACCACATCTCGACCGACGAGGTCTACGGCGACCTCGAGCTCGACGACCCGGCGAAGTTCACCGAGCAGACTCCGTACAACCCGTCGAGCCCCTACTCCTCCACCAAGGCCGGCAGCGACCTGCTCGTCCGGGCGTGGGTCCGGTCCTTCGGCGTGAAGGCGACGATCTCGAACTGCTCGAACAACTACGGGCCCTACCAGCACGTCGAGAAGTTCATCCCGCGGCAGATCACCAACGTGCTCCGCGGCGAGCGCCCGAAGCTCTACGGCAAGGGCGAGAACGTGCGCGACTGGATCCACGCCAACGACCACTCCTCGGCGGTCCTCACGATCCTCGAGAAGGGCGTCATCGGCGAGACCTACCTCATCGGCGCCGACGGCGAGCGCAACAACAAGGACGTCGTCGAGCTCATCCTGACGACCCTCGGGCAGCCCGCCGACGCGTACGACCACGTCGTCGACCGCCCCGGCCACGACCTCCGCTACGCGATCGACTCGACGCGACTGCGCACCGAGCTCGGCTGGGAGCCGCAGTTCTCCGACTTCGAGTCGGGCCTGGCCGACACCGTCGCGTGGTACCGCGACAACGAGGCCTGGTGGGCGCCGCAGAAGGACGAGACCGAGGCGAAGTACAAGGCGCAGGGACAGTAGCCGTGCGTGTGCTCGTCACCGGCGCGAACGGCATGCTGGGCCGCGACCTGCAGTCGGCGCTCGCAGGTCGCCATGTGACCGCGCTCGGCCGCGCCGACCTCGACGTCACGGATGCCGCCGCCGTCGCCGCGGCGGTGGCGGGTCATGACGTGGTCGTCAACTGCGCCGCCTACACGAAGGTCGACGACGCCGAATCCCACGAAGACCTGGCGTACGCGGTGAACGCCACCGGCACGGCGAACCTGGCAGCCGCCTGCGCGACGGTCGGGGCCCGCCTTGTGACGATCTCCACCGACTACGTGTTCGACGGGAACGCGACCGAGCCGTACGCGGAGAACCTCCCCCGCGATCCGATCAACGCCTACGGCCGCACCAAGGCCGCCGGCGAGGAGCTCGCGCTCGCCGCGCATCCCGACGGCACCTACATCGTGCGCACGGCGTGGCTGTACGGGAAGCACGGCGCGAACTTCGCCCAGACCATGCTGAACCTTGCGAAGTCGAAGGACACCTGGTCGGTCGTCGACGACCAGCTCGGCCAGCCGACGTGGACGGCGGATCTCGCCGCCCAGATCATGGCGCTGCTCGATGCAGATGCTCCCGCCGGCACGTACCACGGCACGAACTCCGGCCAGGCGACCTGGTACGAGTTCGCCAGGGCGGTGCTCGAGGAGTGCGGCCTGGACCCCGAGCGGATCACGCCGACCGACAGCTCGACGTTCGTCCGTCCCGCGCCGCGCCCGTCGTACTCGGTCCTCGGTCACGACGCGTGGGCTGCTGCCGGGATCCCCGAGATGCGCCCGTGGCGCGAGGCGCTCGCCGAGGCCGTCCGCTCGGGCGCGCTCGTCGCGTGAGGCGGACCGCGGCGACGCCTGTGAGCGATGCACGACGCCGGGACGCTCGCCCCGACTAGTCTGGGCGAGCGGACGCGAGACGGAAGGAGAAGCTCGGCGTGACCACCACCCTCCGGTTGATCGTCGACCAGATCGTCGCTCCGGTGCCCGGCGCGATCGGGCGGTACACGCGCGACCTCGGCCGCGCGCTGATCGCCTCCGCCCCGGCGGGATGCGAGGTCGAGGGCATCGTCTCGTCGTCCCTCCCCGGCGACTACGCCACGGTCGAGTCCGAACTGGCCGGGCTCTCCGGCCTGTACAAGTCCTCGCTCGCGCGCCGTGAGCTCGCCGCTGCCTGGCAGTTCGGCCTCACGACCTCGCCGGGCGGGGGGATGATCCACGGGACGAGCCTGTTCGCCCCCCTGCGCAAGCACGACGCCGATGCGGGCGACCAGACGGTCGTCACCGTCCACGACGTCCTCGCGTGGACCCACCCCGAGGCGCTGAGCTCGGCATCCGTCGCGTGGCAGAAGGGCATGCTGAAGCGCGCTCGGAAGCACGCGGACGCCGTCGTCGTCCCGACGCACGCCCTCGCCGATCGGCTCTCCATGGTCGCCGACTTCGGGGACCGCGTCCGCGTGGTCGGCACGGCGCCCCGTGCGGGCCTGGTCGTCGGTGCCGACGCGGAGACGCGCGCCGCGCGGCTCGGACTCCCCGACGCGTACGTCGCCGTCTCGGGCACGCTCGAGCCGCGGAAGGGCCTCGTCGACGTCCTGACCGCGCTCGGGCGCCGCGACGTGCCCGACGTCCCGATCGTCGTCCTCGGCCCCGAGGGCTGGGGCGACCAGCACCTCGCGCAGACCGCCGACGAGCTCGGCATCGACGTGCGACGCATCCATCGATTCGACGACCTCCCGGCCGAGGACCTCGCGGTGGTGATCGCCGGCGCCGCCGCCTACCTCGCCCCCGCGCACGACGACGACTCGGGCACCGAACTCATCGAGGCGTTCTCGCTGGGCGCACCGGTCATCCACTCGGACACGCCGTCATACCTCGAGATCTCCGCCGGGGCCGGCCTCAGCGTGCCGGTCGGCGACGGCGACGGCTACGCCGACCGCCTCGCCGCGGCCATCACGAGCGTCGTCGAGGACCGCGACGCCGCGTACCGCCTCGCGGTCTCGGGCCACGACCGTTCCCGGGCCTACGACTGGCGCGACGCCGCGGAGCGGATCTGGTACCTCCACGCCGAGCTCTGAGCCCCGCGACGCGGGCGGGTGCCGGGGCTCCGGGAGGCGTGGCTCGTCACCCCTCCGCGGGCTCCGTCGTCGGCGGCACCAGCGCCTCCTGGATCATCTGCCGGATCGCCTCGTAGTCGGGGGCGAGCGGGTCCACGCCGTTGTCCGGGACCAGCGGCACGTCGATGATCGGCAGCTCCCGGGTCTTGGCCGCCAGGTCGACGAAGTACCCGAGCATCGACTGCGGGACATCCGTCTTCACGACCTGGGAGCCGGCCGCGGCGACATCCTGGAACTTGGAGAGCACGTTCGCCGCGTTGAACTGCGCGAGCACGGCCTCCTGGATCTGCAGCTGCCTGGCCATCCGGTCGTAGTCGCTCGTCCCGTGCCGGGACCGGGCGTACCACAGCGCGTGGTAGCCGTCGAGGTGCTGCTCCCCTGCCGGGATCCACTCGGCGACGGTCGTGAACGTCTCGTCCGCGTGGATCGGCACGTCGTGCGGCACGTCGACGGTGACCCCGCCGAGCGCGTCGATGAGCTGCTGGAACCCGGCCATGTCGATGAGCACGTAGTACTGGATGGTGAGGCCCGTGATGCCCTCGGCCGCATCCCGCATCGCCTCGATGCCCGGCTCGCTCCCCTGCGACACGGCATCGGGATACCGTTCGGGGCTCTTCAGCTCGACCTCGGTGTAGATCGAGTTGAGCTGGCACAGGTCGACGTCGCAGACGCCGTTCGCCCCGTAGCCGTCGGGATACGTCGCGCGCATCGGCGAGGACTCGTCGAACGGCACGTTCGTCAGGTCGCGCGGAAGGCCGATCGTCACCGCCTGCCCGGTCTCCGCGTCCACGCTCACGACGCGGATGCTGTCGGGGCGCAGTCCCTCGCGATCGGGCCCGGCGTCGCCGCCGAGCAGCAGGATGTTGTAGCGACCGTCGATGGGCGGCTCGCTCGGACCGGCGACGAAGACGGACGACAGGAAGCCGCTCGCGCTCGTGGCCACGTAGGCCCCGTAGGCGGCACCCCCCGAGAACAGCACCATCGCGACGATGGCGAGCGCCGCGATCCCACCGCGCGCGGCGGGGACGGTCTTCACGAGGCGGACGAGCCGGAGCGTGTCGAGCGTGAGCAGGACCCAGAGCACCGCGTAGAAGACGGCGGCGATCGCGACGATCCAGAGGACGATGCTGTTCGAGGCGAGCGTGTAGACGACGGCGGGCGCGACGAGCCAGGTGACGAACGCGGCGACGACGAGGGTCCACAGCACGAGCGTCGCGCCGAGGCCGAGCCGCCCGAGCCGGTGGTTGCCGGCGAGGGACTGCGCCGACCCGGGGATCAGGATGTTGAGGCCGACGAGCCACCATCCGCGCCGCGTCATGACCGGGCGCGAACCGGTGTCCGGGTAGCGGATCGGGCTCTCGGCGAGGCTCATCGGCTCGACTTCAGCCGTTCGTTCTTCTCCTCGACGAGCGCCGCGAGCGAGGCGGCGTACCCGGCGAGCGCGTCGCGCAGTGCATCGTCGGCGGTGGCGAGGATCTTGACCGCGACGAGGCCGGCGTTCTTCGCCCCGCCGATCGACACGGTCGCGACCGGCACGCCGGCGGGCATCTGCACGATCGAGAGCAGGGAGTCGAGCCCGTCGAGTCGCGACAACGGCACGGGAACGCCGACCACCGGGAGGGTCGTCACCGATGCGAGCATGCCCGGAAGGTGCGCGGCGCCGCCGGCACCGGCGATGATGACGCGGATGCCGCGTCCGGCAGCCTCCTTGCCGTACGCGATCATCTTCTCCGGCGTCCGGTGCGCCGAGACCACCTCGACCTCGTGCGGCACCCCGAACTCGTCGAGGAGCTCCGACGCGTCCTTCATCACGGACCAGTCCGAATCCGAGCCCATGACGACGCCGACGAGGGGGGTGGTGGGGTTGCCTGCGATCACTCGATCGATATTAGGGCCGTCTGCTGCGAGTTCCCCGCAGCGGCGCTCCGCCGGGGCGCACGCCGCCGGGTCTCAGTCCTGCAACGCGGCGGCCGCCGCGCGCGCCTCGTAGACCGCGTCGTCGAGGTCGTCGCCGATCGCGGTCACGTGGCCGACCTTCCGGCCGGGTCGGGGGGCCTTGCCGTAGTTGTGGATCTTCACGGTCGGGTGCGACGCGAGCGCTTCGGCGTACCGGTCGGCGAGGGTGCCGTCGGCGGGACCTCCGAGCAGGTTCACCATGACCGCCCACTCCGCGTGGCAGCCGGTGCCGCCGAGCGGCAGGTCGAGCACGGCCCGCAGGTGCTGCTCGAACTGGCTGGTGGTCGCACCGTCCATGCTCCAGTGCCCGGAGTTGTGGGGGCGCATCGCCAGTTCGTTCACGAGCACACGGTCATCGGTCGTCTCGAACATCTCGACGGCGAGCACGCCGGTGACGTCGAGGCCCTCGGCGATCGCGACGGCGACGTCGGCGGCGACGTCGGCGAGACGACCCGCCGAGTGCGGTGCGGGGGCGATGACCTCGCTGCAGACGCCCCCCACCTGGACGGTCTCCACGAGCGGCCAGGCGACGACCTCGCCAGACGGGCGGCGCGCGACGAGCTGGGCGAGCTCGCGGCGGAAGTCGACGAGCTCCTCGGCGAGCAGCGCCCCGTCACGGCCGTCCTCCACGGCGGCGGCGAACCACTCGGCGACCTCGGCCGCGGCGCGCACCACGCGCACGCCCTTGCCGTCGTAGCCACCGCGGGGGGTCTTCACGACGGCCGAGCCGCCGTGCTCGGCGATGAAGGCGTCGAGTTCCTCGGGGCCCGAGACGCGCGCCCACTCGGGGACCGGGAGGCCGAGCTCGGAGAGGCGCTCGCGCATGAGGAGCTTGTCCTGCGCGAAGCGCAGGGCGTCGGGACCGGGGTGCACGCGGATCCCCGCGTCGACGAGCGCGCGCAGCACGTCCTGCGGGACGTGCTCGTGGTCGAACGTCACGACGTCGACCTCACGGGCGAACGGGAGCACCGCGTCGATGTCGGTGTAGTCGGCGACGCGGTCGGCCGCGAGACCGGCCGCCATCCCGTCGGCCTCCGCGAGCACCCTGAGCTCGACGCCGAGCTCGATCGCCGCGGGGATCATCATGCGGGCGAGCTGCCCTGCGCCGATCACTCCGACTCGCACGTGACGCACCATCCGTTCCCGCGGCGCCGATCGCCGCGACATCCCAGTCTAGGCGAGCGCTCGTCTAGGATCGGGGGGTGTCCGAGACCGTCCGCACGTTCGCGTCGCGGGCGTGGCACGGGTTCCTCGCCTACCTCGTCAAGTTCGGCGTCGTGGGGCTCATCGGCTTCGTGATCGACGTCGCGCTCTTCAACGCGCTGCGGGTCGGGGTGTTCGGCACCGACACGTGGGCGCAGACGGCGATCGGGGCGAAGACGATCTCGACGAGCGTCGCGATCGTCTTCAACTGGCTCGGCAACCGCTACTGGACCTTCCGCCGGCACCGACGACGGCACGTGCTGCGCGAGTTCGCCGAGTACCTCGTCGTGTCGCTCGGCGGCATGGCGATCTCGCTGCTCTGCCTGTGGATCAGCCACTACCTGCTCGGTTTCACGAGCCTGCTCGCCGACAACATCTCCTCGAACGTCATCGGCCTCGGACTCGGCACGGCGTTCCGGTTCCTGCTCTACCGGTACTGGGTCTTCGGCCACCACCGGAGCGACGGACTGTCGAACCTCGCGCGGGTCGAGGAGGCGCAGCGCGCGCTGTTCGAGCAGCCGCCGCTCGAGCACGGACCGCTCGAGACCGAGCGGTCCGTCGCAGCGTCACCGCCTCCGGGCGACGCCTCCGATGCGGCTCAGTCGCCGGAGCCGAGGAACCAGGGCGGGTAGACCGCCACGCGAGTCTTCGCGCCGACCGCCTGCAGCGCGGCGCGCACGCGATCGCGCACGCGATCGTTGGAGACCGCGATGAGCGCGATGCGCTCGAGCGGCACGTCGCCCCGGACGAGCAGTTCGCCGGTCCGCAGCCCCTCGCCGTCATCGGCGAGCGTGAGGCGGACGATGGCGCGCGAGACCGCCGACCAGTCGGCTGCGAGCTCAGCGCCGCCGACCGCGGCATCCGTCGCGCTCACGACGACCTCGCCGTCGATGTCGCGCCGGGCGCCGGCGGCCGCCGCGACGGACGACACCAGGATGACGTGATCGGCCGCGGCGCGCTCGACGGCCTCCGGCGCGAGCCGCGGGTCCTGCGTGCCGGTGCGGATCGCGTCCCACAGGTGTGCGTCGGTGCTCAGCAGGAACGGCACGTACTCGGCGACCGTCGCGTCGGCGCCGGGTACCGTCGCGCTCCGACGGTAGGCGCGTGCGGCGGGTGCGGCGACGTCGACCGCGGGCGTCGCGGGCGGGTCGCCGGCATCGGCGAGGATGGCGCCGGCGCCGAGGATGCGGCCGAGGTTCTCGATGTGCGTGACGTGGTAGATCCTCGTCTTGCCGACGTCGACGGGCGCGGCCGAGGCGCCGGACGCGCGGGACGACCGGGCGGATGCCGCGGGCTTCGCGCTCCGGGCGGCGGGGCCATCCCGCAGCGTGCTCCGCCCCGCAGACGTCCGGGTCGCACGTGCGGGCTTCGGCGCGGCCGCGGGCTCAGGCGGGGGCGAGCAGATCGCGCAGAGGCCCTCGTCGAATCCGTGGATGCATTCCTCGCCCAAGTGGTCTCGCCCTTCGTCCCGAACGACCCGTCACCGTGCGCGGGCCGCGGACTAGAGTACGCGCTCCGCCTCGGGGCGGCGTCCACGGGCGGTCCCCCGACCCGCTCGGCGCACCGCTCAGCGACCGCCCCACGGCAGCGCATCGGCGGTCGCGAAGGCCGCCGGCCGCGCGGCGGGACCGACCGCGGGCCCGCCGAGCGCATGCGCGTCGGCCATCAGCTCGTGCAGGGCGGCCTGCACCTCCAGCGGCTTCGGCACGTCGCGGATCACGACGGCGACCTCGTGCCCGGTCTCCAGCCGGACGTCGCCCGAGCCCGACATCCGCTGCAGCCACGACCGCACGACCTGCACGTCGTACCCCGAACGGTGCCAGAGCTCGCGCCGCACGCGGACGAACAGTCCGCGGCGCACGATGACGCGGCGCGTCGTGATCGTCGTGCGCGAGCTCAGCCAGCCGAGGTACGGAAGCAGGCTGCCGAGCACGATCACGAGTGAGCCCGCGACGATCGCCGCGAGGCGCGGCCAGCCGTCCTCCAGCCACGGCACCGCGTACGCCGTGACCCCCGCGACGGCGATGAGCAGGGCCGCAGGCAGCACGAGCATCCGGCCGTGGCGACGCAGTCGCGCCACGACGTGCTCGGCGCCGTCGGGCACCGGTACCTCGGCCGTCTCCCCCATAGGCCCATTAATACCTCAGGTGCGTGACGTCTCCCGCGGCGACAGCCTGCTCCTCGCCGTTCTCGTCGTCGCGGACCACGAGGCGTCCGTCGGCGTCGATGCGCTCGGCGACGCCGACGAGCTCGCCGCCGCCCGGCAGTTCGACGCGCACGTCCTGGCCGAGCGTGCCGCACAGCGAGGCCACGCGCTCGGCGATGCCGCTCGCGATCGGATCGCCGCCGGACGCCGCGAAGTCGGCGGTCGACGCGAGCAGGCGCTCGAGGTAATCGGCGAGGACGGCATCGGCATCGGGTCGGACGCCCGTCGCCAACTGGAGCGAGGTCGAAGTGAGCGTCGGCAGGTCGTGCTCGTCGAGCGTGTGGTTGAGGCCCGCGCCGATCACGACGGTGTCCTCGGCGACGAGCTCCGAGAGGATGCCGCACACCTTGAACCCCGACACCAGCACGTCGTTCGGCCACTTCAGCCAAGCCTCGACGCCGCCGGTGCCGTCCTCCTCGCCGCCGCGGTCGACGGATGCCGCCGCGAGCGCCCCTCGGACCGCCTCGGTCATCGCCGCGCCCGCGAGGAGCGGGAGCCAGCCCAGCGCGTCGGGCGGGAGTTGCGCGCCGCCGAGCTCGGCCGGGCGGATGAGGACCGAGATCGCGAGCGTCTTCCCGGTCGGCGCGAGCCAGGTCCGCCCGAGTCGCCCGCGACCGCTCGTCTGGTCGTCGGTCACGACGGTGGCCCCGTGGTGCCACCCCGCGGCATCCGCACCGGTGACGGCCTCGCGCAGGACGTCGTTCGTCGACCCGGTCGAGTCGAGCCACTCGAACCTCGGCACCGCGCGTCGCGATCGCTCCCAGTCCATGCGACCTCCCCTTCCGTCGAGGTTCAGGGTAGTGTCCCCGGACTGCTCGGCGGTGGCGATCACCACCACGCACCGCCGCCTTTTTGTGGGAATCCGTCAACGAACCGGCCCGGATGGGCGCCGGTAGAGTGAACGACGTGACCGAATCGACGAACGACGGCCCCGACCTCTCCACGACCGCGGGCAAGCTCGCCGACCTCAAGCACCGCTACCACGAGGCCGTGACCGCCTCGGGCGAGGCGGCCATCGAGAAGCAGCACGCCAAGGGCAAGATGACCGCGCGCGAGCGCATCGCCGAGCTCCTCGACCCGGGCTCGTTCGTCGAGCTCGACGAGTTCGTCCGGCACCGCACGCACGCCTTCGGCATGGAGGCGAAGCGGCCCTACGGCGATGCCGTCGTGACCGGCCTCGGCACCATCCACGGTCGTCCCGTCGCGGTCTACTCGCAGGACTTCACGATCTTCGGCGGCTCGCTCGGCGAGGTCGCCGGCGAGAAGATCATCAAGGTCATGGAGCACGCGCTGAAGACCGGCGTGCCCATCATCGGCATCCTCGACTCCGGCGGCGCCCGCATCCAGGAGGGCGTGGTCGCGCTCGGCAAGTACGGCGAGATCTTCCGCCGCAACACCGCCGCCTCCGGCGTCATCCCGCAGATCTCGATCGTCTGCGGCCCGGCCGCGGGTGGTGCGGTGTACTCGCCCGCGCTCACCGACTTCGTGATCATGGTCGACAAGACGAGCCAGATGTTCGTCACGGGCCCCGACGTCATCAAGACCGTCACCGGCGAGGACGTCGGCATGGAGGAGCTCGGCGGCGCGCTCACCCACAACACGGTCTCGGGCGTGGCCCACTACCTCGCCAGCGACGAGTCGGACGCGCTCGACTACGCCCGCACGCTCGTCTCGTTCCTGCCCGACAACAACATGTCCGAGGCGCCCGTCTACGAGAGCGAGTCGGAGCTCGAGATCACCGACGAGGACCGCCGCCTCAACACGATCATCCCCGACTCGCCGAACCAGCCCTACGACATGCACTCGATCATCGAGGGGATCGTCGACCACGGCGACTTCCTCGAGGTGCAGCCGCTGTTCGCACCGAACATCGTCGTCGGCTTCGCCCGGGTCGAGGGCCGCTCGGTGGGCATCATCGCCAACCAGCCCAGCCAGATGGCCGGCACGCTGAACATCGCCGCCGGCGAGAAGGCGTCGCGGTTCGTCCGGTTCTGCGACGCGTTCTCGATCCCGATCCTCACCCTCGTCGACGTGCCCGGCTACCTGCCCGGCACCGACCAGGAGTGGACGGGCGTCATCCGCCGCGGCGCGAAGCTGCTGTACGCGTACGCCGAGGCGACGGTCCCGCTCGTCACCGTGATCACGCGCAAGGCCTACGGCGGCGCCTACATCGTCATGGGCTCCAAGCAGCTCGGGGCCGACATCAACCTCGCGTGGCCGACCGCCGAGATCGCCGTCATGGGCGGCCAGGGCGCCGTGAACATCCTGTACCGCGGCGAGATCAAGCGGGCAGAGGAGGCCGGCGAGGACGTCGCGGCGGTCCGCACGAAGCTCGCGAACGAGTACACCTACAACGTGGCCTCGCCGTTCCTCGCCGCCGAGCGCGGCGAGCTCGACGGGGTCATCGAGCCCGCGGCGACGCGCGTGTCGGTCACGAAGGCGCTCCGCGCGCTCCGCACCAAGCGGGCGAGCCTGCCGCCGAAGAAGCACGGCAACATCCCGCTCTAGGAGGAATGATGACCAGCGCACCCCAGGAGGGCGACGCCGAGGCGCTCGACCTCCGGTTCGTGACCCGCGACGTGCGGGCCGACGAGGCCGCGGCCGTGACCGCGGTGCTCGTCGCGACCGTTCGAGAGTCGCAGGGCGAGCACGAGGTGACCCCCCGCAACGACTGGTCGCACCCGCGCAACGCACTGCGGCCGCGGGTCGAGGTCGGCCCCGGTCGCTGGGCGGCGTCGGCGCGCTGACCGCGCAGCCCGCGCGTCCGGCGTCTCGGCGTCCCCCGGTTCGGCGAGCGGATGCGGCGTGCACCCACGGTTCCCGCCCGACGTGTCCCCCATGTCCCCCGAAATGCTGACTTCGCACGACGCGACGGATCCGTACGATTGGGGGTACGCACTCCATCGGAGTCGTATCCGTCACCGGCTGGGTAACCGGTGGCGCTCTGGGGGCGAGTCAGGGCGATATTCGGGTTGTCGCCGTGACTCGGGCTTGCTGGGGGGTCGGTAGGGGCCGACCCCCCGCTTCCATGTCCGGGCGGGCTCGCGAGGGCCGCGAGGCGCCGTCGGCATCGCGGCGCGCCTTCCGCGGTGCTCAGCCCGCGCGCGGGATCTCCAGCCAGAGCTCGACCTCGGCATCCTCCGACTCGGCCGTCTCGCCGTTGCCGCCGCTCAGTCCGACGATGGTCACCGCGACCGGCGACCCCTCCGCGGCGGTGCGCGCGATGATCCGGTCCGCCCGCGTCGACTCGACCACCTCGGCCAGCTGCGACAGGATCCGGTCGCGCTCCGCCTCGTCGAGCTCGTCGATCCCGCCCTCGTCCAGGAGCGTCACCGTGGCGCCGCGGTCGCGCGCACTGCGCACGGCCGCCCGCACGGCGTCGGTGAGCAGCATCCGCCCTCGGATCTCATCGCGGATCGCGGCCTCCAGCGTGCGGCACTCCGCGCGCTCCGCATCGCTCAGCGAATGGTCGCCGTCCGCGATGCGGCGGAGCATCGGCGAGGCGAGTCGCTGGGTCTGCGCGAGCCGCATGCGCCCCTCGAACAGGTGCGCGTCCTGCGCGGCCTGCCACGCTGCGGCCTCGCGCTCGGCCTGCGCGTAGCGCCGGGTCGCCCGGGCCGCTCCGGCGAGCGCGGCGGAGAGCATGTGGGCGATGCCGACCCAGACCAGGCTGCCGATCACGCCGAGCTGCCCGAGCGCGAGCGGCCCCGCCCACACCACGGTCTGCACCGCCAGCACGATGACCCCCGCCCAGGCGACGACGAGCTGGCGACGGGCTGCCGCGATGGTCATCAGCGTCCCGACGGCCGCGACGTACCAGGTCGCGTACCCGTTGTCCGCCGTCGGGTCGAGCTGGCTCGTGACGAGCACCGGGAGCACGATGCCGACCGCGAGGTCGAGCGCGGCGAGCCAGTCCGGCATGCGCGCCCGCCGTGCGGGCCAGAGGCTGAGCACGGTCGCGATCGCGTAGAGCACCAGTGCCACGATGATCGGCCACGGGGAGGCCGCGACATCCGTCGACAGCGACGAGACGCCCAGGACGACGTGATAGCCGGAGAACATCGCGGCGAGGGCCAGGAGCAGCCAGCGGGGCACGGAGATCATGCGCCGCTCCCCTCCACGCCCGCGGGCCATGCGAGCGTCACCGTCGTCCCCTCGCCGGCGGTGGACTCGATCGTCGCCGACCCGCCCTCGTTCGCCATCCGCTCCTCGATCGAGACCCGGAGCCCGAGTCGGCTCGGCGGCACCGCCCTCGGGTCGAAGCCCGACCCGTTGTCGATGACGCGGATGACGCATCCGCCCGCCCCGACGCCGCGGACCTCGAGCTCGCGGCGCACCCGGCCGATCGGACCGTCGGCGTGCTGCACGCTGTTCACCATCGCCTGCATCGCGGCCGACGAGAGCGCGTCGATCGCCTCGACCGGCAGCTCCACGCCGTCGGCGCCGTCGACGCGGACGATGAACGGCGCGGAGAACCCGTCGACGCCGGCGCGGAGCCGGCGCGTGAGCACGGTGAGGGCGACGCGATCGTCGACGCCCGGGACCTCGACGGCGGCCTCGTCGAGCCTGCGGACCGCATCGGCGGCCATGCGCGCCGCGAGCGCTCGCTCGGCGGGCGTGCGGGATGCCGCGGCCGAGAGCAGGGTCGTGAGGACGCTGTCGTGCACCAGGGCGTCGACCTTCACGCGCTCGATCTCGGTCGCGTGCCGTCGCGCCACCGCGTCGTAGCGCTCGAGCGCGGCCTCCTGCGCGGCATCCACCGCGATCGCGGCCTGCCGGAGCATGGTGATGATCACGAGCACCACGATCCCGAGGATCACCGCGTAGAGCGTGTCGAGGACCGCGAGGAGCGCGCCTGCGCCGCCGCCCGAGGGGCTCAGCCGGACGACGCCGTAGATCGCGGGGACCGCGGTGGTGTACGCGGCGGCCGGCGCGACCGGCAGTGCGATCACCGCCGCAGTCGTGGCGACCGTGCACAGGTAGTACAGCCAGGGCGTCCGGCCCGTCATGGCCGCCGTGTCGACCACCAGGAACGGCCAGGCCAGGAGCGCGATGACGTAGATGGTCGCGAACGCGAGCGCCGCCGCCCGCACCGCCACGCGGGTGAACGTCGCCGCAGCCAGCGCCGCGATCGCCCCGTACACGACGGCCATCATCGCCACGCCCGAGCCGTCCGCCATGAAGCGGGCCTCGTCGATGGCCGTCGGCACCGTCTGCGCGCCGAACACGAGCCCGAACGCTCCGAGTGCCCGCCCCGCGACGGTCTCGACCTGCGCGCGGCTCACCGCCGCACGGCGCGGGACGAGCCGGCTCGCCCGCCAGTCAGCGGCGGGCATCCCCGGCCTCGGCATCGAGCCCCGGGAGGATGCCGTCCTCGACCGCGCGACGCAGCAGGTCGACCTTCGTCGGGGCCGGCCGGCCCACCTCGACGTACTTCGCGCGGATGCGGTCGAGGTACTCGCGCGCGGTCGAGTGCGCGATGCCGAGCTGCTGGGCGACGAGCTTCAACGGCAGGCCCGACGCGTACAGGTGCAGGACGTCGCGCTCGCGGCGGCCGAGCTGCGCCTTGGCGAAGTCGCGGTCGGCCTCGATGGCACTGGCCCACTCGACGTTGTTCAGCGCGTCGCCACGCGCGACGGTCGCGATCGCCGCGATCACCGACGCGGTGGGCGACGACTTCGGGATCACCCCGGCGGCGCCGGCCGCGAGGGCCTCGCGCACGGCGGCGACCCGGTCGGCGATGCTGTGGACGAGGACCTGGCTGCCGGTCGCGAGCACGGCGCGGACGTTGTCGGTGACGTTCGACCCGTCGCCGAGCGAGAGGTCGAGCAGCACGACCTTCGGCGGGTCGATCACCGGGTCCTCGAACGCGGCGAGGAGCGTCGGGACGTCGGCCGTGTCCGCGACGACCTCGTAGCCGGCGTCGCGGCAGGCGGCGCGGAGCCCGAGCCGGACCGCCTCGTGGTCGTCGACGATCGCCACCGTCGTGGCCACCGCAGCGCCTGCCTCGCCCGTCACCGTCGTCACGCGCACTCCCCCGTCACGGCCGAATCCTGTCGTGCCGATGCCCTGCGCGACCTCGGTCACGCGTCAGCCACCGTCCTCACACGATAGCGGCGAATCGGGCGACCGCCTCGAGGTGATGGGTGTTCGGGAAGAGGTCGAACGCGTCGAGGGCCTCGAGCTCGAAGCCGTGGGAGCGGAACGTCGCCACGTCGCGCGCGAGCGCGACCGGGTCGCAGGCGACGTACACGACCTGGGCGGGACGCAGCTCCGCGAGGCGGTCGACGACCGCGCGGCCCGCACCGGCGCGCGGCGGGTCGAGCACCACGGTGGCACCGCGGAGGCCGCGGGACGAGGCATCCGCCTCGCCGACGAGGCGGTCGAGGTAGCGGTCGACGCGGTCCGAGACGGCGCGCGCGCCGACCCAGTCTGACAGGTTGGCGCCGGCGTGCTCGGTCGCGCGCTGATCGGCCTCGACGGTCGTGATCCGCGTCGAGCCGCCGAAGCGGTCGCCGACCGCGGCCGCGAGCAGGCCGACGCCGCCGTACAGGTCCTGGTTCTCCGCCTCCGGATCGAACCGGTCGGGGTCGACGGCCTCCTGCACGGCACGCGTCAGCGTCGCGGCCGCGCCCCGATGGACCTGCCAGAAGCCGCCGCGGTCGAGCGTGAACGTCCGCTCGCCCACGCGTTCGACGATCGTCGGCGGATGCTCGGGGCGTCGCTCCCCGGCGGCCCGGACCACGAGCTCCGCGGCACCGGTCGAGGGGGCGACGAGGTCGATCGCCGAGGCACCCGATCCGGTGCCGGCCGCGCGACGGCCGGAGCCGATCGGCGCGATCGTCTCGAGCTCTGCCACGGCGAGCGGCAGCGAGCCCACCTGGATGATCCGGTGGCTGCGCGCGGCATAGGGTCCGACCGCGCCATCCGCGCCGACGTGCAGCCGCACACGGGTGCGCCACCCGGTCCCCGACTCCTGGTCGGCGCCGGGGGCGAGCTCGGGGGCCACCGACCGCACCTCGACGTCGCGTTCGACGCCGCCCATCCGCGACAGGGCGTCGCGGAGGACCTCGGCCTTCAGTTCGCGCTGCCGCCGCATCACGATGTGCCCGAACTCGGCGCCGCCGACGCGATCCTCGGGAGCGCGGTCGACGGATGCCTCCGCCCAGACGTGTTCGCGGCGGTCGGGCGAGGCGTCGAGCACCTCGAGCGTCTCGGCGCGCCAGAAGCGGTCGTGCCCGGCGTCCGTCACCCGGGCGCGCACGCGCTCCCCCGGGATCGCGTCGGCGACGAAGACGACCCGGCCCTCCTGGCGGGCGACGGCGACGCCGCCGTGCGCGATCCGCTCGACGTCGAGGTCGAGCACCGGACCGGGTTCGGCCGGGCGCGCCGGCGCCGTGCGGCGAGCGCCTGCCGGGCGGGCGCCTCGGGCGGGACGACGACGGGAGTTGGCCATCGTCCGAGCATCGCACACCGAGCCGAATGCGGGCAGGGAGCGGCACCGGCAGGATGGAGGCATGCGCCTGTACCTCGCGTCGACCTCGCCCGCCCGCCGTCAGCTGCTGCGTCAGGCGGGCATCGAACCCGTGCTCGTCGCACCCGGCGTCGACGAGGCGGCCGCGGTCGCCGCGTACGAGGCCGAGCACGGGCCGCTCGCCCCGCACGAGCTCGTGCAGCTGCTCGCGCAGCGCAAGGCCGAGGCGATCGCCGGACACGACGTCGACGGCTCGCCCATCGACGGCCTGATCCTGGGCGGCGACTCGGCGTTCCTCGTCGACGGCGTGCTGCACGGCAAGCCGCACCGCCCGGAGGTCGCGCGCGAACGGTGGGCGGGGCAGAACGGGCGCTCCGGCGTGCTCTGGTCGGGCCACTGGGTCATCGACCACCGGGGCGGCGCGGCGCGCGGCGCGGTCGGTCGCCCGGCGTCCGCGGTGGTCGAGTTCGCCAGCCTCGACGACGCGGAGATCGACGCGTACATCGCCACGGGAGAGCCGCTCGCGGTGGCCGGCGCGTTCACCGTCGACAGCCTGGGGGGTCCGTTCATCCGATCCGTCGACGGCGACCCGTCCACCGTCGTCGGGCTCTCGCTGTCGACGCTGCGCGACCTCGTCCGGGAGCTCGGCGTCGACTGGATCGACCTCTGGGACCTCGGCAGGCGCTGAACTCCCGCGCCCGGCGCGGCCGCCGGAGGGTTGGTGCGGGGCGCCGCCGGCGCGCGCCGAGGCCGGAGGCATCCGCCTCGTTGTCGCTCACCGAAACACCTGCAGCGCTTTTTTGTGTGGACCGCCCAAGGGCGGCTGGGAATCCGCCAATAGGCTTGGTCATCATGCGTCGCATCACCAAGGTCCTCATCGCCAACCGCGGCGAGATCGCCGTCCGCGTCATCCGCGCCGCCCGCGACTCCGGGCTCGCCTCCGTCGCCGTCTACGCCGACCAGGACCGCGACGCGCGCCACGTCAAGCTCGCCGACGAGGCCTACGCCCTCGACGGCTCGACGAGCGCGGAGACCTACCTGGTCATCGACAAGCTCCTCTCGGTCGCGCGCCGCTCGGGCGCCGACGCCGTGCACCCCGGCTACGGCTTCCTCGCCGAGAACCCCGACTTCGCCCGCGCCGTCATCGCCGCCGGGCTGATCTGGATCGGACCGTCCCCCGAGGCCATCGAGCGCCTCGGCGACAAGGTCTCGGCCCGCCACGTCGCCGAGAAGGTCGGTGCGCCACTCGCCCCCGGCACCCTGAACCCCGTCGCGGATGCCGCGGAGGTGCTCGAGTTCGTCGACGACCACGGACTGCCCGTCGCGATCAAGGCCGCGTTCGGCGGCGGCGGTCGCGGCCTCAAGGTCGCGCGCGAGCGCGGCGAGGTCGCCGAGCTCTTCGAGTCGGCGACGCGCGAGGCCGTCGCCGCGTTCGGTCGCGGCGAGTGCTTCGTCGAGAAGTACCTCGACAAGCCGCGCCACGTCGAGACCCAGTGCCTCGCCGACGAGCACGGCAACGTCGTCGTGGTGTCCACGCGCGACTGCTCGCTGCAGCGCCGCCACCAGAAGCTCGTCGAGGAGGCGCCCGCGCCGTTCCTCACCGAGGAGCAGAACCGCCTGCTGTACGAGTCGTCGAAGGCGATCCTCAAGGAGGTCGGCTACGTCGGCGCGGGCACGTGCGAGTTCCTCATCGGCCAGGACGGCACGGTCTCGTTCCTCGAGGTGAACACGCGACTCCAGGTCGAGCACCCCGTCTCCGAGGAGGTCACCGGCCTCGACCTCGTGCGCGAGCAGTTCCGCCTCGCCGAGGGCGGCACGCTCGACTACGACGACCCGGTGACGACCGGCCACTCCTTCGAGTTCCGCATCAACGGCGAGGACCCGGGCCGCAACTTCCTGCCCGCGCCCGGCCCCATCCACCAGCTCCGCTTCCCCGGCGGCCCCGGCGTCCGCGTCGACTCCGGCGTGACCAGCGGCGACGAGATCTCGGGCGCGTTCGACTCGCTGCTCGCGAAGCTCATCGTCACCGGCGCGACCCGCAAGGACGCGCTCGAGCGCGCACGCCGCGCCCTCGACGAGTTCGACGTGGCCGGCCTGCCGACCGTGCTCCCCTTCCACCGCGACATCGTCCGCAACGCGGCCTTCGCCCCGGAGGGCGACGAGCCCTTCTCTGTGTACACGCGGTGGATCGAGACCGAGTACGACAACCAGCTCGAGCCGTGGACCGGTGAACTCGCGGAGACCAAGGGCCCCGGCGCCCGCACCGCCCTCGTGGTCGAGGTCGACGGCCGCCGCATCGAGGTGTCGCTGCCGAAGCGCCTCGCGGGCGCACCGTCGACGAACGGCTCGCGCGGCCCCGCACCGCGACGCCGCGCCGCGCACCACGCCGTCGACACGTCGACCGGCGACGCCGTGACGGCGCCGATGCAGGCGACCGTCGTCAAGGTCGCGGTCGCCGAGGGCGACAAGGTCGTCAAGGGCGACCTCGTGCTCGTGCTCGAGGCCATGAAGATGGAGCAGCCCATCGTGGCGCACAAGGACGGCGTCATCGGCCTGGTCAACGCCGAGCCCGGCACGACCGTCTCGAGCGGCCACCTCCTGCTCTCGATCGCCGACGCGTAGGCCGCGGACGCGCAGGCCAACGGCGCGCAACCGACGACGCGTCGCGCGCCGGCGCCTTCCGGCACGCGGCCGAGGGGTCGAATCGCCGAGGACCCCTGAGTGCCGGATCGGCGCGCGCTATCGCACGACGTGCATCGCTCGCGCAGCGTCGGTCAACGACCCCGTGAGCGACGGGTAGACCGGGAACGCCTCGGCGAACTGGTCGACCGTGAGCCGGTGCTCGACGGCCAGCGCGAGCGGGAAGATCAGCTCGGACGCCTTCGGCGCCACGATCACGCCACCGATGATCGCGCCCGACCCGGCCGAGGCGAACAGCTTCACGAACCCGTCGCGGATGCCCATCATCTTCGCCCGCGGGTTCGACGCGAGCGGGAGCTTGTAGATCGTCCCGGGCACGACGCCCTCGTCGATCTCCTTCTCGGTCCAGCCGACCGTCGCGATCTCGGGCTGGGTGAAGATGTTCGAGGTGATGTTGCGGTTCTCCGGCGGGTTCACGATGTCGCCCATCGCGTGGAACACGGCGGTGCGCCCCTGCATCGAGGCGACGGAGGCCAGCGGCAGGAAGGTCGTGCAGTCCCCTGCCGCGTAGATGTTCGGCATCGAGGTGCGCGCGACCCGGTTGACGCGGATGTGGCCCGACTCGGCGAGCTGCACGCCGGCCTCCTCGAGGCCGAGGTCGGCCGTGTTCGGGACCGAGCCGACCGCCATCAGGCAGTGCGACCCGCGCACCTCGCGACCGTCGGAGAGCGTCGCGAGCACCCCGTCGCCGTCGACGACGACCGAGTCGGCGCGCGACTTCGAGAGCACCTTCATGCCGTTGCGCTTGAACACCTTCTCGATCACCGCGGCAGCGTCGGCGTCCTCGCCGGGCAGCACGTGCTCGCGGCTGGAGACGAGCGTGACCTTCGCACCGAGCGCGCGGTACGCCGACGCGAACTCGGCCCCGGTCACACCGGAGCCGACGACGATGAGGTGCTCGGGCACCTGCTTCAGCGCGTAGAGCTCGGTCCACGTCAGGATGCGCTCGCCGTCGGGGACGGCGGACGGGAGCACGCGCGGGGTCGCGCCGGTCGAGATGACGAGCGTGTCGGCGTCGATGCGGTCGAAGTCGGTGCCGCCCTTCGCGGTCGCGACGATGATCGCGTTCGGCCCGTCGAGTCGCCCCTCGCCCTGGACGAGGCGCACCCCGGCGTCGAGCAGGTTCGTGCGCATGTCCTCGGACTGCTGCGCCGCGAGGCCGAGCAGGCGCTTGTTCACGGCCTGGAGGTTGATCGCGACATCCGGCTTCACGGCCTTCGCGTCGCCGCCGCGCGCGAAGAACTGCACGCCGAGGTCGGCGGCCTCCTTCACGGCGTTCGACGCCTCGGCCGTGGCGATGAGGGACTTCGAGGGAACGACGTCGGTGAGCACGGCCGAGCCGCCGACGCCGGCGCGCTCGACGAGCGTGACCTCGGCCCCGAGCTGTGCGGCGGCGAGGGCGGCCTCGTACCCGCCGGGTCCACCTCCGAGTACGGCGATCCTCTGGGTGCGCTCGAAGGTGGTGTGCATGGCGACCATTCTCGCGTACGCGCGGGCGGGCGCGCGAACGCGGGCGGGCGCGCGAACGCGGGCGGGCGCGCGAACGCGGGCGGGCGAGCGGATGGCGCGCGCAGACGAGCACGCCGGCGCGCACGCCCTGCCGCGGCATCCGCCCCTTGCGTACGATGAGGGGATGCAGCAGCAGAATCCGCTCGACGACCCCTCCGCCGACCCGTTCGCCGTCGCACGCGACGCGGCCGCGCGCATCGCGGAGCTCACGGGCGTCGAGCGCCATGACGTCGCACTCACGCTCGGCTCGGGCTGGGGCGCCGCCGCCGAGCTCATCGGCGAGACCACGCACACGATCGCCGCGAGCGAGGTGCCCGGGTTCTCGAAGCCGGCCCTCGAGGGCCACGTCGGCACGCTCCGCTCGGTCGCGCTGCCCGACGGCCGGCGAGCACTCGTGATCGGCGCGCGCACGCACTACTACGAGGGACACGGCGTGCGCCGGGTCGTCCACTCGGTCCGCACCGCAGCGGCCGCGGGGGCGACGACGATGATCCTGACCAACGGCGCCGGGGGCATCAAGGAGCACTGGACGCCCGGCAGCCCCGTGCTGATCAGCGACCACATCAACCTCACGGCCGACTCGCCGCTCGAGGGCGCGACGTTCGTCGACCTCACCGACCTGTACTCGTCGCGGCTCCGCGCCGTCGCGAAGGGCATCGACCCGTCGCTCGACGAGGGCGTGTACGTGCAGTTCCGCGGCCCGCACTACGAGACGCCGGCCGAGGTGCAGATGGCGAAGGCCATCGGCGGGCACATCGTCGGCATGTCGACGGCACTCGAGGCCATCGCGGCGCGGCAGGCCGGCATGGAGGTGCTCGGGATGTCGCTCATCACGAACCTGGCTGCGGGCATCCAGACCACGCCCCTCAGCCACGAGGAGGTCATCGAGGCAGGCCGCAACGCCGAGGCCAGGATCTCCGACCTGCTGGCGAAGGTCGTCGCGGCGATCCAGCCCTAGCCCGCCCACGACACCGCAGAACCGAACACCGGAACGTCCGCGCGACCGGGCCGCCGCCCACCGCACCCGAGAGAGAAGGCAACGGATGCCAGAACTCACCGACGCCGACCGCATCGCCCTCGCCGAGGCGTGGATCGCACAGGATCCCGACCCCGAGACCCGCGAGGAACTCGCCGCGATCGTCGCGCGCGTGCGCGAGGCGGATGCCGCGGCATCCGCCGACCTGGCCGATCGCTTCGACGCGCGGCTCGCCTTCGGCACCGCGGGACTGCGCGGCGAGATCGCCGCCGGCCCGAACCGGATGAACCGCGTGCTGGTGTCGCAGGGCGCGGCCGGCCTCGCCGCCCACCTGCTCGAGCGGTCGACGGATGCCGCTGAGCCGAGCGTGGTCGTCGGCTACGACGGTCGACGCAACTCCGAGGCGTTCGCGCGCGACGTCGCCGAGGTGATGGCAGGCGCGGGCGTGCGGTCGATCCTGCTCCCCCGACTGCTCCCGACCCCCGTGCTGGCGTTCGCCGTCCGGCACCTCGACACGAGCGCCGGCGTGATGATCACCGCGTCGCACAACCCGCCGAACGACAACGGCATGAAGGTCTACCTCGGCGGCGCCGACCAGGGCTCGCAGATCGTCGCGCCCGCCGACGCCGAGATCGCCTCGCAGATCGACCGGGTCGCCGCCACGACGCCGGTCACCGAGCTCCCGCGCGGCGCCTTCGAGACGGCCGACGAATCCGTCGTCGACGCATACGTGGCCGCGACGGCCGCCGTGGCATCCGCCCCGTCCGCGCAGCCGCGCGTGGTCTACACCGCCATGCACGGCGTCGGCTGGGAGACGATGCGACGCGTACTCGAGGCCGCCGGCTTCGACGCGCCGTCGCTCGTCGCGGAGCAGATCGAGCCCGACGGCCGCTTCCCCACCGTGTCCTTCCCCAACCCGGAGGAGCCCGGCGCGATGGACCTGTCCTTCGCGGCGGCGCGAGCCGCGGGCGCCGACCTCATCATCGCGAACGACCCCGACGCCGACCGCCTCGCCGTCGCGATCCCGGACGCGGCCGAACCCGAGGGCTACCGCCGGCTGACGGGCAACGAGGTCGGGCTGCTGCTCGGCTGGCAGGTCGCCGAAGCGGCCGCGGGCTCGAACGGCACGCTCGCGTGTTCGATCGTCTCCTCCCCAGGGCTCGAAGCGGTGGCGCGCGCGCACCGGCTCGACTTCCGGGCGACGCTCACCGGGTTCAAGTGGATCTCGCGCGCCCCCGCGCTGGTGTTCGGGTTCGAGGAGGCACTGGGCTACCTCGTGAACCCCGGCACCGTCCGCGACAAGGACGGCATCTCCGCGGCGGTCGCGTTCCTCTCGCTCGCAGCCCGCCTCGCCGCCGAGGGCCGCACGATCGCCGACCACCTCGACGACTTCGCCCTGCGCTTCGGGCGCTTCGACTCCAGCCAGGTGTCGATCCGCGTGACCGACCTCTCGCGCATCGCCGACGTCATGGCTCGGCTGCGAGCCGGGCCGCCGTCGGAGGTGGGCGGCATCCGGGTCGAGCGGATCGACGATCTCGCTGCCGGGGTCGACGGGTACCCGCCGTCGGACGTGCTCCGCCTCGTCTTCGAGGGCGGTGCGCGCGTGATGGTGCGCCCGAGCGGCACCGAGCCGAAGCTCAAGGTGTACATCGACGCCGCGGCGACCGAAGGCTCGCTTGAGGAGCGTCGCGCTGCGGCGTCCGACGCCGTCGCCCGCCTGGAGGCCGGGATGCGCGCGCTCGTCGCCTGACGCACCCGAGCGATCCCGCGCCTGCGATGCCGGCCCGCCTCGGCCGCGTCGGCGATCAGCCCAGCGACGCGTCGAGCTTCCGGCCGATCTCCTCGACGTCGAAGTAGTTCTCGACCTCGATGATCTCCGCCCACGTGCGGCCGAGTTCCTCGCGGACGCGGTCGGCGAGCTCAGTCGAGGTGAGCACCACCTGGGCATCGGCGGCGACCTCTCGGAGTCCGGCGAGACCGCTCGCCGAGACGTCGGCGGTGAGCCCGAGCCGGTCGAGCGCTCGCTCGGCGTTGCCCTTGAGGATGGCCGACGTCCCCACGCCGACACCGCAGACCGCGACGATCCTCATGACGGGGCCCCGGCGGCATCCGTCGCCGGACTGCCACCGTCGGCGGCGACGCGCAGGACCGCTCGGACCTCGGCCGGCGTCTCGGCGGCGGCGATGCGGTCGATGGCGTCGCGCTCGTTGAACACGTTCGCGAGGTCGGCGACGCTCGCGACGTGCTCCTCGGCGTTGGAGACGGCGAGGCCGAGGACGACCCGAACCGGATCGTTGTGCGGATGGCCGAACGCGACGGGCTCGGCGAGGGTCACGACCGACAGGCCGCTCCGGCGCACGTCGGGCCCGGGTCGGGCGTGCGCGAGGGCGAGCCCCGGCGCGATCACGATGTAGGCGCCGAACTCCACCAGCACGTCGATCATGCGATCGGTGTAGTCCGGACGCGTCGCCCCGGACCGCGCCAGCGCATGCCCTGCGGCGCGGATGGCGGCGCGCCAGTCGGCGACGTCGGCCCGCAGCACGATCGCGTCGTCGGGAAGCGGAGGGAGGGTCATCGATGTCCGTTCAGCGGGTGGTTCTGGTGTCGTGGTGGGAGCGGCGTCCGTCCGGGCTGCGGCGGCGGGCCCGCGCCGAGGATCGGGTCAGGCCTCGTCGAAGCCGTCCTGGATCTGCTCGACGAGGTCCTCGCGGTCGTCGAGCGGAAGGAACGCCGCCGCGGCGGCGTTCAGCTGGAAGACCTCGAAGTCATCGAGGTCGTAGCCGAACGCATCGGAGAGCAGGGCGAGCTCGCGGGTGAGCGACGTGCCCGACTGGAGGCGGTTGTCGGTGTTGACGGTGACGCGGAACCCGAGCTGGTAGAGCAGGTCGAAGGGATGGTCGACGAGCTCGTCTCCCCACGCCGCGATGGCGCCGGTCTGCAGGTTCGAGGACGGGCTCGTCTCGAGGGCGATCTCGCGGTCGCGCACCCACTGCGCGATCGGGCCGAGGGAGACGTACGTGTTCTCGTCGTCCTGCCGCTCGATGGTGAGGTCCTCCGCGAGTCGCACGCCGTGGCCGAGGCGGAGCGCACGCCCGTCGAACAGGGCGCTCCGGATCGACTCGAGGCCGTCGGCCTCGCCGGCGTGGACCGTGACGGGCATGAAGCGGGTCGCGAGGAAGTCGAACGCGGTGCGGTGCCGGCTCGGCGGGAAGCCCGCCTCGGCACCCGCGATGTCGAAGCCGACGACGCCGCGATCGCGGTGACGCACGGCGAGCTCAGCGATCTCGAGTCCGCGGTCGGCGTGCCGCATCGCGGTGATGAGCTGGCCGACTCGGATGCGGGCCCCCTGGCGCCGCACGTCGTCGACGCCCTGCTCGAGGCCCGCCTGCACCGCCTCCACGGCCTCGTCGAGCGAGAGTCCCCGCGTGAGGTGCTGTTCCGGCGCCCAGCGGACCTCTCCGTAGATCACGCCGTCCTCGGCGAGGTCGTTGACGAACTCGCGGGCGACGCGCGCCAGGCCGTCGCGCGTCTGCATGACCGCGGTGGTCACGTCGAACGTCTTCAGGTACTCGACGAGCGAACCCGAGTCGGACTGGTCGGCGAACCATCGACCGAGATCATCGGCCTCGGTCTCGGGGAGCTCGAACCCGACCTCATCGGCGAGCTCGATGACGGTCTGCGGCCGCAGGCCGCCGTCGAGGTGATCGTGCAGCGAGATCTTCGGCAGCGACCGGATGTCGGTGCCGTCTCCCTCGATCCGGTATTCGGTCGCGTGCGTGTCCACCCCACCACGATAGCGGCGTGCGCGCGGATCGACGCAGGGAAATCCCTGCGTACGACGGCACGCGACGGGCAGCCGCGCACGGCGGACCGGCTCGCCGTCAGCGCCCGATGCGCTCCGCGATGAGCGGGCCGCCGTCCTGGACCTCCGCGCCGGCGTCGCCGATCTCCCACGCCCCCTCGACGGATTCGAGGGCGCGCGCGAAGCGAGCGGGCTGGTCGGCGTGCAGCGTGAACAGCGGCTGGCCGGCGCGGACCTCGTCTCCGGGCTTCGCGTGCAGGTCGATGCCGGCCGCGTGCTGCACCGGGTCCTCCTTGCGCGCGCGACCCGCGCCCAGGCGCCAGGCGGCGATGCCGAACGACAGCGCGTCCTGCCGGAGGAGGACGCCGTCGCGATCGGCCGTCACGACGTGCTGCTCCTTGGCGACGGGCATGGGGGCGTCGGGGTCGCCGCCCTGGGCGCGGATCGAGGCGCGCCACGTGTCCATCGCGCGGCCGTCGTCCAGCGCCCGCTCCACGTCGGCGTCCGCGACCCCGGCGAGCTCGAGCATCTCGCGCGCGAGCGCGATCGTGAGCTCGCGCACATCGGCCGGCCCGCCGCCGGCGAGCACCTCGACGGACTCGCGGACCTCGTTCGCGTTGCCGATCGTGAGCCCGAGCGGCACGTTCATGTTCGTCAGGAGCGCCGAGGTCGCGACCCCGGCGTCCTCGCCGAGTTCGACCATCGTGCGCGCCAGCTCGCGCGAGCGCTCGATGTCCTTCAGGAACGCGCCCGACCCGAACTTCACGTCCAGCACGAGCGCGCCCGTGCCCTCGGCGATCTTCTTCGACATGATCGACGACGCGATGAGCGGGATGGCCTCGACCGTGCCCGTGATGTCGCGCAGCGCGTAGAGCTTCTTGTCGGCCGGGGCGAGCCCGGCGCCGGCGGCGCAGATGACGCCGCCCACGTCGCGCAGCTGGGCGAACACCTCCTCGTTGGAGAGCTCGGCGCGCCAGCCGGGGAAGGACTCCAGCTTGTCGAGCGTGCCGCCGGTGTGCCCGAGGCCCCGCCCCGAGAGCTGCGGGACGGCCACGCCGAACGAGGCGACCAGCGGCATCAGCGGCAGCGTGATCTTGTCGCCGACGCCGCCCGTCGAGTGCTTGTCGGTCGTCGGCTTGCCGAGCGCCGAGAAGTCCAGGCGCTCGCCCGAGGCGAGCATCGCCATCGTCATGTCGCGGATCTCACGGCGGCTCATCCCGTTGAGGAAGATCGCCATGGCCATCGCCGACATCTGCTCGTCGGCGACGTAGCCGCGCGTGTACGCGTCGACCAGCCAGTCGATCTGGTCGGTGGACAATTCGCCTCGATCGCGCTTGGTGCGGATCAGGTCGACGGCGTCGAAGGCCTCGACGGCGTTCATGAGCTCTCTCCTCGGTACTCGGCGAGCTGTCGCGGACCGAACGCGTCGGGCAGCACCTCATCGATGGTCTTCAGCCCCGAGACGGTCTCGAGCACCATGCCCTCGGCCGAGTGCTCGTAGAGGAGCTGGCGGCAGCGGCCGCACGGCATCAGGACGTTGCCGTGCCCGTCCACGCAGGTGAAGGCGACGAGCTTGCCGCCGCCCGACATGACGAGCGCCGAGACGAGCGAGCACTCCGCGCAGAGGGTCACGCCGTACGACGCGTTCTCGACGTTGCACCCGCTCACGACGCGGCCGTCGTCGGCGATGGCCGCGGCGCCCACGGGGAACTGGGAGTACGGGACGTACGCCTTCGCCATCGCCTCGCGGGCGATCTCGCGAAGGTGGCCCCAGTCGGTCGACTGGTGGTCGGTCATCGGTGACGCTCCTCGGTCAGGCTTTGATGTAGGGCTTGCCGGCTGCGGCGGGTCCGCGGACCTTGCCGACGAATCCGGCGACGGCGAGGATCGTGACGACGTAGGGCAGCATG